>NZ_JBIUCG010000006.1:0-319131 GCF_044548645.1 Nocardia sp. NPDC051929 | reverse complement strand
GGTTCCTAGACAGCTCCACTTCACAGCCGGAGGCCTTCACCTGTCAGCCGGACTCACCACAGTGAGTAGGCCGGACAACCTCCCTGGACATCACAGCTAGCCGGTTTCGGCGACCGCTACCCGCACGAGCTGTCCGGCGGCATGAAACAGCGCGTCGCGATCGCGCGCAGTCTCGCGTTCGATCCCGAGGTGCTGCTGATGGACGAGCCGTTCGCCGCGCTCGACGCGCAGACCCGGGAGTCGTTGCAGGACGAACTGTTGCGCATCTGGCGGGCCACCGGCAAGACCGTCCTGTTCATCACCCACGGCATCGATGAGGCGGTGTACCTGGGCCAGCGGGTGGCCGTGCTGACCTCACGACCCGGGCGGATCAAGGCCATCGTCGACGTCGAGATCGACCGGGAAACCGACGACGACATCCGCTCCTCCGAACGCTTCCGGGATTACCGCCACGAGATCTGGACGCTGCTGCACAGCGAGGTCCAGCGGGCCGCGAGCCTGGAACTGAAGTCCTTGTCCGACCACACGGCCGACGTCGAATCCACCACCGAGAGGACGGCCAATGTCTAGTGCCATTCAGCTGAGCGAGCGGCCGGTACGGGAGAGCGCGGCCGCGCAGGCCCGGCCCGCCCAGGTGCGCAGGGCCGAGACCGCGCCCTCCGCCGGAACACAAGCCATCCGCGCGGTGAGCCGGTTGGCCTGGCGGGTGTTCAAACCGACCGTCGTCATCGCCCTGTTCCTGCTGCTGTGGCAGCTCGCCCCGACCCTCGGCCTGGTGGACGAGGTATTCCTGCCGCCGTTCTCGGTGGTCGCCCAGGCGTTCGCCGACCTGGTGGCGAGCGGGGAGATGTGGACCCACATCTCCGCGAGCCTGAACCGTTCGCTGGCCGGGTACTCGCTCGCGTTGGTAGCCGGCATTCCGGTGGGCATCGCGATCGCCTGGTACAAGCCGGTCGCGGACTTCCTGAACCCGATTCTCGAACTGTTCCGCAACACCGCGGCGCTGGCGTTGCTGCCGGTGTTCCTGCTGATCCTGGGCATCGGCGAGACCTCGAAGGTCGCCATCGTCGTCTACGCGAGCTTCTTCCCGATTCTGCTGAACACCATCACCGGCGTGCGCACCGTCGATCCGCTGCTCGTCAAATCGGCCGCCTCCCTCGGTTTCTCGCCGTTGCGGCTGTTCCAGAAGGTGATCCTGCCCGCGGCGCTGCCGTCCATCTTCACCGGCCTGCGGATGGCCGCCGCCAGCTCGATCCTCGTGCTGCTGGCCGCCGAGATGTTCGGAGCCAGAGCCGGTCTCGGCTATCTGATCACCGCCGCGCAGCAGAACTTCGCGATCCCGAACATGTACGCGGGCATCCTCGCCATCTCGCTGCTCGGCCTCGCCTTCAACGGCCTGCTGGTCGCCCTGGAACGCCGCCTGTCGCGGTGGCGCGCCCCGGCGAACGCCTGATAACCGTGCCCGCCCACCCCGCGCTCGGAAGGCAGTCGTCGTGCAGGCGCTGACCAAACGTCGCGTCGTCGACTTCATGCGCGTCTGCGGCAGCGCTTGTCGCCTTGCCGCAGACCCCGCATCTCCGGTTGCCGCCGGCCCGATCCTCTGATCCGAAATGAGTTCTTCCGATGACCGCTGTACACGAATCCCCCGTCTCGACCGCTACCGATGGCGCGGTGCACGTCGCTCCCGTCGCCGGGCACATCGGCGCCGAGATCTCCGGCGTCGATCTCCGTGAGTCGCTGACCGACCAGCAGGTCGAGGCCATCACCGACGCGCTGCACACCTACAAGGTGCTGTTCTTCCGCGATCAGCACATCGATCACGCACAGCAGATCGCCTTCTCCCGCCGCTTCGGCGCGGTCACGCCGTCGCACCCGTACGACGACGACGCGCCGACGGAGTACCCGGAGATCCTCGCGGTCGACAGCCGGCTGTACGAGAAGCGGTTCGGTGTGCGCAAGCACAGCTACACCAACCACTGGCACACCGATGTCTCCGCGCTGATCAACCCGCCCGCGGCCTCCATTCTGCGCGCCGAGATCGCCCCGGAGCGCGGCGGCGACACCGGCTGGACGAACCTCGTCGCCGCCTACGAGAACCTGCCCGAGTCGCTCAAGCGCTTCGCCGAAGGGCTGCGCGCCGAGCACCGCTTCGGCGGCAACAGGCCGGCCTGGAACTCCGACAGCGACTACGCGAAGAAGGTCGCGGCCGCGCCGCTGGTCACCGAGCACCCGGTCGTCCGGGTGCACCCGGTGACCGGTGAGCGGGCGCTGTTCGTCAACCCCGGCTTCACCACCCGGATCGTCGGGCTCACCCCGAACCAGAGCGACGCGGTGTTGAAGCTGCTGTTCGACGAGGTCACCCACCCCGCCTACACGGTCCGCTTCCGCTGGCAGAAGGGCAGCATCGCGTTCTGGGACAACCGGGTCACCGCGCATCTCGCCCCGAGCGATCTGGACCACCTCGATGTCACCCGGGTGCTGTACCGCACCACCCTCGAGGGCGATATCCCGGTCGGCGTCGACGGTGAGCCGTCGAAGTCCGTCGCCGGTGAGAAGTTCACCGGCGCGTAGGGATCGAACAGACGCGATCGGCCGGGCGCGCGAGCTCCCGGCCGATTTCGTGCGGTCACAGCACGCGAGCCGAAGCGCTCGAACCGGAAACCGGCTCCCGGCCCCGCGCACCGGACTACAGGTGCGCCCGCGGAAACCGATCCGTCGTCTCCAGCACGGCCCGCTCCGCGTCCTCCCAGGTCGGGACGTGTCGCACCCACTCGGGGACCGGCTCCGACTGCGCGCCGAACAGCAATCGGTGCGGCACTACCTCACGCAGCGCACGGTGAACGTCGACGCGATCGTCGATCATGTGCGTGATGCCGAGTTCGGCGCAGTGCACCGCCTTGTCCGCCCGGGCACGGCAGAAGCGCACGTTCTCCCGGGCGATCCCGGTGCGGTCGTAGAAGTCGTGGTGATCGAGCCACTGGCGGGTGCGCTGCTCGATCCGCGGGCCACATTTGGATATCACCCAGGCGCGCCCCTCGAACCGCCGGACCAGGCGCGGCAGTACCTCGAAAGCGCCCACGCTGGGCGGCGTGCGCAGCGCCTCCTCGAGCCCGCCGGAGAGGAACACCGTGTCCTCGTCCCCGGGCGCTAGAGCGGCCTCCTGGATGACCCGGCCGAAATCGACGCCGAGCCGAGGCTGCGTTTTCTTTGTTCCAGCGTGCGACATTCGCCCTCCATATATCGCCAGCGAATTCTGTTGGTGAGCAGCCTTCCGGAATGGCCCATTCGGTTAGGGCGATCGCATCAATTCGATGCGTCGAGCGCCGAACGGTTGCCAGCGCGCGGCGCACTGGTAACAGTGAGGTAGAGGCCGCGGCGCTCGCCGCGGCCGTTTCGGGTACACACGAAGGAGATATTCGTGCGCTTCGGCATCTTCGTCCCGCAGGGTTGGCGGCTCGATCTGGTGGGCATCGATCCGGCGGACCAATGGGGGGTGATGCGAGACCTCGCCCAGCGTGCCGATGCGAACCCGGTGTGGGAATCGCTGTGGGTGTACGACCACTTCCACACCGTTCCGGTGCCCACCGAGGAGGCGACGCACGAAGCGTGGTCGCTGATGTCGGCGTTCGCCGCGACCACCTCGCGTATCCGCTTGGGCCAGATGTGTACCGCGATCAGCTACCGCAACCCGGCCTATCTGGCCAAGGTGGCCGCGACGGTCGACCTGATCTCCGGCGGACGCGTCGAGATGGGCATCGGCGGTGGCTGGTACGAACACGAGTGGCGCGCCTACGGCTACGGATTCCCGTCCGCGGGCGAACGGCTGGGCCGCCTCGACGAAGGCGTGCAGATCTTCCGGCAGGCGTGGACCACCGGTTCGGCCACCCTCGACGGCAAGTACTACCAGGTGGACGGCGCGATCGTGCGCCCGCTTCCCCTCCAGCAGGGCGGGATTCCGCTGTGGATCGCTGGTGGAGGCGAGAAGAAGACGCTGCGCATCGCGGCGAAATACGCCCAGTACACCAACTTCAGCGGCAATCCCGACGAGTTCACCCACAAGTCCGAGGTGCTGCGCGCGCATTGCGCCGACGTCGGCACCGACTTCGACGCGATCGTCCGCAGTTCCAACTTCAATGTCGTCATCGGCTCCACGCAGGCCGAAGTAGAGGATCGCCTGGAGGCGCTGAAAGCCCGCCTGACGCCCGTCATCGGCGCCGACGCGGCCAAGTCCTACTTCGAGCAGCTGTACAACAGCGGCGCCGCCACCGGCACCCCCGAGCAGATCGCCGAGAACCTGCGCCGGGTCCGCGACCTCGGCCTCGGCTACGCCATCTTCAACTTCCCCGAAGCCGCCTACGACACCTCCGGCATCGAACTCTTCGAACGCGAAGTGCTCCCGGCCCTGAGCTGATCACGCGGGGCAGGACTCACGAGCACCGAGCCTCCGTGATTCCTGCCCCGGGAAGGTCCGCCTACCACACCTTACGGCCGACCGCGCTCCAGCAGTTCACTTGCGAGTCGAGCCAAGACGGCGACTCGCCCTGCGGACGCCATTGATTGGTGACGACGATTCCCGGGTCCAATAGTTCCAACCCGGTGAAGAAGCGGGCGAATTCGTCCCGCGTGCGTGTCTGGGCATAGACCCCGCTCTGCCGGTACACGTCGAGTGCGTCGGTCATCATCTCCGGTTCGAGGTCGGCGGTGATGTGCGAGACCACGAGGAACGATCCCGGCGCGAGAGCATCCATCAATGTCTCGACGATCCCGTAGGGGTCCTGCTCTTCGGCCAGGAAATGCAGCACGGCGACCAGGCTCAGCGCCACGGGGCGCTCCAGGTCCAGGGTCTCGCGGAGTTCGGGCGCGGACAAGATCGCCGCGGGGTCCTTCAGGTCGGCGTCGACGTACGCGGTGCGGCCCTCCGGCGTGCCGGTGAGCAGGGCGCGGGCATGGGTCAGCACGATCGGGTCGTTGTCCACGTAGACCACCCGCGCTTCGGGCGTCGGCGCCTGCGCCACCTGGTGCAGGTTCGGCTCGGTGGGGATGCCGGTGCCGACATCGAGGAACTGCGTCACGCCCAACTCGGTCAGCGCGTTCACCGCACGGTGCATGAACGACCGGTTCTGCCGAGCCGCGACCCTGGTGGTGGGAAACGCCGCGATCACTTTCTCGGCCGCGTCCCGATCCACTTGATAGTGGTCTTTCCCACCCAGCACATAGTCGTATATTCGAGCGCTGCTCGGCACGCTCGCGTCGTGAATCGCCCTGAGCGGCTTCCCATTGCCGCCGAGATCGGTCATCGTCGTTCCCATCACTACCGGATCGCTTCTGCCCCAGCTTATTCCAGGCGCTGACGGCCTACCGCACGCGATGCGAGGAAGAGCGCAGGATGGGGTTGCGCTTCGAGCGTAGGCGAGTGCGCGATCTCAGCGGCCGCGGAATGCGAAAAGGGCCCCCTTCCGGAGGCCCTGTTCGCAACCCGAACTACAGCATGCAGGAGACGCAACCTTCGACTTCTGTTCCCTCCAAGGCCATCTGGCGCAGCCGGATGTAATAGAGGGTCTTGATGCCCTTGCGCCAGGCGTAGATCTGGGCGCGGTTGAGATCGCGGGTGGTGGCGGAGTCCTTGAAGAACAACGTCAGCGACAGGCCCTGGTCCACGTGCTGGGTGGCCGCGGCGTAGGTGTCGATGATCTTCTCGTAGCCGATCTCGTAGGCATCCTCGTAGTACTCGAGGTTGTCGTTGGTCATGTAAGGCGCCGGATAGTAGACGCGCCCGATCTTGCCTTCCTTGCGGATCTCGATCTTCGACGCCACCGGGTGGATGGAGCTGGTGGAGTGGTTGATGTAGGAGATCGATCCGGTCGGCGGCACCGCCTGCAGGTTCTGGTTGTAGATGCCGTGCTCCATGACCGAGGCCTTCAGCTCGCGCCAGTCGTCCTGGGTCGGGATGTGCACGCCCGCGTCGGCGAACAGTCGCCGGACGCGCTCGGTCTTCGGCTCCCACACCTGATCGGTGTACTTGTCGAAGTACTCACCGCTGGCGTACTTCGATTCGGGGAAGCCGCCGAAGTACGTACCGCGCTCGATCGCGATCCGATTCGACGCCCGGATCGCGTGATAGACCACGGTGTAGAAGTAGATGTCGGTGAAGTCGATGCCCTCTTCGGACCCGTAGTGGACCCGTTCGCGCGCCAGGTAGCCGTGCAGATTCATCTGCCCGAGGCCGATGGCGTGGGAGAGGTTGTTGCCCTGCTCGATGGAGGGCACCGAGTAGATGTGGGTCTGGTCCGACACCGCCGTCAGCGCCCGGATGGCCACCTCGATGGTCTGCGCGAAATCGGGTGAGTCCATCGTCTTGGCGATGTTCAGCGACCCGAGGTTGCAGGAGATGTCCTTGCCCACCTTGGCATAGGACAGATCGTCGTTGAACTCCGACGGCGTGGAGACCTGCAGGATCTCCGAGCACAGGTTGGAGTGGGTGATCTTGCCCGCGATCGGGTTCGCCCGGTTCACCGTGTCCTCGAACATGATGTACGGATAACCCGACTCGAACTGCAACTCGGCGATGGTCTGGAAGAACTCGCGCGCCTTGATCTTCGACTTGCGGATGCGCTTGTCGTCGACCATCTCGTAGTACTTCTCGGTGACGTCGATGTCGGCGAACGGCTTGCCGTAGATGCGTTCCACGTCGTACGGCGAGAACAGGTACATGTCCTCGTTCTTCTTGGCCAGCTCGAAGGTGATGTCCGGGATGACCACGCCCAGCGAGAGCGTCTTGATGCGGATCTTCTCGTCCGCGTTCTCCCGCTTGGTGTCCAGGAACCGGTAGATGTCCGGGTGGTGCGCGTGCAGGTAGACCGCGCCCGCGCCCTGCCGCGCGCCGAGCTGGTTGGCGTAGGAGAACGAGTCCTCGAGCAGCTTCATGATCGGGATGACGCCCGAGCTCTGGTTCTCGATCTTCTTGATCGGCGCACCGTGCTCGCGAATGTTGCTCAGTAGCAGCGCCACTCCGCCGCCGCGCTTGGACAGCTGCAACGCGGAGTTGATCGAGCGCCCGATCGACTCCATGTTGTCCTCGATGCGCAGCAGGAAGCACGACACCGGCTCGCCACGCTGCTTCTTGCCCGAGTTCAGGAAGGTCGGGGTGGCCGGCTGGAAACGGCCTTCGATGATCTCGTCGACCAGTTGGCCCGCCAGCGCCTCGTCACCGGCGGCGAGCGTGAGCGCGACCATGCACACCCGGTCCTCGAACCGCTCCAGGTAGCGCTTGCCGTCGAAGGTCTTCAGCGTGTACGAGGTGTAGTACTTGAACGCACCGAGGAAGGTGGGGAACCGGAACTTCTTGGCGTAGGCCTGCTTGAACAGCTTCTTGATGAACGCGCGGCTGTACTGCTCGAGAACCTCGGCCTCGTAGTAGTTCTCCTCGATCAGGTAGTCCAGCTTCTCGTCCAGGTTGTGGAAGAAGACGGTGTTCTGATTGACGTGCTGCAAGAAGTACTGGTGGGCGGCCTCACGGTCCTTGTCGAACTGGATCTCCCCGTCCGGGCCGTACAGGTTCAGCATCGCGTTGAGGGCGTGGTAGTCCAGGACCTCGCCCGCCTCGCCGCCGCGGACCGGGGGCTGCTCTAAGCGAGCTGTCTTTCCGGCCGGTGCTGTCGTTGCTGTTGCCAAAACAATCCCAATCCCTCTCGGACGCGCTCGACGTCCTCAGCGGTTCCCATGAGTTCGAAGCGATACAGGTACGGCACCCCGCACTTGCGTGCGATGAGCTCGCCCGCGTAGCAGAAGGTGTCGCCGAAGTTCGTGTTGCCCGCCGCGATCACCCCGCGCAGCAACGCGCGGTTGTGCGGGTCGTTGAGGAACTTGGCGACCTGCCTCGGCACGAAGTCCTTGTCGGAACGATCGCCCCCCAGTACGTGCCGACCGCCCCCGTAGGTGG
Organism: Nocardia sp. NPDC051929; assembly: GCF_044548645.1. NCBI lineage: Bacteria > Bacillati > Actinomycetota > Actinomycetes > Mycobacteriales > Nocardiaceae > Nocardia > Nocardia sp. NPDC051929. Next base: position 311,192 of record NZ_JBIUCG010000006.1, on the reverse strand, counting down.
GGACGATCAGCACGTACGGATGGTCTACGCGCAGCGAGTCGGCGGTGTGCAGTGGTATGCGAGTCGCCGGGAGACCCAGCTTCTCGACGAAGCGATGCGTGTTCTCCGAAGCGCTGGAGAAGTAGACCAGCGCCGTCGTCTCCGACATGGTCGCCTTCCTCTTCTCGGGAGCGCCGTAGCGCTCGCCCTCGGATGAACCGGAAGCGGTGGAAGCGTCAGGCCGCCACGGTCGCGAGCGACTTGATGCGGTCGGGACGGAAGCCCGACCAGTGATCGTCCCCCGCCACCACGACCGGCGCCTGCAGGTACCCGAGTGCCATGACGTAGTCACGCGCCTCGTCGTTCTCCGAGATGTCGATGACCTCGTAGTCCACCCCGGCCTTGTCGAGGGCCTTGTAGGTGGCGTTGCACTGGACGCAAGCGGGCTTGGTGTACACGGTGACGGTCATTGATGTCCCTCTCTCCTTGTGCCTGATCCACAGCCTGTGATCCGTTGCAATTCACGATCCGACGTATGCTGCGCAAACTCCTGGATCCGAGCTCGAATCCCCTGATCAGCCACCTGTGGCCGACTCGTGCCGAGTGAGGTCTCTCGCCGTCTTCCAGTACCGAAGACACTACACCTAGTGGCCGACAGATTCCTACAACACGACATGTAGCGAGTCACATTGATGAAATTCCATCGAGAGAAGTACCAGTACGCTCGATTCACCCCGACACAAAACAGTGGCGCAGATCACTCCACGGCGCGTCAGCTTACTTTCAGCAAACTTTCCGGCAAACGAAGAGGGCCACCGCTGCGCCCCGCAGCGATGGCCCTCGTTCAGACCGGAGAAGGAGCTTACACCGACGCCAATTCGCCGCGCGTGGCCTCCACCAAGTCGCGCACCGTACCGGCCAGCTGAGTCAGCGCCTCGGCATCGTCACGCGGATGCGTGGCGCCGAACCGCTCGCCGATGACCCCGAAGTGCAGGTGCGCGGACTCGACCACCCGCGCGCCCGCCACGCCCAGCGCCTTGACCGCGTCGCCGTGTGCCCACTGGGCGGCGTTCGGGCTGATCGATGCGCTCACCACGGCGGTGGGCTTGCTCTTGATCGCTCCCGCGCCGTAGGGACGGGAAGCCCAGTCGATCGCGTTCTTCAGCACCGCCGACAGCGTGCCGTTGTATTCCGGGGTCACCACCAGCAGGCCGTCCGCCTCGGCGACCGCGTCGCGCAGCGCCTGAGCGGCCGCGGGGACGGAGCCGGGGACATCGATGTCCTCGTTGTAGAACGGGATGTCGGCGAGCCCTTCGTAGAGAGTGACCTCGACACCCTCCGGCGCGCTGTGCGCCGCGGCCTCGGCGAGCCGCCGGTTGACCGACGCGGCGCGCAGGCTGCCGACGAGTGCGAGAATGCGGGTCTGGCTCATGACGACTCCTGGTGTACTGATGAGGTGGTGTCCGTACGTTCACCACACACTAACCGGACCATGGTCCGATTACTTCCCGCGGAGCCTGCGTGAGCGCTGTGAACTACCCCACACCGGACGCGTCGACCGATGGCGCACCTCGGCTGCTCGACGTCGGCACGCCATTGCCGGGCACCTCGGAGCCCGCCGAGCGCGCCGACGCGGCGCGCAACCGTCAACTGCTCCTGGACGCGGCGCAGCAACTGGTGCGAGAGCACGGCGTCGACAGCCTCACCATGGACGCGCTGGCCAAACGCGCCGGGGTCGGCAAGGGCACGGTGTTCCGGCGGTTCGGAAGCAGATCCGGCCTGCTGCTCGCGCTGCTGGACCACTCGGAGCGGAAGTACCAGGAGTCGTTCATCTTCGGGCCGCCGCCGCTCGGACCGGGCGCGCCCCCGGTGGAACGACTGGTCGCCTTCGGGCGGGCCAGGCTCCTGGACATCGAGGTGGCAGGCGAGCTACACCGCGCCGCCGAGCTCGGCGAGGCGAGCGAACGCTATTCCGGTGGACCGTACGGACTACAGCGCGCGCACGTCGTGATGCTGTTGCGGCAGGCCGACGTGCCCGGGGAGGTCGCGCTGGTCGCCGACTGGCTGCTGGCGATGCTCGGCGCAGCGCTGGTCATGCACCAGATGCAAGTGCTCGGCTTCACCCGCGAGCAGATCGGCGACAACTGGGAGCTCGTCGTTCGGCGCGTCGTCGCCCGCTGAGCCGCCAGTAGACTCGGGCGCCATGGGGAACCTGCGTGCACAGATCATCAGTGAATTGGGCGTCCGGCCCACGATCGAACCGAAGGAAGAGATCCGCCGCCGGGTCGATTTCCTCAAGGACTATCTGAACGCGACTCCCGCACGAGGTTTCGTCCTCGGCATCAGCGGCGGACAGGACAGCGCTCTCGCGGGCCGGTTGTGCCAGCTCGCGGCCGAAGAACTGCGCGCGGACAGCGTGGACGCGACCTTCCTCGCCGTGCGGTTGCCCTACGGCGTCCAGGCCGACGAGGCCGACGCGCGCACCGCCCTGACGTTCATCCGGCCCGACCGGCAGGTCGTGGTCAACGTCCGGCCCAGCGCGAACGCCGCGGCCGCCGAGGCGGCGTCCGCCTTGCAGGTCCACCAGCTGCGTGACTTCGTGCGCGGCAATATCAAAGCGCGCGAACGCATGGTGATCCAGTACGCGCTGGCCGGGCAGGAGAATCTGCTCGTGGTCGGCACCGACCACGCGGCCGAGGCGGTCACCGGATTCTTCACCAAGTACGGCGACGGCGGCGTCGACCTGACCCCGCTCACCGGTCTGACCAAGCGCCAGGGCGCCGCCCTGCTCCAGGAACTCGGCGCGCCCCCGAGCATCTGGTCCAAGGTGCCCACCGCCGATCTGGAGGACGACCGGCCCGCCCTGCCCGACGAGGAAGCGCTCGGTCTGCGCTACAGCGAGATCGACGACTACCTGGAGGGCAAGGAGGTGACCCCCGAGGTCGCCGAACGGCTGGAGAGCATCTTCCACAACACCCGTCACAAGCGCACCGTCCCGGTGACGCCGCTGGACACCTGGTGGCGCTAGCCCTTCGGGGGGACCTCGGCGTCCGGCGAGGAGCGCCGCCGTGCAGCGTCGTCGCTCACGAAAACCGCGCACCTCATCGACACCTGGCACAGCTGGTCGTGGCGGCGCTGGATGTGAACGCGCCGCCTAGCCGCCCGCGAAGGGTGGCAGGACGTCGACGCGCGGGCTCAGCGCGACCGCGGGATCTCGGGTGAGTTCGTCACCGACCAGGTAGGCGCACACCGACAACATCTTGTCCAGGTCCGGGCCGTAGGCCGCCGCCAGGGTCGCGCGCAAGTCGGCCACCGTCGCTCCGGCCGGGAGGTCGAGCGTCTCGCCGTCCTTGCCGACGGCGTCGGCGATCGCGGCGAAGTAGCGGATCTCAACCACCGATGGCTCCCATCGTCCGCTCCGGCGGGACGAAGCCCTCGGCGTCGATGCCGTGACCGGCCCACTTGTTCCACATCGCACCGCGCCAGAGCGTCGCGAGTTCCTCGTCGTCGGCGCCGGAGCGCAGTGCCTGGCGCAGGTCGAATTCCTGGTCGCTGAACAGGCAGGAGCGCAGCATGCCGTCCGCGGTGAGCCGGGTGCGGTCGCAGGTGTCGCAAAACTTCCTGGTCACCGTGGCGATGATGCCCACGGTGCCGGGCCCGCCGTCGACCAGCCACTTCTCCGCGGGCGCCGACGGATCGGAGCGGCCCACCTCGTCGAGGGAGAACCGGGCGCCGAGCACGTCGAGCAGTTCGGCGGCGGTGACCATGTTGGCGCGGGCCCACTCGTGGTCGGCGTCCAGCGGCATCTCCTCGATGAAACGCAGCTCACAGCCCTCGTCCAGGCACCAGCGCAGCAGATCGGGCGCGCCGGAGAGGGTCTCCCGCATCAAGACGGCGTTGACCTTCACCGGGGCCAGCCCGGCGGCGCGGGCGGCGCGGATGCCCGCGAACACCGATTCGAGGCGGTCGCGGCGCGTCAACCGCGCGAAACCGGCCCGATCCACGGTGTCCAGCGAGACGTTCACCCGGTGCAGACCGGCGGCGGCGAGGCCGATCGCGCGGTGCTCTAGCCCGATGCCGTTGGTCGTCATGGCCAGCGGGATGTGCGGCACCTCGGCATGACAGCCCGAGATGATCTGTTCCAGGTCGCGGCGCATCAGCGGCTCGCCCCCGGTGAAGCGGACCTCGCGCACCCCCAGCTCCAGCACCGCGAGGCGCACCAGCCGGACGATCTCGTCCACCGTGAGCAGTTCGTGCCGGGGAATCTCCGGCAGCCCCTCCTCCGGCATGCAATAGGTACAGCGCAGCGAACACTTCTCGGTGATGGACACACGTAGGTCGCGGGCGACGCGTCCGAAACGATCCAGCAAATAGGGGGTGTCGGGACGGCCGGCGAGCGAGGGACGCCCGGAACGCACGGCCGGAATCCCGATCTCGACCAGAGTCACACGTCCATTATGACCGCCTGCCCCAATTCGTTCGCGGGCGGAATGCTCGATTTCGGCTCACTTCGGCCGCGGACAGGCGGTGAGGCCTTGCCACGGCGTCCGGCGACCTGCGCATGGCGGCAGAGGCGGAGAACCGCCCGGACCGGGCGTTAGGCGTACCTCCGCCTTCGCTCCGGCCATGCGCAGGCTGAGGACGGACTACGCCCGACCGCACCCATTAGGCTGACTCGCATGAACCCTCGGCCCGCCGGCGTCTCGGCCAGGCCCGTCGACGACTATCGCGACAGCATCGAACAGCTGCTGCGGCCACTGGCCGCGCGCGCGGTCGAGTCCGTCGCGGTGCCGCGGGCGCTGGGCAGGCAGCTGGCCGAAGACGTCCGTTCGCCGATCGATCTGCCGGTGTTCCGCAACTCCGCGATGGACGGGTACGCGGTGCGTGCCGAATCGGTGCTGGTCGCGCCGGTCACCCTGCCTTTGGCAGGCGTCGTCGCGGCGGGAGCCGCCGGCCGCGCGCCGCTGCCGCCCGGTGCGGCGATGAAGGTGATGACCGGTGCGCCGATCCCGCCCGGCGCGGACTGCGTGGTTCCGGTGGAGGACACCCGCGTCGGCGACGGCACGGTGACCATCGAGCGCGGCCGCAGCGCGGGGGAATTCGTGCGGGAACCGGGCACGGACGTCCGGACCGGTGACCTGCTCGCACGGGCGGGCATCACGCTCGCGCCCCGGCATGTCGCCGCCCTGGCCGCGGTCGGGCTGTCCGCGGTGGCGGTCTTCCGCGCGGTGCGCGGCGCGGTGATCACCACCGGCGACGAGCTGGTCGCGGCCGGAAAGCCGCTGCGCCCCGGCCAGATCTACAACTCCAACGGCGTCGCCCTCGCCGCGGCGCTCACCGCGAACGGCGTCGAGGTCGTCTCGGTGGCGCACAGTACCGACGATCCGGCGCGTTTCCGCGGGCTGCTGTCGGACGCGATGGAGCGCGCCGATGTGGTGTTCACCTCCGGTGGTGTGTCCAAGGGCGACTTCGAGGTGGTCAAGGACGTGCTCGAACCGATGGGCGGACGGTTCGGCTCGGTCGCGATGCAACCGGGCGGCCCGCAAGGGCTGACCGTCGTCGACGGTGTGCCGGTGCTCAGTTTCCCCGGCAACCCCGTCAGCACGATGGTGTCGTTCGAGGTGTTCGCCCGCCCGATCCTGCGGCGCCTCGCCGGTCTGCCCGAGGTGGACACCTACGAGCTCCCCCTGTTCAACGCCGTGCCGCGCTCGCCGGAGGGCAAGCGTCAGTTCCTGCGGGGGAGGCTGATCCGTGGGCACTCGAGTGAGTCGGCCGCGTCCGGACGGCCGCGTGCGGTCGAGGTGGTGTCCGGTCCGGGCTCGCATCTCGTGGCGGCCATGGCGAAAGCCGACGTGCTGATCGATGTACCCGCCGAGGTCACCGCTCTGCCCGCGGGCGCGGTTGTGCGAGTGTGGACCTTATGAGCGAGTTGTCCCATGTCGACCACGAAGGTCGCGCCCGCATGGTCGATGTGAGCGCGAAGAGCGAGACCACCCGGATCGCCGTCGCGGCAGGCGAGTTGCGCACCACGGCCGAGGTGGTCGCGCTGGTACGGGCCGACGACATGCCGAAGGCGGACGTGCTGTCCACCGCCCGCATCGCGGGCATCGCGGGGGCGAAGAAGACCTCCGAGTTGATCCCGCTGTGCCATCAGCTGGCGCTGTCGTCGGTGCGGGTGGAGTTCGGTTTCACCGACACCGCCATCACCATCGAGGCCACCGCGAAGACCAAGGGTCCGACGGGTGTCGAGATGGAGGCGCTCACCGCGGTCGCGGTCGCGGGTCTCACCCTGCACGACATGGTGAAGGCGGTCGACCCCGCGGCAGTACTCACCGGCGTGCGCCTGCTGACCAAAGAAGGCGGCAAACACGGTCATTGGGAGCGCCCCGACGACGCGGCCTCGGACGAGAGCGAGGACGAGCCGGTCACCGCCGACTACGCCGAGCCCGAATTCGACGAGGAGGAACGCTCGGCCGTGGTGCTGGTCGCGTCGACCGGGGTCGCGGCGGGCACCCGCGTCGACACCACCGGTCCGGTGCTCGTGGACTGGCTGTCCGGCCTCGGCTTCTCGGTGCGGGGCCCGCTGGTCTACGCCGACGCCGAGATCGAATTCGGACTCGCCGACGCGCTGCGCTTCGAACCCGCACTGGTCATCAGCACCGGTGGGACCGGCGCCTCCCCCACCGACGCCACCCCGGAGGCCACCCTCGCCTTGCTCGATCGCGAACTACCCGGTGTGGCGGAGGCGATCCGGCAGCGCGGCACCGCGAAGTTCCCGCTGGCGGCGCTGAGCCGCGGCGTGGCGGGACTCGCGGGACGCTCGGTGATCGTGAATCTGCCCGGGTCGCCGGGCGGCGTGAAAGACGGCATCGCGGTGCTGGAACCGCTGCTGGATCATCTGCTCGCACAAGTCGCCGGAGGTGGAAGTCATGACAACGGCTGAGGCTACGGTCCGGCTCGCCCGGATCAGCGACCAGCCGCTGGACCCAGCGGAGGTCGAGGAGGCGGTGTCCGGATCGCATTACGGCGCTGTCGTGGTGTTCACCGGGAAAGTCCGCGACCACGATGGCGGACAAGCCGTTTCGGCCCTGGAATACTCCGCGCACCCGCAGGCGGAGCGGTTCCTGCACACCGTCTGCGCCGAACTCGCCGCCACGCACGGCCTGCCGGTCGCGGCCGTGCACCGCGTCGGCTCGCTCGACATCGGTGACCGCGCGATCGTCGTCGCGGTGGCGGCGGCGCATCGCGGCGCGGCGTTCGCGGCGTGCGCGGAACTGGTGGACCGGATCAAACACGAAGTTCCGATCTGGAAGCGCCAGCTGTTCGCCGACGGACTGTCGGAATGGGTGAACGCCTGCGGGTGATCTGACCGTGACGTGAATCTCATGACGAATCAACACGTCCGGTATAGCGTGTGCGCGCGGTATCGCTTCACTCGGAGACCGACGGTGCGCCGATCGGTCGCGTGGCAGAAGGGAGCACGCGATGGGAACCGATCAGGTTCTGCTCCACCGGTTCGTCATCTCGCAACTCATCGCGGCCGGGGTGGACCGCGACCGGCTGCTCCGGGAAACCGGATTGCCGGAGTGGACCATGGCGGGCGAGGACCTGCACCTGCCCAGCCAGATGTTCTCCCGGCTGTGGGAGATCGGTGAACTCGAACTCGGCGATCCGGACGTCGCCCTGAACGTGGCGAGCCGCTACGAACTGACCTGCCTGGGGCTCTACGACTATCTGTTCTCCTCGGCGCCGACACTGGGGGCCGGACTGGCGACCTGCGGTCCGTACGTCACCGCGGTGACTACCAACCACCGGTTCGACCTGGTCGCGGAGAACGACGACGAAGTCACCTTGTATCTGGACATGATCGACGGGGAAGGCCGCGGCCGCGATCTCACCCAACTCTGGGGGCTGAGCGCGGTGCTCAGCCGGGCGCGGCGCGTGGTGCGTGAACCGCTGGCCCCGGTGCGGGTCGCGCTGCGCCAGCACGCGCCCACCAAGATCGACACCTTCATCGAGGTGTTCGGCACCACCGCGATCGAGTTCGACGCGCCGGTGGACGCTATGACCTTCCGCGCCTCGGACATGGATCTGCCGCTGACCACCAGCGATCCGGTCCTGGCCGGCATCCTGCAACCCTTGGCCGCCGCGCTTCCGCCACCGCCGCCGCTGGCCACCGCATGGCCCGAACGCGTCGCGGCCGCCCTGGCGGACTGCCTGGAGGACGGCGACGCGTCCCTGGAGCGGGTGGCGCGGAGGCTGGCCACCAGCCCGCGCACGCTCCAGCGGCGGTTGCGCGAGGCGGGTACCACGTGGCGCGCCGAGCTGGACCGGGCGCGCGGCGCGCGGCTGGTCGCCGCGACCGCCACGGGGCCGCTGAGCCCCTCGCGCCAAGCCGAGATCCTCGGCTACTCCGACCCGGGATCGCTGCGGCGCGCGGCTCGGCGCTGGTCGCTGGCCACCCACGCGCCGCGCACCGAGCGGAGCTTCACGGCCTGAGGAAACGCGCGGCGATCGACCAGAAGGTCGCGTCCTCGATCGCCCGGAAATCCCAGCTGTTGGTGAGTGCGTGGGTCTCGGCGACGATCGCGGGAACGTCGAAGTCGTCGCGGGTGGCGGTGCCCTTGGCCTCCAGCACCTCGATGACGTACGCGGTGGCGCTCTCCATGGAATCTGACACGGGAAACTCCCATCGGTCGCAGGACGATTCGGTCGGTAACGGATCGGCTGCCGAGCGGCGCCGCGCGCGGCAATACGCTCCCGGTGCCCACCGACCGGCGGACACGCATCCAGTCTCATGAAAAGACCGCTCTGTCACCAGCACCGAACACGACATGTCGCGACCGAACGCGCCAATCTGCGCGCTCAGTGCGGCGTATAACGCCATACCCCGAGCATGCTCTGCGAATCGAGCGGTTCGGCGTCGTCGTGCACCGTGTCACGAAGCCGCGCCATGGCCTTGTCGGTGTGCAGACCGGCACCGATGAGCACCAGCTGCGCCCCCCGCGATTCGCCGCGCGACCAGCCGCCCGGCTCGAAGACGATGTGGCGGCCGACCATGTGCAGGACGAATTTCCTGCGTTCGCCCGCCACCCCGAAGGCGGCGAAGCCCTTGGCCCGGAACAATCCCGGTGGCGGGTCCTCCAGGAAGCCGATCAGTTTGCGCGGGTCCAGCTCCCGGTCGCTGGCGAAGGAGACGCTGGTGTAGTCGTCGTGCAGATGGCGGTGCCCGGCGTGGTCGTGGTGCTCGTGCTCGACCAGCAGTTCGTCGAAGCTCAGTTGCTCGGCCACCAGCTGGCGTTCGCGTCGCGGTCGGTCGAACAGCAGTCCGGGATCGATCCGGCCGTGGGTGGTCGCGTACACCGGCACCGAGCCGATCAGCGCCGCGATGTCCGCACGCAGCCGTGCGAGCTGCTCGGGCGCCACCCGATCGGCCTTGTTCACCACCACCAGGTCGGCCAGCCGCACATGAGTGCGCAGCTCCGGATGCCGGGCACTGCTGTCCGGGAACTGTTCGGCGTCGACCACCTCGACCAGGCCGCCGTAGCGCAGGCGCGGATTGTCGCTGCCGACCACCATCCGGATGAGATTGCGCGGCTCGGCCAAGCCGCTGGCCTCCACCACAATCACGTCGATTCCGGCGCGCGGCTGCGTCAGCCGGGTGAACAGCTCGTCCAGTTCGGTGACGTCGACGGCGCAGCACACGCAGCCGTTGCCGAGCGAGACCATCGCGTCGACCTGCCCGGCGACCAGCATCGAATCGACGTTGATCGCCCCGAAGTCATTGACCACCACGCCGATCCGGGTCCCCCGGTTGTTTCGCAGCAAATGATTGAGCAGCGTGGTCTTCCCCGAACCGAGAAACCCCGCGACGAGCACAACAGGAATCCGGTCAGCCATTCCGCTCACCCTAGTGCGCCGCGAGACCCGCGGGAAAAGCCGGACGCCACCCTCGCCGTGGTGAGGGTGGCGTCAGGTGGGTTCGGTGCGCGGACTATTTCGCGGGGCCCAGCAGCATGCCCGCCAGGCTGTAACCGAGATTGATCAACTCCGTGCTGATGGCGTTGTTGTCCAGCCCGAGCATCTTCGCCAACGGCATCAGCAACTCCATGATCGAAGCGTTGCCCCCGGCGGCCCCGGGGGACTGCTGTGCGTTCGGCGTGCCCGGCGACTGGGTTCCGGAAGTACCCGGCGATTTCGGCGCCGCCGACGCACCGGGTGACTGCGGTGTCGCCGTTCCTGGAGCCGGTTTCGGCGTCGTGGTGCTGGGAACCGACTGCGCCTGCGGCACCGCCGGTGCCGCAGGGCTCTGCGGCACACCGGGAGTCGTGTAACTCTGCGGCACCGCGGGAATCACCTGGGCCTGCGGTACCGCCGGGTTCGTCTGAGCCTGGGGAGCGAACGGGTTCGTCTGGGCTTGGGGGGCGAACGGGTTCGTCTGGGCCTGCGGCGTTCCCGGCGTCGGAGCCTGCGGCGTTTCCGGGGCGACCGCGGGATGGTCGAACGACGCACCCTGCGGGGTGCTCTGGCCGCCCTGCTGATCCGGCGCGGCACTCGGCTGCGGTGTGCCGAGCAGGTAACCGACCACGCCGGTGGTCAGCGCGATCGCGTGCTTGAGCTGCCCGTCCGGTGTCTCCAGCGACGCCGCGTCCTCGGGATTGGCGCCATTGCCCATCTCGAGGAAGACGAGCGGAACGGTGGTCAACGCGGGCCCGGCGATGTCCGTGCGGGTCTGCAGACCGTCCACCACCCCGCCGTAGTTGGCGGGCGGGAATCCCGCATCGCGATACGCGTCGCGCACCGACTTGGACGCGGCGAGTCCCGCTCCCGCCTGGACCTGATCGACGATCAGATTCGGGATGGGCAGCTCCGGGATGATCAGGTGGAATCCGCGATCCTGCGCGGGCGCGCTGTCGGCATGGATGCTCACGGCGACGTCGGCGCCGGACTGGCTCGCCGCGCGGGCCCGTTCGTCGACGCAGCCGCCCCAGTTCATATCGTCCTGGCGGCTCAGCACGACGTGCGCGCCGAGCGTCTCCAGCGATGTCTTGACGACCTGCGCGACGTTCCAGGTGATGGTGTGCTCGGGAACGCCGTTCATCGTGGTCATGCCGGTGGTCTGGCAGTCCTTGGTGCCGCCGCGACCATCGCTGACCTGTCTGGCCAAGTCCTGGGAGTGGTTGGACCCCTGGTGGCCGGGGTCCAGGAATACGGTCTTGCCTGCGAGTTTCTTCGACATGTCCAGCGGCGACGGCGCCGCCTGCGCGCTGGCCGGAAGCAATCCGGACAACGTCACCGTTACCGCGGCCGTGACCGCGGTGCAGATACCGGCTTTGACGATGCTTGGCTTCATAGTGCGGTCGGTGCCCCGGGATGGAGCACCCCTCCCTTCCCACTTGTAACACCAAACCCAATGGTCACTCTGGCAACGCATGTATCAGCAAAGCAAGGTGCGTGATCGAAGTGTTACAGCATGCGCGACGCCCGGCGGTCAGATCCGCCCCGGCGGTTTGCGCAGAGATAGCAGAGCGTAATGCACGCGGGTCGACACTGTCTCGATCGGCACGCCGAAATCCGTGGCGACTTCCCGATACGTCAGGATTGCCCGGAATTTTCTCGGCGATAGCGAGGTCCGCGTGGTCCGGTCCGGAAACGCGGATTCCGGCACACCACCTGGTCGGTTCTGGTAATGCTTGCCGCGGAGATGCGGGGGATCTCTCAAGTCGGCCGCGACGGCGGGAGCACGACGACCCGTGGACGCGGCGGGAGTACAAGTCAAGGAGAACCGGTATGCGTGCTAGCGCGCTCCTCCTCACGGGAGCCATGAGTTCCGCGGTGACCCTGCTCGCGGCGGCGACGGCGACGGCCGAACCCGCGAACACCATCTCGCAGGATGGCGTCTATTCGGTCGGCGTCGATATCGTCCCCGGTCTCTGGGAGGCGCCCGGCACGAGCGACCCCGCCTACGCGTGTGATTGGCGCAGGTTGTGGAAGGTCGAGGGCGACAACACGAACATGCAGTACATCATCGCGAACAACTACACCCGGCTCGGCCCGGTCCGGGTGCGGATCAAGCCGACCGACGTCGGGTTCAAGACCGAGAACTGCGGGCCGTGGCGGTTGCTGTCGACGGCGCCGCCGACCGGCTCCTCCGGCGACTGAAACGACGGAGGCGCACTCGACGGACGACGTCCGACTGTGCCTTATAAGGTCAGCCGCATGTCGCGAAAAAGGATTCTGATCACCGGCGCGAGCGCGGGCCTCGGGGCCGCCATGGCGCGCGATTTCGCCGCCGATGGCCGCGACCTCGCGCTGTGCGCCCGCAGGCTGGACGCGCTCACACAGTTGCGCGACGAGCTGGTGGCGAGTCATCCCGGAATCACCGTCGCGGTGCGCGCGCTCGACGTGGACGACCACGCGGCGGTGCCGGCCGTCTTCGGCGAACTGCGCGACGAACTCGGCGGCTTGGACCGGGTGATCGTCAACGCCGGGATCGGCAAGGGAGCGCTGATCGGCACCGGACGGGCCGACGCGAATCTCGCGACGGCCATCACGAACTTCGTCAGCGCTCTCGCGCAGGCGGAAGCGGCGCTGGAGATCTTCCGCGCGCAGCGGGCGGGGCACCTGGTACTCGTCGCGTCGATGAGCGCGGTGCGCGGGCTGCCCGGCAGGAAGGCGGCCTATTCGGCGAGCAAGGCGGGGCTCGCCGCGCTCGGCGAGGCACTGTCCACCGAATTGGCACGCTCGCCGATCCGGGTGACCACCCTGCTGCCGGGTTTCATCGCCACCGATATGGCGGCCAAGGCGGGCGACGCGCGGATGGTCGCGCCCCTGGACAAGGGCGTGGCGGCGATGGTGGCCGCCATCGAGCAGGAGCGACGCCGGGCCTGCGTCCCCGGGTGGCCGTGGCGGCTGATCGACCTCGCGCTCCCCCATCTCCCCGACGCCGTGGTGGCGCGGATGAGCTGAACCGGCCCCCGCCGGGGCGGCTCTGAATGAGCGTCACTTGACCAGCGTGAACTGCACGATATCGATGCGACCGGCACGGAATTGCGCCGCGCATCCGGTCAGATACTTCATGTACCGCTGGTAGACCTCCTCGGATGCCAGGGCGACCGCCTCCTCCCGATGCGCCCGCAGCGCCTCGGCCCAGCAGTCGAGGGTGCGCGCGTAGTGCGGCCGCAATTCCTGCATCTTCTCCGTGCCCAACCCGGCGCGCCCGGCCAGGCGCGTGACCTCGGCGGGATGCGGCAGCTGCCCGCCGGGGAAGATCTCTCGTTTGATGAAGATCTGGAACAGCGCGTCGTCCCGGGTCACCGGTATGCCCATGCGCCGCATGTCTTTCAATGTCCACCCCACGATCGTGTGCAGCAGCATCCTGCCGTCCGGCGGCAGCATCCGGTGACACCGCTGGAAGAACGTCTCGTAGCGCGACCGCCGGAAGTGCTCGAACGCGCCGATGCTGACGATCCGGTCGACTTCGCCCTCGTATTCCTCCCAACCCTGCAGCCGGACCTGCACACCGGGGATGCGCTCGCGCTCGATCTTGTCCCTGACGTAGTCGTACTGGTTGCGACTGAGCGTCAGACCCACGACCGTGGCGCCGTAGGCCGTGGCGGCGCGCAGCATCGTCGACCCCCACCCGCAGCCGACGTCCAGCAGGGTCATCCCCGGCCGCAGGTCGAGCTTGCCCAGGGCCAGGTCGATCTTCGCGCGCTGCGCTTGCTCCAACGTCATGTCCGGTCGCTCGAACCAGGCGCAGCTGTAGGTCATCGTCGGGTCGAGGAAGAGTGCGTAGAACTCGTCGGAGAGGTCGTAGTGGGCCTGCACCTGCCGATAGAACGGTTGGAGGTTGGTCATCGCGTTTCTCCTGTTCATCGGGTTCATCAGCTGATACCCGCGCGCCGCCGCCGCGTTTCGCCGCACGCGGACCGATACGCAACCGATGTGCGGGTCACCGTTCGGCAACGGCGGCGGAAGAACGTCGATTACCCGCGAGGTAATCGACTCCGTGACCCGCGGCAGGCAGGATCGCGGACATGATCGATGAGACGGGCACGAAGTTGTTCCACCAGACCATGCCGTTCACCGAACGCCTCGGCGTCGAGGTGCTCGCGCACGGGCCCGAGCTGGTGCGCAGCCGCCTGGCCTGGGACGAATCGCTGTGCACGCTGGGCGGCGTGCTGCACGGCGGGGTGCTGATGTCGCTGGCCGACGCCACCGGCGCGGTCTGCGCGTTCCTCAACCTGCCGGAGGGCAAGCAGGGCACCACCACGGTGGAGTCGAAGACGAACTTCCTGCGCGCGGTCCGTTCCGGATACGCCGTCGCGTCGGCCATGCCGCTGCACGCCGGACGCTCGTTCGTCGTGGTCGAGACGGTGATCCGGGACGACGCGGACAAGCTGGTCGCGAAGGTCACCCAGACCCAAGCGGTGCTCTAGCCGACGCCGACGGCCGAGGGGACTCGCTCGCCCGCCGCCGCGCGGGCCACGGGCCACACCCGGGCGAGATCGAGCAGTTGCCGCAGCCCGGCGTCGAAATCCGGCGCCGGGACCGGCAACCGGGCCGGGGACGATCCGATCGGGGCCGCTCCCGCCTCGCGCGCGAGCGCCGCGTACGCCACTTGGTGCGCGTAGTCGGTCAGCGGACATCCCGAGCCTGCCATCGCCGACGTCGGGGCGTAGCGGCCGAGTTGCAGCAGCGCGTCCTGGATCTCCACGGTCATGCGCATCAGCCGGGTCTCCGGGTCGGCCTGCTCACCGGCCGCGGGCCGCAGCACGATCTCGGGCACCGCGGTGGTGAGATCCCGCCACAGCGGGCGCAGCCTGCGACCGGCGCGTCCGGCCCGATCCAGTTCCGCCATCGCCAGCAATGTCTGGACCAGCGGAATCGCGACCAACGTCGCGTCGACCAACAGGCACAGGGTGACCGTCGTTTCGACCCTGACCATCTGCGCGCCCAAGCCTTGCCATCCGGTGACGACCCACACCGTCGACAGCACCAGATTCGCCCCGAAGAGGGTCGCCGCCCAGATCAGCGTGCCACACACCAGCTTTCCCGCCAATCCGATGCCACCGGCCCGCAGTTCATGCGCGCACATGCGCGCCAGCAGCCAGACGTTCAGCAGCAGCGGGAGGCCGAACGCGGTCCACACCACCACGCCCTCGGTGTCGAGGGTCAGCTCGACCAGCCTGCCGTCCTGTCGCGCCGACGTGCCCGCCAGCAGGATCGCGGCGGTGGACGCGACCGCCAGCGTGCAGCAGACGCGGTGCCTGCGCCGGATCGCGGCCGGTTCCGCGCCCAACGCCCAGATGCGGACGATCCCTTGCAAGCACATCGATGACATCACCGTGCAACCCAGCGCGAGCTGATGGGCGAGACTCGCGATGCCGGGCGTCATGCCGCAGCGATACAGCAGCAGACTCAGCAATCCCCACCCGAACAGCTTGTTCAGCAGCCGGTCGACGATCGTGTCGCGTACCAGCAACCACCGGCCCGCGAAGACGGCCGCGACGAAGCCGACGACCGGCCACGCGATGATTCCCGGAATCGATGCCGCCATCGGCCGACCTCCCCACCCACGAAACTGTCCTTTGCGAACGATAACGTTGTCGCGTGTTCGTGACCACGCGGAACAAGAATCGGCGGCAACCGATAGCCGAGGCATGCACCGAACCGATGTCTTATTTGTCCAATTATCGACATCGCGTGCCGAGCGCGGGGCGGACATCGTTTGTCACCGGCCCCAGAACTTCCGCCGCGCCGTCGGCGAATGTCACAACAGCGTGCCGAACAGCCAATTCCATAAGGACACAAAACATTCGGCGGAATCGCTGTGGATGTTACGCTGTATCACATAGAGTTTCAGTGACGACACTCACCTCCGACACGCACCTCCCGGCGGGTGCGCCTGCTCTTCGTAGCCCGCGAACGCGGCTCTACCTCATGCTCTGCCCGCCCGTTCGTGCGGCAAGAACGGAGATATCTGTGCGCGATGAACCACGATCAGCTTTCCGGCCCGAGCGAATCGATGGTGCATCGATCGAAATCGACTTCGTTCCCCCGGCGCCGAGACCGGTGGCCCGCGCGGTGATCAGGATCGGGGCGCCCTCGGTCGAGCGGCGATACCGCCTTCCGGAAGACAGCACACCAGTGCATCTATGCGTCACGGCGTGATGGCGCCGGGGGAAACGGAAGCGATGAGCAAGCAGACTGCCGGAACAACCGAACTAGCCGTGCGCCCGGCCGCCGGGACGGACACGATGAACACCGCGCTGCGCGATCGCCTGATCGACGCGACCGTCGAGGTGGTGTCGACCGAGGGTTTGCACGCGCTCACCGTCCGCCGCGTTTCCCGTATGTGCGGGGTCTCCACGATGGCGGTGTACTCCAACTTCGGCGGGATGCCCGGCCTGATCCGGGCGGCGGGTTCCGCGGGCTTCGCGCAACTGGCCGAGCGTATGACCGCGGCCGGGGTGAGCGACGAGCCGATCACCGACCTGCTCGTGCTCGGCCTGGTGTTCCGCGACGAGGCCCAGCGGCGGCCGGAACTCTTCCAGCTGATGTTCGGCACCGGGACACGCATCGACCTGAAGATCAATCGCGGCAATGTGCTGGTGGCCGGGCACGATTCGGAGTTCGAGCACTACGCGGAAACCTTCGACCACGTGGTCGGGGCGGTGCAGCGCGCGCAGGACGCCGGGCTGATCAACACCCCGGACGTGCGGTCCGCCGCGGCGCAGCTGTGGATGGGACTGTTCGGCTTCGTCCAACTGGAGATGGCCGGTCATCTGGGCGACGACGGTCTGCTCGAAGTGCTGGTGCCCGCGATCGTGAATCTGCTCGTAGGCATGGGCGCCGAGCTGGAATCCGTCGGCGCTTCGGTCCTGCTCGCGGTGGAGCGGTTCGCCACGCTGTTCGGCGAGTGAGCCCCCGCCCGGATCAGAAGGGCAGCTTGGACCGGAATCGCTGGGCGCGCGCCATCGCGCGCTCGGCGGCGCTTCCGCGCGGCGGCATCAGACCCAATTGCAGCAGCATCTCCGTGAGATCCCAGGTGGCCTGGCTGCGCCAGATCAGCCCGGAACGGAACTGCCACGCGTCGATGACAAGCAGATCGAGCTTCTTGCCGGTCGGGCCGAAACCGGGCGGGTCGATGGGGCCGAGATGGGTGCCGGTCATCCGCCACGGCACCAAGGCCAGCCGGCCGTCCGCGGCGAGTACCGGCGGAAACGGGTTGGCGTAGGCGACATCCGGGAACGAGCGCACCGTGTCGGCGACGAACTTCTCCACACCCGCCCGGCCGTGCGCGGGCGCGTCCAGCGAAGGGTCGTGCCAGATCGTGTCCTCGGTGACGCATTTCGCGACCGCCGCGCCGTCACCGCTGTTCCACCCCGCGATGTATTGCTCGGTGAACGCCAGCAGCCACTCCAGGCTTTCGATGGGTTCGGCCTCCGCCTCGATACGGAACTGCCCGGTGTTGTACGAATCCACGCCCATCGCCTTTCAGCCAGTGCTTTTCGACGAGCCATCGTAGCCACGAATGGACCGCGCGCTCAACATCTTCCGGCACTCCGGAGCCGGACGGTACGGAATAACATCGGAATAACGATGTAATTCACACCCGTTCCACCGCTCGATAACTCTGTAATAACGCCGGAATAATCCCGTCATACCCCCTCTGAACTGCGTTGATGACGAATTCGGCATTACTTGCTCAGCAATGGTTTTCGGTAACCGCCCGCACGATTCCGTATTGACCTTCGCGAATCGCCGCTCCTACCATGGGTGGACACTGACCTCCTACCGCGGAACCACTTCACCGCCGGACGACGCCATGGCCGAACAGGTTTACCGGCGCCGCTATTCCGGCTGTCTCCACGCTGATTCGACGACGCCGACGTGAAACCGTCTGCGTTTCCGAATGCCCGAGCATCAGGGGATTTTCATGCCCAATGTAGCAATTGTCGGTATCGGCTGCCGTTTTCCGGGCGGCATCGACGGACCGGACACTTTCTGGGATCTCGTCGTGCACAAGGGCGACGGGATCGTGGAAGTACCGGCGGACCGCTGGAACCTCGCGAAGTTCTACGACCCGGACCCGGACGCCCCGGGGCGGATGTACACCAGGCATGGTGGATTCCTGACCCAGTCGCTGTGGGACTTCGACGCCGAGTTCTTCGGCATCTCCCAGCGTGAGGCGTCGATCATGGATCCGCAGCAGCGGCTGCTGCTCGAGGTCGCCTGGGAGGCGCTCGACGACGCGGGGATGGCGGGCCGGGTCGGCGGCCGCGAGGTCGGCGTGTTCGTCGGCGGCTTCATGAACGACAACGCGCTGGTGCGCAGCGGCTCGGTGGCCAGGGCCTCGATCAACAGCCACAGCCCGACCAGCTCGTCACACACGCTGCTGTCGGCCCGCATCGCGTTCCTGCTGGATCTGCTCGGGCCCACCATGACCATCGACACCGCCTGCTCCTCCTCCTTGGTCGCGCTGCACCAGGCGGTGCTGGCGCTGGAGTCGGGCGAGTGCGAGACGGCGATCGTCGGCGGCGCCAACGCGATGCTGCGACCCGAGGCGTTCATCTCCATGTGCAAGGGCCGGTTCCTCGCGGTCGACGGCCGGTGCAAGTCCTTCGACGCGGCCGCCGACGGCTACGGGCGCGGTGAGGGCGCCGGCGCCGTGGTGCTGAAGACGCTCGACGCGGCGGTCCGCGACCGCGACCGGATCTACGCGGTGGTGCGCGGCAGCGGCGTGAACCAGGACGGCCGCACACTGGCCATCCCGGTGCCCAACCCGGCCGCGCAGGAGGCGCTGGCCCGGCGGGTGCACCGGCTGGCGGGCATCGACGCGCACGACGTCCGCTATGTGGAGGCGCACGGCACCGGCACGCCCGTCGGCGACCCGCTCGAATTGGCCGCCCTCGGCGCGGTGTACGGCGCGGTCGAGGGCCGCGACGAACCGCTGCCGGTCGGCTCGGTGAAGAACAACATCGGCCACACCGAGGCCGCCGCGGGCGTCGCGGGTCTCATCAAGGCCGCGCTGACGCTGCACCACGGCGTCATCGCACCGCAACTGCGGCTGGACAACCCGAACCCGGAGATCCGGTTCGACGAACTGCGAGTGCGCATTCCGCTGGAGACCGAACCGCTGCCCAACGACGACGGCCGGGCCGCGGTGGCGGTCAACAGCTTCGGCTACGGCGGCACCAACGCCCATGCGATCCTCACCCGTGCGCCGGAAGCGCCCGCGCAGGAGCGGAAGCGCGGGCCGATCACGGTGCTGCCGCTGTCGGCCCGCAACGAGACCGCGTTGCGCACGATGGCCACCCAGGTGCACGACCTGACCGAGACCATCCCCGCGGACGCGGTGACCGAGGCGGCGTGGACGCAGCGGGCGCACCATCCGATCCGCGCGGCGTTCGCCTACCGCGACACCGACGATCTCCGCGCGCAGCTGGCCGATTTCGCCGCGGGCGCGAGCAAGTCACCCGCCCGCGCGCTCACCGACGGCTCCACCCAGCCGGTGTTCGTCTTCAGCGGCATGGGCCCGCAGTGGTGGGGCATGGCCCGTGGCCTGCTCGAGGCCGGCGGGCATTTCGCCGCCGCCGCGCGATCGATCGACGAAATCTTCCAGGACATCGCGGGCTGGTCGATCGTCGAGGAACTGCTGCGTCCCGAGGCGGAGTCGCAGATCACCAGAACCGCGTACGCGCAGCCGGCGAACTTCCTGGTCCAGGCCGCGCTCCTGGCCGAATTCGCCGAACTCGGCATCCACCCCGCCGCGGTGGTCGGCCACAGCGTCGGCGAAGTGGCCTCGGCCTACGCCTCGGGCTCGCTGTCGCTGCACGACGCGCTGCTGGTGAGCTATCACCGCGCCCGATTGCAGGCCACCACCGCGGGCACCGGCGGCATGCTCGCCGTCGGCCTGTCGGAAGACCAACTGCGCGAGCGTCTCGCGGGCGTTGCGGGCGTCTGCGTCGCGGCGATCAACAGCCACTCCGCGGCGACACTGTCCGGCGACTCGGCCGAATTGGACCGTATTCGGGAGGAACTCACCGCCGAAGGCGTCTTCGCCAGGGCGCTGCGCGTCGAGGTGCCCTACCACAGCCACCTGATGGACCCCATCCTCGGCGAACTCACCACCGTGCTCGCCGGACTCGCGCCGCGACCCGCGCGGGTGCCGATCTGGTCCACCGTCACCGGCGGGGAACTGCCCGGCCCCGACTGGGACGCCGAGTACTGGTGCCGCAACGTGCGCGAGCCGGTGCGGTTCGGCGCGGCCGTGGACAGCCTGCTCGACGCAGGCCACCGGGTCTTCCTCGAGGTGGGACCGCACCCGGTGCTCAGCGGCAACATCAAGGAGGCGTTCGTGCGCCGCGGCCTGGACGGCGCGGCGATCAGCACGCTGTCCCGCAACGCCGACGACCGCGACAACCTGCTGCGCGCGGTCGGCGAGCTGTACCAGACGGGCGGCTTGGACACGGCGCACGCACCGGGCGCGACGGAAACGCCTGTGGCGCATCTGGATCTGCCTCGCTACCCGTGGCAACGCCGCACGCTGTGGACCGAGGACCCGGCGATCGAGGCGGACCGCGTCGGCGCGGTCGACGGCTACGTCATGCTCGGCCAGCGCACCGCGGCGTCCGCGCCGGAGTGGGAAGTCGAGTTGTCGGTGGCCGCGCTGCCGTGGCTGCCCGATCACGTGGTGGACGGTTCCGTCGTGCTGCCGGGCGCGGCCTATCTGGACGCCGCGCTCAGCGCCGTCGCGGTGCGGACCGGTCGCGCCTGCTTCGGGCTGGAGTCGGTCCAGTTCGTCGCGCCGCTGGTGATCGGCCGGCACGACGTGCCGGTATTGCGTCTCACCGTCGAGGAGACCACCCACAGGTTCACCCTGCGTTCGCGCGCCGCCACCGCGACCACCTGGACCGTCAACGCGTACGGCAGGCTGATCGAGGCGGACGTCGACGCGCGCTCCGTCGACCTCACCCCGGCGGCCGACGCGGTGGAGGTGTCCGCGGCGACGCTCTACGACGGCCTGGCCGCGCACGGCCTCGCCTACGGACCGAGCTTCCGGCTGATCACCGCCGCCAGCGTGGGTTCCGACTCCGTGCTGGCCCGGCTGGATCTCACGCCGCTGGCCGGGAGCGCGCCGAGCCTGCCGCATCTGGCCCATCCCGCGGCGGTCGACGCCGCGCTGCAATGTTTCGCGGCGCTGTACGCGCAGACCGCGCACGGCGCGAGCGTCGTGGTGCCGTCCTCGGTCGCCGGGGTCCGCTGGACCGGCCCGCTGCCCGAGCAGGCCGTCGTGCTCGTCCGCCGCGTTGACGGCGACCCGCTGTGCGCGGACATCACCGTCGCTTCGCCGGAAGGTGCCGTGGCACTGCATCTTTCAGGTGTACGATTTGCCGCCCTCGGGGGCGATCCGGATCTGCACGACCAGCTCGACGAGCTGTTCTACGAGCCGGTGTGGTCCATCGTCGACGACACCGCGACCGCCGACGAACCCGCGGACGGGGAGGAGTTCCTGCTCGTGGTCAGCCTGGGCAGCACCGTCTCCCAGCGCGCGAAGGAGATCGCCAGCGCGCGAGCGTCGGCGGAGATCCTGACCCTGGAACCGGAGGAGGCCGACGCCTCCGATCGTGTCCTCGCCGCCCTGCGCGCCGCGCAGGAGCGGCCCGGCGTGACGCGCGGTCGCCTCGTCGTGGTGTCCGGCGCCGAACTGGACGCGGTGCCCAACGCCTACGGGCTCGCCCAGGTCGCCAAAGCGGTCGGCGAACTGGTGGTCGGCGAGGAGGACGACGACGCCCCGGCGACCGAGGTGCGCGCGGTGGTGGTCACCGAGCAGGCGTTCTGCCTGCCGGTCGACGCCTTCGCCCATCCCGCGCAGGCCGCGCTCACCGGCGCCCGGCGCACGCTGCGCAACGAGCAGCCCGCGGTGCAGTGGCGACTGGTCGACACCGAATCCACTACGCGCGCCGCGGACATCCTGGAGCAGGTGTTCGGCGACGGACGAGCCGACGAGGTCGCCTTGCGGGCGGGCGCGTGCTGGGCCCTGCATCTGCGCAAGTCCCTGCGCGACCATCTGGCGGTCTGGGACGAGGCCGCGCCGCTGACCGACCCGGAAACCTCTTTCCGCCTGGAGGTTCCGCGCTCCCGATTGCTGTCGGACCTGGCGTGGCGCGCGGTCGATCGCGTGCCGCCGGGGCCGGGCGAGGTCGAGATCCGGATGGACGCGGTGGGCCTGAACTACAAGGACGCGCTCAAGGTGCTCGGTGTGCTCACCGAAAAGGAGCTTGCCGGCACGTATTTCGGCACCGACCTGGGTATGGACGGTTTCGGCGTGGTCGAGCGCGTCGGCCCGGGAGTGACCGAGGTCGCCGTCGGGGACGAGATGTCGGTGTGTGCCAGGGACCTGGTTCGCAGGTACGTCACCCTCCGGCCCGACGAGGGCGCCACGATGCCACTCGACTACCCGGACACCGAGCTCGACCCGTGCCACTCCAGCTCGGTACTGCCCTTCCTCACCGCCGAATTCGCCTTCGGCGAGCTCGCGCACCTGCGACCGGGTGAGACGGTGCTGATCCACGGCGCGGCGGGCGGCA
Organism: Nocardia sp. NPDC051929; assembly: GCF_044548645.1. NCBI lineage: Bacteria > Bacillati > Actinomycetota > Actinomycetes > Mycobacteriales > Nocardiaceae > Nocardia > Nocardia sp. NPDC051929. The sequence goes on along the minus strand of NZ_JBIUCG010000006.1, from coordinate 288,615 downwards.
TGGGCATGGCCGCGGTCCAAGTGGCGGTGCGCCTCGGTGCGCGGGTGATCGCGACGGCGGGCTCGGAAGAGCGCCGAGCGGTGGCCGCGGCGGCGGGGGCGCACGAGGTGGTCAACTCGCGTTCGATCAGCTTCGTCGACGACGTGCTCGGCCTGACCGCGGGACGTGGCGTCGACGTAATCTACAACTCCTCCCCCGGCGAGATCCTTCAGCAGAACCTGCGGGCGGCCGCCGAGTTCGGGCGGATCATCGAGATCGGCAAGGCCGACATCTACGGCGGCGGCGCGATCGACCTGCGCCCCTTCGACCGAAACCTGTCGTTCTTCGCCGTGGACATGGACCGCGCCCTGGCCGTGCGCCCCGAGCTGGTCCGCCGCGCGGCGCGCCGGGCGATGGACGCGCTGAACGACGGCACCTACGAGTACCTGCCGTACACCGCGTTCCCGCTCACGTCGACCGCCGAGGCGTTCGAGACCGTGGTGCGGTCCAAGCAGATCGGCCGGGTCGTGCTCGATCTGCGGGAGCCGGAACCGACCGTGCTGGCCAAGCGGCCGAGTCTGCCGATCGACCCCGCGGCCAGCTACCTGGTGACCGGCGGCTTCGGCGCGTTCGGTCTGGCCACCGCGCGCTGGCTGGTGCGGATCGGCGCGCGGCGCGTGGTGCTGGCCGGACGCAGCGGCGCGACCGGTGACGCGGCCCGCGCCGCGGTCGCCGAGCTCACCGCCACGGGCGTGGAGGTCGTCGAGGAGCGTCTCGACATGGCCGACTACGACGCCGTCGCCGCGCTGGTCGAACGCATTCAGGCCAGCGGACATCCCCTGCGCGGGGTGTTCCACGCGGCCGGCGTGGTGAACAACCTCGAGGTCCCGCAGATCACCGCCGAGTCGCTGGCGGAGATCTTCGGCCCCAAGGTCGCCGGTGCGGTCAACCTGGACACCGCCGTCACCGCCGCCGACATCGACCTCGACATGTTCGTGCTGTTTTCCTCGGCGAGCAGCATCGTCGGCATCTCGCCCCAATTCGGCTACGCGGCAGCGAATTCCGTGTTGGACATGATCGCGTCCGCCCGCCGGGCCCGCGGCGCCGCCGCACTCGCGGTGAACTGGGGCTTCATGAGCGGTGGCGGCGGCATGGCCGATTACGAGGCGGTCAGCCGATATGCGGAGATGACCGGTTACCGCTCGGTGGACATGGACGTGGCCACCGATCTGCTGGGCGAATGCCTGCGGCTGAACCTGCCGCAGATCGTGCTGTTCGACGTGGACTGGAGTCAGTGGGCGCTGGCGCATCGCCCGTCCACCCGCACACCGCGTTTCGCCGACCAGGTGGCGGCCGCGGGCGGCGGGGCGTCGGGCGCGGGCGCGCTGCGGGCGGAGATCCTTCAACTGGGGGTGGAGCAGCGCGGCGAGGTGGTGGCCTACCTGCTCGCCGAGCAGCTGGCCGCGGTGCTCGGCGTCGACGCCGAGACGATCGATCTGAACACCCCGCTGCCCGAGCTCGGCATGGATTCGCTGATGGGCATGGAGTTCGGCGCCCGCGTGGTGCAAGTGCTCGGCACCCAGCTGTCGGTGCTCGCCGTGATCGGACTGACGTTGCGCGGGCTCGGCGCGCGAATTGCCGAGCAGATTGTCCAGGAAGAAGAGCGCGCGGCGAGGAGCGAGGACGAATGACCGGCAACAACAGGGAACTGGCCCGCGCACTGCTGGCCAGGCACGCCAACGGCGAGAACACCGCCCCGGCGACCGGCAACGGCGCGCGTGCCGCGGACGGCCCCGCCGTCCCTACCGCGGCGACCGGCAACAGCGCGTCGCGCGGAGTCGCGCACACGTCGTTCCGTGACCACCCCGGCGTGCTCGAGGCCGCGCAGCGGTTCGGGCGGTTCGACGCCTGGGTCAACGAGGTCGGTCTGGTCAACCCGTACTACCTGCCGCACGAGGGCATCAGCGGCGCGGTGACCCGGATGGCCGATCGGGACGTGGTGAACTTCAGCAGCTTCGGCTACCTGGACCTGGCCGCCGACCCCCGGGTACGACAGGCCGCCAAGGACGCGATCGATCAGTACGGCACCTCCGCCGCCGCGGTCCGGATCGTGGCGGGCGAGCTGCCGATCTATCGCGAGCTGGAAGCCGAGATCGCGCGCATCTACGACACCGAGGCGGCGCTGGTGACCGCGAGCGGCTACCTCACCAACGCCGCCGCGGTCGGATTCCTGCTCGGCAAGCGTGATCTCGCGGTCTGTGACGCGCTGATCCACCACAGCGTGGTCTCCGGCACGGAGTGGTCGCGCTGCAAGCGAGTTTCCTTCCGGCACAACGATCCGGAATCGCTCGAGACGATCCTCAAGATGTCGCGGCGCAGCTTCGACCGGGCCATGGTGATCATCGAGGGCCTCTACAGCATGGACGGCGACGTGGTGCGGTTGCCCGAGATCATCGAGGTGGCCCGGCGCTACGACTGCTCGATCATGATCGACGAGGCGCATTCGTTCGGCACCCTCGGCGCCACCGGGCACGGTGTGCGCGAGCTGTTCGACCTGCCCGGCGACGCCGTGGACGTCTGGATGGGCACGCTGTCCAAAGCGCTCGGCAGCGTCGGCGGCTACCTCGCGGGCAACCGGGAACTGGTCGACGGATTCAAGTACGTCGCGGGCGGTTTGAGCATGTACACCGCCGCCCCGGCCCCGTCGGCGATCGGCGCCGCCTTGGCCGGGCTCGGGGTCCTGCGCGACGAGCCGGAACGCGTGACGCGGCTGCGGCACAACAGCGAGTACTTCCACCGCCGCGCCAAGGACTACGGCTTCGACATCGGCACGTCGAAGGGTTCGCCGATCATCCCCGTGATGACCGGCGCCGACGAACCGGCCGTGCTGGCGGCATTGGCCATGCTGCAACGCGACTTCAGCGTGAACGCCATCACCCACCCGGTCGTCCCGGCGGGAGAGGCCAGGCTGCGGTTCTTCATCAACTGCAGGCACACCGAGCAGCAAATGGACCAGGCGCTGGCCACGCTGCGCGAGGTGCTCGACGGACTCGCGGACACCGCGGGACAGCAATTCACACTCGCCCATGAGGAGCAGCACTCGTGAAAATTCCCATCAATCGATCCCTCCTCCGAAAGGCGGTGGTGCCCGGGGTGGCGCTGCTGCTGATGGGCTCGCTGTTCATTCCCGCACGGTCGGCGCTGCTGCCCACCTACGACGAGGCGGGCGGCCCCATCGCGAGCAAGTTCGACTTCACCGCGATGCCGATCGCGCTGCCAAAGGGCCTGCCGACCGACCGCAAGATCCGCGAGCTGCGCGAGCCGTACAAGCACCTGTCGGCCTGGATCTCCTCGGTCGGCGCGGCCATCGCGATGAACGACTTCGACGGCAACCGGCTTGCCGACGACCTGTGCGTGGTCGACCCCCGCTCCGACACGGCCTTCATCACGCCGACGCCGGACAGCAACACCGCCCGGTACGAGCCCTTCGTGCTCGATCCGCGGCCGCTGCCCGCCGACTCCTCCACGGTTCCGTCCGGCTGCATCCCGGGCGACTTCAACGGTGACGGCCGCATGGACGCACTGGTGTCGTACTACGGCCGCACGCCGATCCTGTACCTGCAGCGCGCCAACGCGACCCACCTGGACGCCAAGGCGTTCCGCCCGGTCGACATCGTGCCGTCCCCGAACACCCCGGACGGGCACTACGAGGGCCAGCGCTGGATCACCGCGGCGGTCTCGGTGTCCGACTTCGACGGTGACGGCAAGCCGGACATCTACCTGGGCCAGTACTTCAACGACATGGACGTGCTCTCCAAGGACGGCCAGCTCGCGCTGTGGATGACCGACTCGCTGTCCAACGCGCGCAACGGCGGCAAGGATCGCATCTTCACCCTCGCCTCCGCCAAATCGGGTGACGAGCCGACCGCCGAATACCGCGAGGTGGCCAACCCGTTCCCGATCGGCATGGACACCGGATGGGCGCTGGCCGCCGCCGCGGCCGACCTGAACGGCGATCAGCTTCCCGAGCTGTACGTGGCCAACGACTTCGGGCGCGACCGCCTGTTCGTCAACAAGTCCACACCGGGCCAGATCCGCTTCGGCTACGCCGAGGGCGAACGCGGCATCACCGAGCCGAAGTCCTATGTGATGGGCCATGATTCGGACAAGGGCATGGCGGCCGACTTCGGCGACCTGAACGGCGACGGCATGCCCGACCTGTTCGTCAGCAACATCGCCGTGCGCTTCGCGCTCATGGAAGGCCACTTCGCGTTCTACAACACGGCCAAAGACACCGCCGACGCGGCACGTCAACTGGCCGAGGGCATCGCGCCGTTCAAGAACCGCGCCACGGACGTCGGGCTGGCCTGGGAGACCTGGGGCTGGGACGCCAAGATCGATGACTTCGACAACGACGGCCGCAACGAACTGATCCAGGCGACCGGCATGATCAAGGGTGAGACCAACCGGTGGCCGCAGATCCAGGAACTCGGCACCATGAACGACGACCTGACCAGGTACCCCTGGGCCTGGCCGATCATCAGCTCGGACGCCGATCTGGCGGGCAGCAATCCGGTCGGCTTCTTCAGCCGCGGTGACGACGGCAAGTTCGCCAACCTCACCCACGCGCTCGGCATGGACACCCCGGTGCCCTCGCGCGGCATCGCGGTCGGCGACACATCCGGCAACGGCGCGCTCAGCTTCGCCGTCGCCCGCCAGTGGGGCGACCCGACCTTCTACCACAACAACAAGGCGAAGGGCGGCCAGTTCCTCGGCCTGAAGCTGTTCAAGCAGGCTTGGGAGGGCAACGCGGCCACGACCACCGTCGCCGGTCTGCCCCCGCAGGGCGTTCCGGCGGTGGACGCCCAGGTCGAGGTCCGCACCCCGGACGGCCGGTTGCTCACCAGCCACCTCGACGGCGGCAGCGGGCACACCGGCAAGCGGGCCACCGAGGTGCACATCGGCCTCGGCGAGGTCGATCCGGCCGCTCCGTTGAACGTCACGCTCCGCTGGCGGGAGACCAACGGCACCCCGCACGATCAATCCCTCCAGCTCGCGCCGGGCTGGCACACCGTGAACCTCGCCTCGGACGCGCAGGAGGTCAAGCAGCGATGAGCGACAACGACAACAAGGATCCGGGCGAGGCGAAAGCCGCCTCGAACGGTCATCACGAAACATCGGCGGCCAACGGCAACGGCGCGGCCAACGGCAACGGCGCCGCTCCCGAAAGCAACGGCACGGCCGCACCGACGACCACCGCCGAACGCATCTCGTCGATGCAGCGCTCGGGCACCGAATTCGCCAAGGAATGGATGGAAAAGCCCGCGGCGACGAAGGATCCGCGCTACCTGGCGCTGCGCAACTTCGCCATCTCGATCACGATCTTCAACCTGATCGGGTTCCCGCTGCTCGGCTTCGAGCAGCCGTTCCTCTGGCCGTTCATCGCACTGGCCACCGCCTACACCACCGAAATCGGGCTGGAGGTCCTGGCGGCCTGGGCGTACAAGCGTGCGCCCGCCTTCCGCGGCCGCGGACCGCGTGGGTTGTTCGAATTCCTGTTGCCCGCGCACATCACCGGCTTGGCGTTCAACTTCCTGACCTTCGCGCACGACAAGCTGTGGCCGGTGATCTTCGGCATCGTGGTCGCGGTCGGCACGAAGTGGGTGCTGCGCGCCAAGATCAACGGCAAGATGCGCCACTTCATGAACCCGTCGAACTTCGGTGTCGTGGTGTGCTTCCTGGTGTTCCCGATGATCGCGGTCGCACCGCCGTACCACTTCACCGAATACATCACCGGACCGGCGGACGCGCTCATCGTGCTCGGCCTGCTCACGACCGGCACCATGCTCAACGCCAAGCTGACGCTGAAGATGCCGCTGATCATGGCGTGGGTGGGCGCGTTCGCGCTGCAGGCCATCGTGCGCGGGCTCATCGAACCGAACATCTCGATCCTGGCCGGCCTGAGCATGATGACCGGTCTGGCGTTCGTCCTGTTCACCAACTACATGGTCACCGACCCGGGCACCACCCCGTCGGGCAAGAAGCAGCAGATCATGTTCGGCGCCTCGGTCGGCATCATGTACGGCGTGGTCACCGCGCTGCACATCTCCTACGGGTTGTTCATCGCGCTGGTCATCGTCTGCGGCGCGCGCGGCGTCTACTGGTGGGTGCGCGGCATCGCCGAATGGTGGCGGCAACGGGGCGCCGCGCCGGAAGCGGCGGAGCAGCCCGTGGTGGCCGACGACCTGGAGGCCGACATCGCGGGTGAACCCGAACCGGAGAAGGAGGCCGCCCGCTCATGACCGACCGCGCCGAGCTGCGCCGCGTGCTCGGCGCGTTCACCACCGGTGTCACCGTGGTCACCACCGGGTGGCCACGGCCGCACGGCATGACCGCCAACGCGTTCACGTCCGTCTCGCTGGATCCCCCGCTGATCCTGGTGTGCGTCGCCCATACGGCGCGCCTGCACCGGGCGATCCACGAGGCGGGCGCGTTCGCCGTTTCGGTGCTTTCCGCGGACCAGGAGCCGGTGGCCCGGTATTTCGCCGACTCGGCGCGCCCCGACGGCAGCGCGCAATTCGACCAGGTCGAGTGGTTCCCCGGACCGCACACCGCGGCGCCGATGCTGGCGCACGCGGCCGCGGGCTTGGAGTGCAAGCTCGACGCCGTATTCGACAGCGGCGACCACAGCATCGTCGTCGGCGAGGTCGTACACGCCGAACGCGACGCCGAACTGGCCGCCACGGGAACGCTGACCTTCTTCGACGGCGGCTTCCGTCGCTTGATCCTGTGACGATCCCCCACTCCTCCGACGATTGGAGAACCCCATGCCCTCGCCGTTGGGTCCGCTGCGCGCGGCCCTGTTCGTCCCCAGTCCGGCCAGTGTCCGCCAGGTGCTCAGCGGGTTCGAGCAGCCCGACCAGCACACCGCGCTCGAACTCGAGCAGGTGACGATGCATTTGGTCGGCGGCATCGACTCCGCGGTCCGCAGCTCCGACAACGACGAGCTGATCGCCACCCTCTTGCGGGTGCCGCCGAAGTACCGCGGGTTCGCCTACGAGGGCGCGGCAGTCGGCCTCACCGCTGTCGACTCGCTCTCGCCCGGCCGGCGCGCCGCCGACCTGATCGACGGCCCGGCCAGCGAATACGCGCTGACCATGTACGTCGGCGTCGGCCTCGCCATGGCGAAGATCCCGAAGTTCCGGTGGAAGAAGCTGTTCCCGCAGCACCCGCTGTTCCGCTGGCTCGCCATCGACGGCTACGGCTTCTACAAGGCGTTCTTCCAGATGCAGCGCTACGTGCGGGACAAGCACGTCGAGACCCGCTACCCCGGCTGGCTCGGCGACCGCGACAACCTGAAGCGCATCGCGGACCAGGGCATGGGCCGCGCGCTGTGGTTCATCGGCGGCGGCAGCCCGGCCGGTGTCGTGCGGCTGATCGGCGAGTTCGAGCCGAAACGGCACGCCGATCTGTGGAGCGGCGTCGGCATCGCCGTCACCTTCGCGGGCGGCGTGGAATCGGCTGCGATGGAGGAACTCTGGGACGTGGCCGGCGAGTTCCGGCCGCAGCTGTCGCTGGGCTCGGCCATGGTCGCCCGCATCCGGCAGCAGACCAACAGCGTCAACGAGCACAGCGAAGCGGCGGCGCAGGTCTTCTGCGGGACCACCGTGGCGAAGACCGACGCGCTGATCGAGAGTTCGCTCGATGATCTGCCCGACGACGGCAGCTCCGCCACCTATCTGCTGTGGCGGGACCGGATCGCCGACATCGTCACCGCCAGTCGAGCCTGAGTCGCCGCGATGGCACGGGTCAAGGACTGGGTCGGCAAGCACGTCATCGTCACCGGAGGATCGGAAGGGATCGGCGCCGCGGTGGCGGAGGCCTTCGCGGGGCGTGGGGCGCAGGTCTCGCTCATCGCGCGGCGGAAGCTTCCGCTGCGCGACACCGCGAAACGACTGGGCGCGGACTGGGCCGCCGCGGACGTCACGAGCGCGGAGCAACTCGCCTCGGCCATCACGGAACTGGAGCAGCGCAACGGACCGTGCGAGGTCATCGCCTGCTGCGCCGGTCTCGCGCTGCCCGGGCGGTTCCTCGAAGTGCGGCCCGACGAGTTCGAGGCGCAGATGTCGGCGAACTATCTCGGTGCGGTGCACGCGGTGCGGCGGGTGCTGCCCGGCATGGTGGAGCGGTCCAGGGGAAAGATCCTGTTGGTCAGCTCCACGTCGGCGTTTCTCGGCATCACCGGGTATACCGCCTACGGACCGACCAAGGCGAGCATCCGGCAGCTGGCGTTGTGCCTGCGCTACGAAGTGGAGCCGAAAGGCGTGGACGTCACGGTGATCTATCCGGCCGACACCGACACACCGGGGCTGGCCATGGAGAACAACCGTAAGCCGGTCGAGACCAAGGCGATCACCGGGTCGATCGAGCCGATGCCTGCCGAGCGCGTCGCCGAGGCCGCCGTACGCGGCCTGGAACGCGGCCGCCACCACATCGCGCTCGACCCGCTCACGCGGTTCTTCCTGGCCTGGGCGAACCTGCCCGAGGACATCGCGCGGCCGTTCATGCGCCGCACCATAGCCAAGGCATTGCGGGGCAGCTGAACGCCGACCCGGCAAAGGCCCGCTCACCCATCGATTGCGATGCGTGAGCGGGCCTTTCGCCGTTCTCAGCCGACGATTATGACCACGCAGGCCGCGATGAACAGGACCTGAACCAGCGCCCGCAGCGGCAGCGGCATGGTCTTGATGCCCAGTTCGGCGCGGGCGGCGCGGACGTTCGCCGGGAACAGCGCCACCAGCAGCGCGATCAGGCAGGCCGCGGCCAGGTCGGCGGTCGCGGGAATGAGGACGCCGACCGCACCCGCCAGTTCCAGCACACCGGTCGACGTCACCAGCGCCGGGGCGTTCGGCAGCCGGGGCGGCACCATGGCGACCAGAGCGTCGCGGCGCGGCTGGAGGAAGTGCGCGCTCGATGTGAGCGCGAGCATCGCGGCCAGCCCGAGCGCGGTCGCGTGCGCCCACGAATCGAGCCAGCCGTTGCCGGTGAGCCAGCCGATGAGCCGGGCGAGTGCGGTGACGGCGACGAGGACGACCAGCGGTGCCATCGGGATCTCCTGTGGATCGAAGAGCAAATCTTGACAGTGGAAAGATACGGCTGCGGTCATGAACTTGTCAATGTCTAGATGATGGGTCACCATCGAGGTATGGCGAAGGACGGTTATCACCACGGAGATCTCCGCGCGGCACTGCTCACCGCCGCCGCCGAACGGATCGCCGCCGACGGCGTCGACGCGCTCTCCCTGCGCAACCTGGCCCGGCACGCGGGCGTCTCGCACGCCGCGCCCGCCCACCACTTCGGTGATCGAGCAGGACTGCTCACCGCGTTGGCCACCGAGGGATTCGAACTGCTGGCCGAACAGCTCGCGCAGGCCGGTTCGGACTTTCGCGAGGTCGCGGTGGCCTACATTCGCTTCGCGCGCGAGCATCCGGGACACTTCGACGTGATGTTCCGGCACAGCCTTCTCCACGCGGAGAACGAGACTCTGCGCGCCGCGCGAGAACGATCCGGGTCGGCGCTGCGCTCCGGCGTTTCGAGCATCCAGCCGAGCCACAGTCAGGACCGTCAGTTGTCGACCCGACTCGCCGCGTGGTCGCTGGTGCACGGCTTCGCTTCGCTGTGGCGCGAAGGCGCACTGCATAATTCAGCACTGGCCACCGACTCCGATCCGGAGATCCTGGCCCGCAAGATGCTGTCCACCATCCATTTCGACTGACCGCAAACCGGCTTGCGCCGAGCCGCCATCGTGCTATCCAGAGACCCGGAAGGAGCAGGCGGCCACACCCCCGCTGCCATCGACACATGGACATCCACGCCTACCCCACCGACGCGACCACACCGGTGGACCCGACCGAGGCACACCGGATCGCCGAGCGGCATCTCACCAACGGCGATTACGCCGATCGAGGCATCACCTATCAGCTAGCGGAGTTCGACACCTGCTTCGTCGCCGTCGCCACCTTCCCCCGCTCGCCGCACGTCGACCCGGACAGTCCGCCGGTGATCGTCGGCGGCTCCGTCTGCGTCATCGACAAGCCCACCGGCGCGGTCTCCTATTGGCCGACCTACCCCGCCGACCTGGTCGCCGACCAGTACGCGACCGCGCTGCGCGACGGGACGCTGGTCATCGAGGACGACTGGCCGGAGGACGACGAGTCACCCTCCTCGGCGTGACCGAGTCCCACATCCACGACGCTCGACCACGACGCGATCCCATACAACGACGAGCCCGAACCTGTCAGACCCCGCTGTTAGCCTGAGCACCAGGATCGGCGCTCTTTCGCTCACGAAATCCATTGGGGGATCGCATGTTCGAAGATCAAACGCTCGAAGGCACCGGACCGGCTCCGACGCCCCGTCCGCAGAGTTCCGCGAAAGCGATCGATCCGTTTCGCGAGTGGCAGGAGACCGCTCCGGACGGAGTTCCCGAAGCCGACCTGCGCCGTGCCGTCGCAGTGGCGACCTTGTTCGGCGCGGATGATTCCGCCGAGGCGGAGCAGCTGATGACAGTCGTCTTCGGGAATGGACCCGATACCGCCGCCGACCGGGTGGCGCTCGTCCAGTGGCTGCGGTCCCAGTTCCCGAGCGAGCGGTATCTCGATCCCTCGCCCGGCCCGCTCGGCGACGCGCTCGTCGGTCAGGCGCTGCGCGCGGAAACAGACGCCGGGGTACGGCTGCTGGCCGACGGCGTGCACAGCGCTTCTCTCCGCCAGCGCGAGCGATGCTTCGAAATCCTCTCCCGGCTCCGCACGACAGACGAATACATCGCCTCCGCCTGCGCGAAGTATGTCGCCGCTCATCATCGCCGGTTGGCCGAATACATCGCGGATTCCTCGAAGGGCGACCCGGAAGTCCGGCTTCCCGGCTCGATCACCCATCTCCTCCTCAGCTCGATACCGAATAGCCCGGCCGACGGGTCGAACTCCGGGAGCACGCGACAGCTGACGCTCTCCTTGATCGAGATCGGCGATCGTCTCCGTGCCGCAGGCGACACGCGGGCAGCCGGGCGACTGTACCGCCGCGCGTTCCTCCTCGGTCTCGATGACGACCTCGACAGCCCCCTCGCCGAGGAGCGCGATTCCGACGGTGAACTCACCCCGCTCGCGAGCGGGGCGGCCGAAGCCGGACGCCTGTACCGACGCTCCGTCGCCATCGGGGAACGTGTCGCCACCGCGCAACCGGCCGACTCCGGTTACCGCCGCGATCTGTCGGTGTCGTACGGCAAACTGGCCGATCTGGAACGGAAAGCGGGCGCGGTCGACACGGCGACCAGACTGCACTACTGCGCGCTCGCCATCGTCGAAGAACTCGCGGAGGCCGAACCCGCGAACCGCGTGTATCGCCGCGATCTCGCTGTCGTCAACGAGAAGATCGGCGACATCGCCCACGCCGCGGGCGATGCCGACAAAGCCGCGCGCCACTACGGGGTCACGCTCCTCCTCACCGAGGAACTCGCCGCGGCCGACCCGGGGAATACGCTCTATCGACGCGATCTCTCGGTGTCCTACAACAAGCTGGGCGATCTGGCGTCGGCCACCGGCGACCTCGATGAGGCCGCTCGGCGCTACCAGCTCGCGATCAGCATGGCGCGAGAACTGGTCGATGCCGATCCGGACAACCTCCAGTACCAGCGGGATCTTTCGATCGGCTACGACAAGCTCGCCGAAATGGCCCGGACTCGGGGAGATCTGGACGAAGCGATCCGCCTGTACCGGCGCTCGATGGAGATCGCCGAAGCGCTCGTCGCTGCCGAACCCTCGAACCTCGGATACCGACGCGACCTGTCGATCACCGTAGACCGGCTCGGCGGGGCGATCCGCGCGAACGGCGATCCGCACGAGGCCATCCGGCACTACCATCGCGCCCTCGCTCTCACACAGGAACTCCTCGCCGCCGACCCCACCAATCCGCAGTACCGCCGCGACCTCGTCGTCATGTGCAATGTGCTCGGCGACATCGCCAGAGAATGGCGCGACTTCGGCGAAGCCGCCCGGTTCTACCGACGTGCGCTGGAGGGCACGGAGGAACTGGCCGCGAGCGCACCTGGCAATCTCCGATATCGTCGCGACCTCTTGGTCGTCCGCGATGCGCTGGGCTCGTTGGCGATGGATCAGGGCGACTACGACGGCGCGGCCACCCACTGCAGGCCTGCCCTGATTCATGCGGAGGAACTGTCGGCCGCCGACCCGGTGAACCTTCGGTATCGGCGTGATCTGCTGCTGGCCTACAACGCGCTCGGCAGAGTCGTAGCCGCCCAGGGAGATCACGGAGAGGCGACGCGACTGTACGAGCACGCCATCGCGGTCGCCGCGAGCCTGGTCGAATCCGCGCCGGACAACAGCACCTACCGCAGAGATCTCTCGTTCTGCTACCACCGGTTCGGCGACCATGCCCGTGCACGGAACGACCTCGCCGAAGCCGATCGCGCGTACCGGAACGCCATGACCATCGATCTCGCTCTGGTGGACTCTCAGCCGTCCAACCCGTCTTACCGCCGCGACCTCTCGGTCACTTACGACCGCCTCGGCACTCTCTCGCGAGCGAGCGGCGACCACCATGCCGCGCGGGACTGGTACAACCGCTCGGCCGAGATCGCCGAGGAACTGTCGGCCGCCGACCCGGGCAACCTCGGCTATCGCCGCGATCTGCTGTCCTGCTGCGACAAACTGGGCAGCCTCGCTCGCGACACCGGCGATATCGCCGGCGCGGCCCAGCATTTCCGCCGCGGACTCGCTGTCGCCGACCATCTGGTGCGCTCGGCGCCATCCGATCTCGGCTACCAGCGCGATCTGGCCCTGATGTACGAACGTCTCGCCGACTTGGCGGGCGGTGTCCGCTGAGATCAACGATGTTCCGTCATCGATCGACGCACAGGCTCGTGGCGGCTCGGCATTCAGGTGGCCGATACGACCGCGCACACTCCCACCGGATGTTTCGACGCCGTGATTCAGAACGCGGGCTGGGCGGGGAGGTCAGGATTCGGGTCCGGACTCGACTCACCCGCGTCGGGAACTTCGGTGCCGCGCAGCGAGGTTCCGGCGGTTTCGCGCAGGTAGTTCCAGGCGACCAGACCGATCAGGGAAGCGCCGACCATGTAGACGGCGGGGAACAGCGACCAACCGGTTGCCTCGATGACGGCCTCGTTGATCAGCGGGGCGGTGCCGCCGAAGATCGCGGTGGAGACGTTGTAGGCCAGCGCGAAGCCCGCGTACCGGACATGGGTCGGGAAGATCGCGGGGAAGGTGGAGCTGATGGTGGACAACTGCGGCAGGTACAACAGTCCGAGCACGATGAAGCCGAAGATCGCCCATACCGTGCCCTGGCCCATCAGCCAGTACATCGGCACCGCGAGCACGCTGAGACCGGTCAGCGAGAACAACCACATCGGACGGCGGCCGACGTTGTCGGACAGCCGGCCGAAGAACGGCAGCACCAGCATCATCACCAACTGACCGAGCAGCATCATCGCGGTAGTGGCCGATTCGCCCAAGCCGATCGTTTTCTGCAGATAGGTGGGCTGATAGGTCAGCAGCGTGTAATTGACCACGTTGAGCGCGACCACCAGTCCGGCCAGCGTCAGCGTCTCGCGCCGGTAGGTGGTCACCACTTCACGCAGACCGCCTGGCGGGCGCTTGTGCTCGGCGACCTCGGTGAACACCGGGCTCTCGTCGAGCCGGGCCCGCAGGTACCAGCCGGTCAGGCCGAGCGGGACGGCGATCAGGAACGGGATGCGCCAGCCCCAGTCGTGCATGGTGTCCGAACCGAGCGCGAGCTGGCAGGCCAGCACCGTCGCGGAGCCGCCGACGAAGCCCGCGAGCGTGCCGAATTCGAGGAAACTGCCGAGGAATCCGCGTTTGCGGTCGGACGCGCACTCGGCGAGATACGTTGCCGCGCCGCCGTATTCGCCGCCGGTCGAGAAGCCCTGCACCACGCGGAGCAGAATCAGCAGGATGGGCGCCAGCACGCCGACGGACGCGTGGGTGGGCAACACGCCGATGGCGCCGGTGGCGGCGGCCATGAGCAGGATCGTGGTGGCCAGCACGGCTTTACGGCCGATGCGGTCACCGAGCGGGCCCCACACCATGCCGCCGAGCGGCCGGAGCACGAACGAGATGGCGAAGCCGAGCATGGTGCCGAGCGTGCCCAGTTCCCCGGGGAAGAAGGCATCGGTCAGATACGTCGCGGTGGCCGCGTAGACGCCGTAGTCGAACCATTCGGTCGCGTTGCCCATGGCGGAGGCCGCGACGGAACGTCGCAGCGGGAAACTCTCGGAAGTTCGATCGGTCACGTGCACGTCCTCTCCAGTCCGTCACGGACCTCGGTTCGTTCCACCTCCGGCCGCGAGAACCGAAGGTGTGGCACGAAACAGACCGATACCCAGGATTCGCCCCGGGCAAACAGTCACGTAACAGGAAGAGGGCGAACACATCTGCGCTGACCTGCGACTCAACTAGCAATTGTGATGCCAGTCACATATGCACTCGAGTCGCACCGGTCACCGCCTCCACGACGGTCGCGATACGACGGCGCTCGCGCTCACTTCGGCCCGAGCATGGCGGCGATACCCGCGGCGACTTCCCTCGCCAACGCCCCGTCGACCGGAGCGTGCCGCCCGAGCAGGCGGTACCACATCACTCCGAAAGCGAAATCGACCACGAGGTCCAACGACACCGCCCCGGTGAACCGACCACTGTCCACACCTCGTCGCAGCAGCGTGCGCAACACCTCACGACGCGGGCCGATCACGGCGTCCTGCAATCGCTCGGACAGCGCCGGATCGCGTTGCGCGTCGGCCATCAGTCCCACCAGAGCCTGGCCCGTCAGCTCGCGCGTGAGCTCGTAGGTCGCGGTGAGCAAGCCTTCGACCTCGGCGAGCACGTCGGCGGACTCGGCGCGCACACGCAATGCCGGGTTCTCCTCGACGAGCCCGGCCAGCGCCTCCATGAGCACCGCGGCCTTGTCCGGCCACCAGCGATACACCGTCTGCCTGCCCGCGCCCGCGGCGTCGGCGATGGCCTTGATGGTCAGGTCTTGGTAGCCGTCCCGTTCACACAGTTCCAGCGCGGCGCGCAGGATGGCGCGCCTGGTTTCCTCGCTGCGCGGGCGGCCACGGGTTCCGGTCATGCCGACACTTTACAAGACACCATGCCTCGTTTATATTTCGAGACACAGAGCTTCGAAAATCAGGAGGATGTTGTGGGCAACCGGGTCGTCATCGTGGGCGGTACATCGGGCATCGGCCTGGCCGCGGCGCGCAGGCTCGCCGACCACGGGCACGAGGTGATCGTCGCGGGTCGCGACAAGGGCAGGCTCGAGGCCGCATTGGCCGATCTCGGCGAGAACGTCACCGGCCGTACCGTGGACGCGCGTGACGAGGCGGAACTGACCCGATTCTTCGCGGAGATCGGGCCGATCGACCATGTGGTGGTGACCGTGACCGGACCGTCGGGCACGACGCCGTTCCGCGAGCTCGAACTCGAGCATCTGCGCCGCCACGTCGAGGGCAAACTGCTCCCGCACACCGCCGCGATGCAAGCCGCGCTGCCGCACCTGAACGAGGGCGGTTCGATCACCCTGGTGTCGGCGGCCTCGGCGGGCGGCTCGATGCCCGCCACCGCGGCGCTGGCGGCGGTCAATGCCGGTGTGGAGGCGATGGTTCCGGTGCTGGCGGTCGAGCTCGCGCCATTGCGCGTGAACGCGGTGTCCCCCGGCGTGATCGACACCGAATGGTGGAGCTTCCTGCCCGACGGCGCGCGCACCGAGGTCTTCGACCAGATCGCCGCGACCACGCCGGTGGGGCGGGTCGGCACCGCCGACGACGTGGCCCACGCGATCGAATTCCTGGTGGACAACGCGTTCACGACCGGAATCGTGGTGCGCGTCGACGGCGGCGCACGATTGGGCGCGCCGAAGTAGGTCCTACAGCGGCGTCACGTAGGCGCCCGCGATGCCGCCGTCCACCAGGAACTGGGACGCGGTGATGAACGAGGAATCGTCGCTGGCGAGGAAGGCCACGGCAGCGGCGATCTCCTCCGGTTCGGCGAACCGGCCGAGCGGCACGTGCACCAGGCGGCGGGCGGCGCGCTCCGGGTCCTTGGCGAACAGTTCCTGGAGTAGCGGGGTGTTCACCGGCCCGGGGCACAGGGCGTTCACCCGAATGCCGTCGCGGGCGAACTGCACGCCGAGTTCGCGGCTCATCGCCAGTACGCCGCCCTTGGAGGCGGTGTAGGAGATCTGCGAGGTCGCCGCACCCATGACCGCGACGAACGAGGCGGTGTTGATCACCGATCCTTTGCCGCGCTCGAGCATGTGCTCGATGGCGTACTTGCTGCACAGGTACACGGAGGTCAGGTTGACCTCCTGAACCCGCCGCCACGCGTCGATGCCGGTGGTCAGGATCGAATCGTCCTCCGGCGGGGAGATGCCCGCGTTGTTGAACGCGATGTCCAGCCCGCCGTAGGTGTCGACCGCGGTCTGGAAAAGGGCCTTGACCTGGTCTTCGTCGGTGACGTCCACGTGCACGTACCGGCCGCCGACCTCCTTGGCGGCCGCCTCGCCGGTCCCGGCGTCGATGTCAGCGACCACCACCTTCGCCCCCTCCGCCGCGAAGCGACGGACCGTGGCCAGACCGATACCGCTCCCGCCGCCGGTGACGACGGCGACTCGATCCTGTAAGCGCTGCAACGTATCTCCTGTCGGATGTGCGGGTGTCACTACGTGGCGAGGAAGACGTTCTTGGTCTCGGTGAAGGCGAGCGCGGCGTCCGGGCCGAGTTCGCGCCCGAGCCCGGACTGCTTGAAGCCGCCGAACGGCGTCCAGTACCGCACGGACGAATGCGAGTTCACCGACAGGTTGCCCGCCTCCACACCGCGGGCCACGCGCAGCGCGCGGCCGACGTCGCGGGTCCAGATCGAGCCGGAGAGGCCGTAATTCGTGTCGTTGGCGATGCGCAGCGCGTCGGCCTCGTCCTCGAACGGGACCACCGCGACCACCGGCCCGAACACCTCGTCGGTGAGCACCCGGTCGGTGGGCGCGCCGGGCAGCACCACGGTCGGCGGATACCAGAATCCGGGACCGTCGGGCGCGCTTCCGGTGAACGCGACCTTGGTCGAGGGTTGCACGAACTCGGCCACTCGCTCCCGGTGCGCGGCCGAGATCAGCGGGCCCATCTCGGTGGATTCGTCGGACGGGTCGCCGACGCGCACCCCCTGCACAGCGGGTTCCAGCAACTCCAGGAACCGGTCGAACACACTGCGCTGCACAAGGATCCGGGAGCGGGCGCAGCAGTCCTGCCCGGCGTTGTCGAAGACGCCGTAGGGCGCGGTCGCCGCCGCCTGTTCCAGGTCGGCGTCGGCGAACACGACGTTCGCGCTCTTGCCGCCGAGTTCCAGCGTCACCCGCTTCACCTGCCGAGCGCAGCCCGCCATGATCCGCGTGCCCACCTCCGTGGAACCGGTGAACACCACCTTGCGGACGGCCGGGTGGGTGACGAAGCGCTCTCCCACCACCGACCCCTTGCCGGGCAGCACCTGGAACACACCCTCGGGCAGGCCCGCCTCGAGCGCCAGTTCACCGAGTCGCAGCGCGGTCAGCGGCGTCAGCTCGGCGGGTTTGAGCACCACGGTGTTGCCCGCGGCGAGCGCGGGCGCGAAACCCCAGGCCGCGATCGGCATCGGGAAATTCCACGGCACGATCACGCCGACCACGCCGAGCGGTTCGTGGAAGGTGATGTCGACTCCACCCGCGACCGGAATCTGACTGCCCAGCAACCGTTCCGGCATTCCGGCCGCGTAGTGCAGCACGTCGCGGACGTTGCCCGCCTCCCAACGCGCGTTGCCGATGGTGTGCCCCGCGTTGGCGACCTCGAGCCGGGCGAGCTGCTCCACATCCGCGTCGACCGCCTCGGCGAACCGGCGCAGCAATCTCGCCCGATCGCCGGGCGCCACCTCGCGCCACCCGGCCGCCGCGCGCTGCGCCGCGGCGACGGCGGCATCGGTCTCGGCTTCGCCGACGAGCTCGACGGTGGTGACCACCTGTTCGGTCGCCGGGTTGAGCACCTGCGCTGTCGTCACGAGTCCCGCTCCCTTCGATAGGTGTCCGCCGCCTCGGCCAGCGCCCGCACCAGCCCGCGATCGGTGGCGTCGGCCTCCGGATGCCACTGCACGCCGACCAGGAACGACCCGTCGGTGGACTCCGCGGCCTCGATCGTGCCGTCCGCGGCGTACGCGGTGGCGGTCAGGCCCTCGGCGAGCCGATCGACGGCCTGGTGATGGTGGCAGTTCACCTTCACCTCCGGACCGGCCAGCCGCGCGACCCGGCTGCCCGCGATGGTCAGCACCCGGGTCGCGGTGAACCCGCCCTCGACGCCGGAGTGCTCCTCGTGTCCGACCACATCGGGCAGATGCGGGATCAGCGTGCCGCCGAGCGCCACGTTCGCCAGTTGCAGCCCGCGGCACACCGCGAGAATCGGCATGCCCGCGGCTCTGGCCAGCTCGAACAGGCCGAACTCCGACTCGTCCCGGTCCGGCCTGGTGTAGCCGGGGATTCCGGCGGCAGGGCCGCCGTAGCGCGCTGGATCGACGTCCGCGCCGCCGGTCAGCACCAACCCGTCGAGCCGTCGCACCAGCTCGGGACGCGCGACGCCGGCGGGCGGCAACAGCACCGGGATGCCACCCGCGGCGGCCACCATCTCGACGTAGGCGTGCGGCAGCACCGCGCACGGCAGATCCCACGCGTTGAAGCGGGCCTGCTCCACATAGGTGGGCAGGCCGATCACGGGACGGGCTCCCGCGACCTCAGAGTCGTTCGAAACCACGGATACGCTCCCAGTCGGTGACCGCGGCGTCGTAGGCGTCCAGTTCGACCCGCGCCGCGTTGCGATAGTGCTCCACTACATCATCACCGAAGGCCGCGCGGGCCACCGCGCTGTCGCCGAACAGCTGGGCCGCTTCGCGCAGCGTACGCGGCACACGGGGGCGCTCGGAGTGATAGGCGTTGCCGTGGAATTCCGGCTCGAGCGGCAGCCGCCGGTCGATGCCGTGCAGTCCCGCTGCGATCAGCGCGGCCACGGCCAGGTACGGGTTCACGTCACCGCCGGGCACCCGGTTCTCGAAGCGCAGCCCATGGTCCTCGCCGACCACGCGGATGGCGCAGGTCCGGTTGTCCCGGCCCCACGCGATCGCGGTCGGCGCGAAGCTGCCCGCGACGAATCGCTTGTAGGAGTTGATGTTCGGCGCGAGCAGGTAGGTGAACTCGCGCATGCAGTCCAGCTGGCCCGCGATGAAGTGCCGCATCAACGGCGACATGCCGTCCGCGCCGTCCCCCGCGAAGACCGGCTCGCCGGCCTCGCCGCGCAGGCTCAAATGAATATGGCAGGAATTGCCTTCCCGCTCATTGTATTTCGCCATGAAGGTGAGGCTGCGCCCTTCCTGCGCCGCGATCTCCTTCGCACCGGTCTTGTAGATACTGTGGTTGTCGCAGGTGACCAGAGCTTCGTCGTACCGGAACGCGATCTCGTGCTGGCCGGGGTTGCACTCGCCTTTGGCCGACTCGACATACATCCCCGCGCCGTCCATCTCCTTGCGGATACGGCGCAACAACGGCTCGATCCGCCCGGTGCCGAGCATCGAGTAGTCGACGTTGTACTGATTGGCCGGCGCCAGCCCGCGGTACCCCGCGTTCCAGGCCGCCTCGTAGCTGTCGTCGAACACCAGGAACTCGAGTTCGGTCCCGACGAACGCGCGCAGGCCGCGCTCGCTCAAGCGGTCCAACTGTTTGCGCAGCACCTGGCGCGGTGAAGCCGCGACCGCCCGCCCTTCCGGCGCCACGTGCTCGACGTCGCAGAGCACCAGCGCGGTGCCCGGCCACCACGGGGCCGTCCGCAGCGTGCGCAGATCCGGCCGCAGCACGACGTCTCCGTACCCGGTCTCCCAGGACGAGAGGGCGTATCCGTCGACGGTCGTCATGTCCACGTCCACCGCGAGCAGGTAGCCGCAGGCCTCGGTGGCGTGCTCGAGCACCTCGTCCAGGAAATAGCGTGCCGCGCAGCGCTTCCCTTGCAGTCGCCCCTGCATGTCGGTCATGGCGACCAGCACCGTGTCGATCTCACCCGTATCGACCTGGTCCCGCAATTGCGCCACACTCAGCATCCCGCTACGCATCCACGACCCCTCTCGGCACCAACCGTGCTCACGCTAGAGCAAAACGGACACCTTTGTGACGTGACACCGGAATCTCGTTCCCGGCGCGTAACGGTGTGCGATCAGGCCAGCTCAGCAACGTCTCGGTGGTGGCCGAGCAAGATCAGGACAACGGATTGCGCAGCGCCGCGGAAAAGACCGACAGGCGGCGCGGGCCGGGACGCGACAGCGCGGGCGGGCGCGGTGCGCGGATCGGCCGTCCGAGCCACATGCGCACGAGCAAGGCCGCGAATCGCAGGTGGCCGCGCAGCGCCGGACCGGCGAAGGCGAGCGACCAACGCGTCTGCGTACCGGCCGCGGGCAGCTCACGACCGGCGAAGCGACCGGCGAGCCAGTCGACCATGACCGGCAGCGCCAGGAATTGCAGCAGCAGATGGGTGCTGAGCCGATCGCGCAAGTAGCGCACGTGGACGCCCGCCGCGACGTAGCGCGCGACGTGGCCGTCCACGTCGGCGGTCGCGATCACCTCGTCGTGCACGCCCTGCAGCACGAGCATGGGCATCGCGGGCGCTCGGCCGCCGGGGTGGATGTCGTCGAGGATCCGCCGCAGCCCGTCCTGCTCGAGCATGGCGGCCAGTCCCGCGTCACTGTGTTTGTCGATGTCGCGCCGGGCGAAGCGATACAGCAGCGGGAACGTCGCGGTGGTCTCGGTCTCGGCCAGCCAGCCGAGATATCGCGCGTCCAGATGCGCGCGCAGCATGCGGTCGAGATCCGGGTAGCCGCGGCGCAGCCCGGCGGTGAAGACGGCCGCGAATCCCGCGAAGAGGGTGCCGTTGAGCCGGACGAACGCGGCGGCCGGATCCCCCACCGGCGACCCGGCGACCGCGCCGACGATATTCAGCTCGGGCGCGTATTCGGCGGCCATTTCCGCGGCCCAGGCCGTGGCCAATCCCCCGCCCGAATAGCCCCACAGCGCCACGGGTGTGGTCGGGTCCAGTCCCAGCGGAACGAAGGCGTGCGCGGCGCGCACCGCGTCCAGCGCGCGATATCCCGGCTCCCTGGCCACGCCGAACCGGCCCGCGGTTCCACCGTGATCCGGCACCGACACCGCCCAGCCCCTCGCCAGGGCGCTGGCGATCAGCGGCAGCTCCAGCTGGGGAATCGACCCCGCCGCCCGTGCGCCGCGCCGGAGCGAATAGGACGGAAGACATTTCGAGGCCACCGCGTCGATCGCGCACTGGAACGACACCAGCGGGCGCGGCTCGGCCGGATCCGCGCCCCACGGCAACAGCACGGTGGTCACCGCGACCTCGGGCACCCCGTTCAGATCACACGTCCGATAGAGCAGTTGCCAGGCCGAGATGCGCTGGGGCACAAGACTGAAGAAGCCGATCCGCACCGCACGCGCGCGAACGATCGCGCCGGGACGCAACCGCCCGACCGCAGGCGGTGGGACGTAGAACGGATCGTCTTCGGGCAGTATCGGCCGCTGCGCGAACGGGGCCGGATCGGGCGGCACTGTACCGCCATCCCATTCGAGTTGCACACTCATCCGGTTCTTCCTTTCCGACGGCACGGCCGTGATCGCGGGCATCCCGCGCCGGATCGCCCATATTCACCCAACCAAGGTCGCGCCCGGAAAAGAATTGTCCCGGGTACCAATTAGACGCGCGCGGATTCTCGTGCCGATGCAGTGACAGCGGCTCACCAGCTGCCGTTGCCGCCGACCATCCACGGATTGAAAGTGCATTCCAGCGACGGCTGGGCGACCGGGTCGAGCGCGTGCAGGACGATCGACGCCGCCCGCGGCGAATACATCATCGTCAGGTGGTCGGACATGTCCTGCTCGCACCCGTCTTGCAGCGTGACGTTGTCGACCGTCGCGTCCGGCCCCGCTTGCAGGAACGTCCATTGATAAGGGTTGGTCACCTCGTCGTGCCGCGAGCCGACCGCCGTGTAGGCGACTCCGGGCACCGTGTCGCCCTGGGCGTTCAGACTGGCGTAGAACGGCGAGCCCACCGCTTGCTGGATATTCGCGAGTCCGACCAGCGGCTCGTAGAACCCGAGAATGTTGACGCCCAGATTGTTGATGATCCGGCCCAGCGTGGCGATACCCATCAGCGACGTGCCGTGGTGTGTCGCTCCCAGGCTCACCAATTTGCCCACTTTGCCCTGGCCGCCCTCGAACTTCAGATAATGGTCGGCGACCGTCCCGCCTTGCGAGTGACCGACGATGTCGACGGCCTGCGCACCGGTCGCGGCCAGGACCCGGTCGACGAAATCGCGCAACTGCACGGCCGAATCCTCCATCCGGCCCACGCCGAAGCGCCCCGGCAGGATCGGGCCGAGACCGCCGCCCTCCAGGATGCCGGAACGCCCGAAATTGAAGGCGAACACGCAGAAACCGGCGCGGGCCAGGCGCGGGGACAAGTAGGAGAAGGTGTCGTAGGCGTTGAGCCAGGTGCCGTGCAGCAGCACCACCGGTCGCGGGTGTTCGGCGGTGGGGGTGCAGTTCCAGCGGTTGCCGCCGGGCGGGGCGGCGTCCGGGTGGGTCAGGCCGTAGGCGAAGGCCGCCAGATACGCCGACATCTCCGGGCCTTCACCGAACGCGTCGGAAGCGACGCTGGTCGGCCATCCCGACGAGCTGCCGCTGTCCACGATCGCGCGCGGTTGCCTGCCGTCCGGGGCGGGCGCCAGGCCCGCGCTGATGTAATCGGCCAGGGCCTGCTGGGTCGGTTCGATCTCCTCCCGCGCGTGCGCCGGTCCGTTGCCGAGTGCCGTGGCCATCGTCACGCCCGCGATCACCGCGGCCCCGAGAATCGCCCGTCGAGCGTTGTGCATCATTGCCAACATCGAGTTCACTTCCATTCACGCCGAACCACAGGCGGCCCGGCGGTGAATCGAACACCGCTACAGAATGTTTCCTACGCCACATTCGGATTCGAATGTGATCGGGGACATAGATGCGAGCCGCTTTCCGAATGTATGACTCGCGCCGGGGCGGTGTCACTGCACGCCGAGGAGAAGATTCCGTCTGGAATGTTGGCCCCGAAGCCAAAATTCGCGCGACTGGGCCCGCGACCTTGCCGCGGTTTCCTGTGGTCGGAAACAATCGGCCCATGTCCGTCGCGTTGTCCCCGGTGGCCGGAGACGCTCCGCTCGTCGCCCGGTTGCTCACCCGCTGGCCGCAGATCGCCGAGCGCATGCTCGCCGCAGGCCTCGGCACCACCTCGCCCGCCGCCGATCTGCCCGAGGGGCATTTCACCGCCGAGGTGCTTCCGGCGATCTACGCGTGCGGCCGCGCCGTGCTCCAGGCGATCGGTGAACAGCGCAGCTTCACCAAGGCCGAAGTCGCGACGTTCGTCGCCCCGGTGGCCGAGCGGCACGCCGAGGACCGGTTCCCCCTGCCCGTGCTGATCGAGGCCATTCACGGCTCCGCGCAGTCGGTGCTCCACGAGGCGGCCGCGCTGGCCTCCCGCGAGGAGCTCGACGACCTCGTGCTGGTCGGCAGCCGACTGCTCGACCTGCTCATGCAGATCAACATCACGGTCGTGGAGACCTACACCGAGGTCGAGCAGTCCATCTACAACGCCGAACGGGAGGCGCGCCGGGCGCTGTGCTCGGCGCTGCTGAACGGGTTCCCCGCGGCGGAGCTGGCGGCGCGGGCTGACACCGCCCTCGCGGAGCACTACACCGTGCTCGCCATCCACATCCGGCCCGACGATCAGCCGAGCAAGGTCGCCACACTCGTCGGACGTCGCCGCATCCGCCTGCTGCACCGTGCTCTGGACGCCCTCGCGGGCACCACGGCGCTGGCCACCTTCGACGGCTGGAGCGGAATCGCGTTGCTGCCCAGCGGTTCCGACGCCGAACTCGACGACGCGCGCCACACCGGGCTTGCCACCGAGCTGGCCGAGAACTTCGGGGTTCCGGTATTCCTCGCCGAGTATCCGTCCGTGCCGAAGGACGCCATTCCGCACACCGCGAAGGAAGCCACCGACCTCGCCGAACTCGCGCGCCTGCTCGGCCGTCCGGCGGGCGTCTACCAACTCGACGATCTGCTGTTGGAGTACCAGCTCACCAGGCCGGGCACCGCCCGCACCCGGCTGGCCGAGCGGATCGCCCCGATCCTGGACAGCCCGCACCTGATGGAAGCCCTCGACGCGCACCTGCGCCACGGCTCGGACCGTAAGGCCGCGGCCGCCGAGATCCACGTGCATCCCAACACGTTCAGCTATCGCCTGCGCCGCATCGCCGAACTCACGGGCGTCGATCCCACCGACCCGCACGACTCCCGGCTGCTGGCGGCCGCGCTGACGATTCAGCGCCTGTATCCGGGCAGGCCGCCCGGTGAGGCCAAGGCCTAGGCACGGGGACTCCCTGCGGTCGATCGCGGCCAGACCGTTGGGCACGCCATGGCCCACGACGGAGAATCTATGTTAACTTAACTGCGAATGCCAGTTAACTTAACTGATCGGAGATGGCCATGAGGTCCGCCGTCGTCGTCGATGTCGTCCGTACACCGTCCGGTAAGGGCAAAGCAGGCGGCGGCCTGTCGGACGTACATCCGGCCACCCTGCTCGCGGGTGTGCTCGCCGAACTCGTCGCCCGCAACGACCTCGATCCCGCCGTGGTGGACGACGTGGTCGGCGGATGCGTCACGCAGAGCGGGGAGCAGGCGTTCAACATCAGCAGGACCGCAGCGCTGGCCGCCGGATTCCCGGATTCGGTGCCCGCTACCACGGTGGACCGGCAGTGCGGGTCCAGCCAGCAGGCCGCGCACTTCGCGGCGCAGGGTGTCATCGCGGGCGCCTACGACGTCGCGATCGCGTGTGGTGTCGAATCCATGAGCCGGGCGCCGATGTTCTCCAACGGCCAGGGCAAGGACGCCAACCGCGGTCCGCTCGCCCACCGCTATCCGGACGGCCTCATCCAGCAGGGCATCGCGGCCGAGGTGATCGCCGCCCGGTGGAAGTTCGACCGCGTCGCGCTCGACGAGTTCGCGGCTCGTTCGCATCGGCTCGCCGCCGACACCGCGGCGCGGGGCGGCTTCGACAACGAACTGGTCGCGGCGGGCGCCCTGACGGCCGACGAGACGATCCGGCCCGCCACCACCGGCGAGAGTCTGGCGAAGTTGCGGCCCGCCTTCGTCGACGACCAGTACACCGCGCGCTTCCCCGAGATCGAGTGGTCGATCACGCCGGGCAACTCCTCGCCGCTGACCGACGGCGCCTCCGCCGCACTGATCATGAGCGAGGAGGCCGCCACGAAACTGGGCCTTCGTCCGCGCGCCCGGTTCCACTCGTTCGCCGTGGTGGGCGACGACCCCCTGCTCATGCTCACAGCCGTGATCCCGGCCACCCGCAAGGTGCTGGATCGCGCCGGGCTGAGCATCGATGACATCGACGCCTACGAGGTGAACGAAGCGTTCGCACCCGTGCCCCTGGTCTGGCAGCACGAGTTGAACGCCGATCCGGCCAAGCTGAACCCCCGCGGCGGCGCGATCGCCCTCGGCCACCCGCTGGGCGCCTCCGGCACCCGCATCCTGGCGACGCTGGTCAACCACCTGGAGCAGACCGGCGGCCGCTACGGCCTGCAGACGATGTGCGAGGCGGGCGGCCTGGCCAACGCGACGATCATCGAACGCCTCGGATGAGCGTCCGCACCGCACTGATCACCGGAGGGTCACGCGGCATCGGCGCCGAGGTGGCGCGCCGACTGGCGGGCGAGGGTTATCACCTGACCCTCGCCGCGCGCACGCTCGACACGCTCGAGCAGACCGCGGCCCGCGTGCGCGCGGAAACGGGAGCCGAGGTGCAGCCGGTGGTCACGCAGATGAACGACCTCGACCAGGTGCGCGCCCTGGTCAAGGCGCATGAGGAACGGTTCGGCGGCATGAACGCGCTGGTGCTGAGCGCGGGCACCGGCACGGCGGGCGCCGTGGCGGACCTGCCCGCGAAGGCGTACGAACGCATGCTGGACGTGAATTTTCGCGCGCCGCTGACGCTCGTCCAGGCCGCGTTGCCGCTGCTGCGCAAGAGCGCGGCCGACGATCGGGAGCGCGGCGCGAAGATCGTCGCGCTGGCTTCGATCACCGGCGTCGCCGGAGAAGCGGGCCTCGCCGCCTACGGGGCCACCAAAGCGGCGCTCATCTCGCTGTGCGAGACGGTATCGCTGGAGGAATCCGCGAACGGCGTCAGCGCGACGGCGGTGTCCCCTGGCTACGTCGACACCGACATGACCGCGTGGAAGCGTGCTGTCCTGGACCGATCGGCCATGCTCACCACCGGTGACATCGCCGAGATGGTCCTGGCGGTCACGCGGCTGTCGCGTAACGCGGTGGTGCCGAACATCGTCCTGTCGCGCGCCGGTGATCAACTGTGGCGGGCCTGAGCACCGTTACCTGACAGCGACTGGCGCGTGGATCCGACCCTGGAGAGCGGGCGAATCGGCGTTCGGTGAATCCTAATTCGGACCGGATGATCGGATATCGAATTACCGATGCGATTGTCCGAATAAACCGACATTTCGCGAAATTTATTACTGCCGGTAAATAGCTCGGCGCCTACCGCGAATTCGCGGTAGGCGCCGGCGACGCATCAGAGGTAAGAGCCGCACACGGGCCAGGCGCCCGGACCCTGGGTCGCGAGGACGTTCTCCGCGACGCGGATCTGCTCGTCACGGCTGGCGTTGGACGGGCTGCCGCTGCCGCCGTTGGCCTCCCAGGTGCTCTGGGTGAACTGCAGGCCGCCCGAGAAGCCGTTACCGGTGTTGGTGGACCAGTTGCCACTGCTCTCGCACTGCGCGACGGCGTCCCAGTTGTGGGCCGAAGCGGTCGCGGTGGACAGGCCGAACGGCACGGCGACGAAGGCGCCGACAGCCGCGGTGAAGCCGAGAACACGAGTGGTGAATTTACGGTTTTGCGACATGAGATTTCCCGCCTGCGCCCACCGGCTCGGCGAATTCGCCGCGCCCCTGTCCCCAGGGAAGTTCGTGGACACTCGAATCGCGGGACAGGGTTTCCGGCGTTCTGCGATTCGAGCTCGATCTCGGTGTTGCCCCGAGCCGTGACCGACGTTAGCGGAGATGTCGCGACAGATCACGCTCGAATAACGTCGGCATAGGTTTGACCCTTGGTCGAGACTTCGCGCCGTTCACCCAGGTCGATCGCGAAAAATCGACCGATACAGATCCGCTGTTATGGCTTCGTTATGTGGCCGAGATCACTGCGATATGGTGAAGCGGATCGCATTTTCGCAGGTCCACGACTTGCGGTAGTAGGCATACCCCGGCCTCGCCCGCCGCCACTCAGGGCATCAGCTACCGAGCCGTTACCAAATCGAAGAACCGGAGATATCCGCGTGACGCCGCGGCCGAACCGGTGCCCCGCGACCGGTCCGTGATCTCGGCGCGGGCACGGCGACCTGGCCGGACACCGTCGTCGGCCCCCCGCCGGCTCGCCACAGCGCGCGGCCGACCGGCGCCGGATGCGTGCCGAACGCCTCGCTCCGGCGCCGAGGCAGGCTACTTGCCGTGCGCCCGCAATTGGTAGAGGCCTTCGGTCTCCGCCACCACAACGCCGTCGGCGTCGGTGACCACGGATCGCAGCGTGAAGTCGGATTTGCCGTTCGCCGCCGCCTCCGCGCCGACGCGCGTGATCTCCTCCTCCGACAACGTCGCCTCCGCGCGCACATCCGTCTTGGCCGGCTTGCGGAAGAAGACGTGCAGATCCTTCACCAGCGGATAGAACGCCGAGTTGTCGAATGTGGCGACCGCGATCGCGCCGCCGAGGATCTCGGCCACGGTGAACAGCACTCCCGCGTACATCACGCCGAAGTGGTTGCCGTTGCCCTCGACGGGCACCGAGGTCGCCGCGAAACCGCGCCGCACCTCCACCGCCTGCACACCCATTTTGTGCGCGATCGGGATGGTGAATTCCAGTGCCCCGTTGACGATGTCCTTGAACGGAGGAGTCTCGACGTCGCTCATCGCAACCGTCCCTTCACGCTGGAGGTGGCCGGCACCTCGTTGTCTCTGCCACGGCCACCTCGGTGGACGTCACCGAAGCGTAGGCCCTGACCGGCGCGGCCCGACAGGGTGTTGGCAGTTTGCCAACACAGTCGGCCGCTCGGATCACAGACTGCGGGCGATGATCTCTTTCATGATCTCGTTGGTGCCGCCGTAGATCTTCTGGACACGGCTGTCGGTCCACATCCGCGAGATCGGGTATTCGCTCATATAGCCGTAGCCGCCGTGCAGTTGGAGGCACTCGTCGGCCACCGACATCGCGCGATCGGTGGTCCACCACTTGGCCATGGCGACGGTCGGGATGTCCAATTCCCCACGTAGATGCCGCACGATGCAGTCGTCCAGGAACACCCGGGCCACCCGGGTCTCGGTGGCCGCCTCCGCGAGGGTGAACTTGGTGTTCTGGAAGGCGAACAGCGGCTTGCCGAAGGCGTGCCGCTCCTTGGTGTAGCGCAGCGTGACCTCGAGCGCGGCCTCCATCCCTGCCACCGATCCGACGGCGATGATCAGCCGCTCCTGCGGAAGCTGCTGCATCAACTGGACGAAGCCCTGTCCTTCCTGCGTGCCCAGCAGGTTCGACACCGGGACCCGGACGTCCTCGAAGAACAGCTCGGAGGTGTCCTGCCCCTTCTGCCCTACCTTGTCCAGCACTCGGCCGCGGCGGAAGCCCGGCCGGTCGGCCT
The DNA here is from genome assembly GCF_044548645.1 of Nocardia sp. NPDC051929. Taxonomy (NCBI): domain Bacteria; kingdom Bacillati; phylum Actinomycetota; class Actinomycetes; order Mycobacteriales; family Nocardiaceae; genus Nocardia; species Nocardia sp. NPDC051929. The sequence continues at coordinate 259,727 of NZ_JBIUCG010000006.1, read as the reverse complement.
CGACCAGGATCAGCGAGATGCCACTGGCGCCCTCGCTGGTGTCGGTCTTGGCGACCACGATGATGAGATCGGCCTGGCTGCCGTTGGTGATGAAGGTCTTGGAGCCGTTCACCACGTACTCGTCGCCCTCGCGGATCGCCTTGGTCTTGACGCTCTGCAGGTCCGATCCCGTGCCGGGCTCGGTCATGGCGATCGCGCCGACGACCTCGCCGGTGGCCATCTTGGGCAGCCACTTCCGCTTCTGTTCTTCGGTGCCGTAGTGCAGCAGGTAATGCGCGACGATCCCGCTGTGCAGGGTGGCGCCCCAGGAGGTGTCGAACGCCTTGGCCTGCTCCTCGATCAGCACGGCCTCGTGCGCGAAGGTGCCGCCGCCACCGCCGTACTCCTCCGGGATCGATGCGCACAGCAGGCCGAGCGCGCCCGCCTTGTTCCAGAAGTCGCGGTCGACGTGGTGCTGCTCGATGAACTTGTCGATGTTCGGCGTCAACTCCTTCGCGAAGAACGAGCGGGCGAGCTCGCGCAGGGCGTCCAGGTCGTCGTCGAGCCAGGCGGACCGGTAGGTCGTCATCGGGTGTCCTTGCGAAAGTCTGATACCGACAGTTACGGGTACAGTGTGTACCACGGAACTGCCGGGTACAAGGTGTACCACCCGATTCGCCTGCCGATACGCTGAGCCGCGTGGCACGACGACCTTGGGTGGACACCGCCGACGCGCGGCGTTCCACCAGTGATCGGCCCGGCCGCGACGAACGCCGCCGGGCCATCGTGACAGCCGCGATCGCGGCGATCGAGGAAGACGGCCCGCACGCGCTGACCGGCCGGATCGCCGACCGCGCCGGACTGGCCCGCACGCACGTCTACCGGCATTTCGCCAGCAAAGAGGAACTCGACCTCGCGGTCGCCCGGCACGCGCACCACGATCTGACCGAACGGATTCGCGCGCGCCTGGCGGTGGACGGCACGCCGCTGGACATCATCCGTGCACCCTTGACCCAGCACGTGCGGTGGGCCGCCGAGCATCCCAATCTCTATCGCTTCCTGGTCGGACGCGACTACCGGCGCGGCCGCAACGAACCGCGCGTCGGCGGCAGCGCGTTCGCCGCCGAGATCTCCGCCGCCGCGACCCGCTACCTGCCGGAATTCGGGGCCGACCCGCTGGCCGCGGACCGGGTGGTGGTCGCCCTGCTCGGCTTGGTGGATGCCTCGGTGCGGTGGTGGCTGGAACACCACGACACCACCGAAGCCGCCCTGGTCGACCGCCTGACCACCGAGTGCTGGCTGCTCATCGACAACCGGCTGCGCGATCTGGGAATTACGCTCGATCCGCGAAAATCATTGCCTGGCAACTGAATCGAGCCCCACAGAGGTCAGCGCGAGGCAGGGACCACTTCGCGCGTGATCGCGTGCACGAAATCGGATAGGTCACCCGGGTTGCGCGAAGTGAGCAAGGTCCACCCGCCCTCGACGGAGCGGACCGCCGCTTCGTCGACCCACTCGCCGCCCGCGTTGACGATGTCGGTCCGCAGCGAGAAGTAGGAGGTCAGCGTCTTGCCGCGGACCAGTTCGGCGTTCACGAGCAGCCAGGGGCCATGGCAGATCGCGGCAATCGGCTTGCCCGCGCCTGCGAACTCCTTGGCCAGTTCGATCGCCCGGTCGGTGACCCGCAGCTTGTCCGCGTTCACCGTGCCGCCGGGGACGACCAGCACGTCGAAATCGTCGACAGAGACCTCGTGCACCGACGCATCCGGTTGCACGACGGTGTCTTTCTCCGTGTCGTGCAGGTAGGTCTGCACCTCCTCGCGCTTCGGTGCGGCATGGGTGACGCGCGCCCCGCGCTTGCGGAGTTCGTCGCGCGGCACCAGCAGTTCGTCCCGCTCCACTCCCGTATTCGAGGTGATGATCAGCACGCGCGTCCCATTCAGTTGATCGGTCATGAGCCGCTCTCCTTTCGCCTCTGGATGGTCCTGTTTCCGGCATGCCGCGCGAGGGGCGGGCTAAACCTCGCCGGAGGCGCGATCCGCGGCGTCGTCCGCCGACAGCAGCGTGCTGGACAGATGCTCCTGCGCCAGCCTGCGCAGCGCGGCGAGCAGCGTGTCGCCCAGAATCGTTCCGACAATGGCGGTTTCGGTCATCCGCTCGAGGACCGGTTCGTTGCGGACCAGGGCGATGTCGGTGGCGGCGATGGCCTCGCTGGCACCCGCGTAGTCGTCCATCGCGGCGACCACGTCACCGTGGCCGAGCAGACGCAGCGCGGCGCAGACATCGATGAGGGTGTCGCGGGCCGGGCTGTCGTCATCGATCCGCCAGCCGCGCCGGTCCAGCAGTGCCGCGACATCCTCGGCGGCGGCTTCCCGCTGCTCCTCACCGACCTGCGACCTCCGGCCGCCCAGCGCGTACTGGACGTGGCCCAGCGCGTCCCGCGCGGACAGGCTGCCGCTGTCGAGCGCCGCGAGCAGTTCCTTCGCCGCTTCGATGGACACGCCGCCGATATCCACCAGCGCCCGGATCAGCCGCAGTCTGCTGACGTGGGCATCGCTGTATTCGGCCTGATTGCGATGGGTCCGCACGCCGGAGGGCAGAAGCCCCTCGCGCACGTAGTACTTGATCGTCGCGGGAGCAACGCCGCTGGCGCGGCTGAGTTCGGCGATCCGCATCGGACTCCTCGGCTCGGTCGACGTATTGACAGTCGATAGTACAGCTATCCATAATATCTGCTGATAGTACAACTATCGATACTTCGAGTTCCCGAAAGGTCAGCCTCCCGTGACCGCCTTCTCCCAGCGATTCCCCGCACTCTCCTGGCATCGGCCACTGATGCTTCTCGCCGTCGCCATGGCGCTCCTGGTCGCCTGGTCGATCGGGGGCATGATCATCGACGACCGCACCTCGACCGGGTTGCCGATCTGGGCCAAGTCCGCCAAGTTCGCGTTTTCGGTGCTGATCTATGCCCTGACCTGGGCGTGGCTGCTTGCCCAGCTCACCAGATGGCAGCGCGTCGCCTGGTGGGCGGGGACGGTGGCGGCGCTGGGCCTCGCGGTGGAGCTCATCGTCATCACCACGCAGATCGTGCGCGGCACCACCAGCCACTTCAATTTCACGACGCCGCTCAACGCGGCACTGTGGGAGATCATGGGGTCGTCCATCGTGGTGGTCTGGATCGCCACCTTGGTCGCCTCGGCGGCGTTGTTCGCCGATCCGACGGCTGACCCCGCCCGCAACGCGGCGATCCGTTACGGCGCCGCGCTCTCGCTCGCGGGCGCCGCGCTGGGGATGCTGATGGTGCCGCCGACTGCCGAACAACGGGCGGCGGGCAGCGCGATCAGGGGCGCCCACACCGTCGGGCTCGCCGACGGCGGACCCGGCTTGCCCATCCTCGGCTGGAGCACGGCCGGAGGCGATCTGCGTGTCCCGCATTTCCTCGGAATGCATGCGTTGCAGGTGTTTCCGCTGGTTCTACTCGCCGTGGAGTACGGGTCGCGCCGGATTCCGGCCATGCGCTCGGCGGCCACCAGGCGAACGCTCGTCGTGATCGCCGCGGCGGCCTACGCCGCACTGCTCGCGGTGCTGACCTGGCAGGCGCTGCGTGGACAATCGGTGGTCCATCCCGACGTCGCCACCCTGCTGGCTCTCGCCGCCATCGCCCTCGGAGCCGCCCTGTCGGCCGCTGTCACGCTGCGGACGAAAAAGTTTGTCGTGCAACGCGTCCCGATAGGAGCGGGACTATGACGGAGCTGCTGTTCGACATCACTTTTTGGTTCGCGACCCCCTTCTGGGCACTGATGATCCTGGCCCCGGGATGGCGACGGACCAGCGCGATCGTCGCCTCACCGCTCATCTGCCTGCCTCCACTGCTCGTCTACGCGGCGCTGGTCTTGCCCGAGTTCGGCTCGTTCGCAGCGGCGCTCGTCGATCCGGAACTCGCCGGGCTGCGAGAAATACTGGGCCAGGGGTCGGGGGCCGCGGCGGCATGGGCGCACTTCGTGGCCTTCGACCTGTTCCTCGGGCGCTGGATCTACCTGGACAGTCGCGCGCGCGGCCACACGCCGCTGCTGATCAGCCCCCTGCTCGTCCTCACCATCCTGTTCGCGCCGATCGGCGTGCTGCTCTACCTGCTCATCCGATTCACCACGACACCGGCGCCCGGCCGGACCGTCCCCATGGAGGCATGATGGAAACCCTCATCGTTCTGCTCACCACCCTTTTGTCGCTGCGCGTTGCGGGTGCCCTCGGCGCGCGCCGGTTCGCCGCATGGCCCACCTGCGCCGCCTATGCGCTGGGCGTGATGCTGATCATGACCGGCACAACGCATTTCCTGCCGGAGTCGTTCGCGGACACCCCCGTTCCGACCCACGCCGATCTGCTCCCGATGGTGCCGCCGTTCGTCCCGTTCCCCGGCGCGATGGTCTACCTCACCGGCGTACTGGAACTACTCGGCGCGGCGGGCCTCTTCCTCGCCCGCACTCGCCGCGCCGCCGGTCTCGGGCTGACCGCCCTGTTCGTCGTGATGCTGCCCGCCAACATCTACGTGGCGCTCTCCGGCATCCCGTTCAACGACGCACCCGCACCGCCACTGTGGGAGCGCGTTCCGGAGCAGGCACTGTACATCGGCGTCGCCTTGTGGGCCGCCGGGATGCTGCGCTTCCCGCGACGAGCGACCGGTGACCGAATCGCCCATACCGCGGTGATTTCGAAACAGTGAGCGGCATGACGACCATCGACAGGCCGGTCAGATGAACGCCCTCGATCGAAGTGCGCTTGCCGGCTCCAGCCCTTACCGTGATCCTCACGGCCCGAGCGCTCCGCCTTCGAACGCGATCGTGCGGAGATGAACCGGCCCTGACCGCCATGACATGGGCTCCAGCTCCGGTACACGCCTTCCCGGAATCGCCACGAGTGAGAGGTCGTTCGACCGCCCGACGCAGCACCTGAACGAAACATGCTGCTCGAGCGTGGCTTTCGCGCAGACAATCCTTCCAAATGGATCGATTTCGCCGAATGATCCACGCGCGGCCGGGTACAACGGAATCGTGAGTGCTTCTAGGTATGTGGGCGCGCTCGTCAGCGCGCTGGCGACAGTTGTCGCGGTGTCCTCCTTCTCCGCTCGTCCCGCCGAAGCCGAGTCCGCGCGGGCGCGCGTGGTGGGGGAGGCCCCGCTCGGCGGATCGGTGTCCCAGATCGATGTCTACTCGCCGTCGATGGACAAAGTGGTCACCAACCGGGTGATCCGGGCGGCGGGCGGCGCACCCGCGCCGACGTTGTACCTGCTCACCGGTATCGGCGGCGGCGTCGACGGAATCTCCTGGTGGGACGATACGGACGTCCGGGAGTTCTTCGCGGACAAGCACATCAACGTGGTGATGCCGGTCGGCGGCGCCTACAGCATGTACACCGACTGGCGCGCCGATGATCCGGCGGTCGGGCGCAACCGATGGCAGACCTATCTCACGCGTGAGCTTCCGGCGACGCTCGACGCCGAACTCGGCACGACCGGGCGCAACGCGATCGCGGGGGTGTCGATGAGCGCCGGATCCGCGGTCGACCTCGCGATCCAGGCGCCCGACGTGTACGACGCGGTGGCGGCCTACAGCGGATGCCCATGGGCCGCGGACGCCGTCGGCGCGGCCATGGTGAGCGCCCAGGTCATCCGTGGCGGGGGCAATCCGGCGAACATGTGGGGCGCTCCGGGCGACGTGATCTGGCGAGCGCACGACGCTTTCGCCAACGCGCCCGCTCTGGCCGGGAAGACCATCTACTTGTCCGCCGCCTCCGGCACTCCCGGTGCCATCGATCGAGGCGGCCTGCCCTTTCCCCCCATCGAGGCGATCGCCAGCTCCTGCACGGCGGCCTTCGCCGATCGTCTCGACGAGCTCGGGCTGTCCGCTGTCCACGTGAATCGCGCGGAAGGCTCGCACACCTGGGGGTTGTTCGAGACCGACCTCCACGAGTCGTGGCCGCACCTGGCGCACGCTCTCGCCGCGTGAGGATTCGGCCGCCGGAGGTCGCCTTCGTGACCGCGGCGGGCGCCTCCGTGCCGGGTGCACGCCTCTTCGTCACGCGCGCCGGAATTCACGCTTTCGAGCGGGTGAGTCCAAGGCCTGTCACGATCGCCAGACCGGCAGTGGCGAGCAGCGCGGCGACGGCGAAGGTCGCGTGTGTTCCCCGGGCCACCTGCTCCGGCGCGGCGCCGATGACGTCGCCGGTTCCCGCCGCGAGAGCGAAGACCGCGCCCATGACCGACGCACCGGTGACGAGACCCAGATTGCGAGAAAGGTTCAGCATGCCCGAGACGAGGCCCCGCTGTCGCGGGTCGACGTCTCGCATGACCGCGGTGTTGTTGGCCGCTTGGAACAGGGCGTAGCCCAGGGTGGTGACCACCAGTGGCAGCACGTAGCCGATGACCCCGGCGCTCGCGGGCAGCAGCGCGAGCGCGGCGGTGCCGCCGATGACACCGCCCAACCCGACGCTCACCATGGTCCTCGCTCCGAAGCGATCCGTAGCGCGTCCCGCGGGCACGCCGGTGAGGGCCGACACCGCGGGACCGGCCGACATCACCAGACCGACCGCGGCCGGATCGAGGTGCAGAGCGCGGGCGAGGTGGAAGGGACCCACGACGAGCGTGGTCATCATGACGGTCGAGACCAGCGCACTGGTCGTCAGGCCCGCGGTCAGGAGCGGATCGCGGAGCATCCCGAGCCTGAGCAGCGGCGCGGAAACGCGGGTTTCGGTGCGGACGAACAACGCGAGGCACGTTCCGGCGACGAGCAGCAATCCGATACCGAGCGGGCCGACCGCGTTTCCTTCGATCGTCATGGCCAGGGCGTAGGCGCCGAGCGCGAGCGCCAGCAGCACTGTACCCGAGATGTCGAAACGCGAACGCGCGCTTCCGATTTCCGGTGCGGCGCCGGTCGGCAGGCGCCTGGCCAGGACCAGGGTGAGCAACCCGAGCGGCGCGACGGCGACGAAGATCGCACGCCAGCCGCAGGCCGCGATGAGCACTCCACCGAGCGAGGGACCCAGCGCGGTCCCGACCGCCGACATCGTCCCGAGCAGTCCCATGACGCTGCCGGTGCGGTGCTTCGGCACGGTCTCGCCGACGAAGGCCATCGTCAGCGCCATCATGCATGCGGCGCCCGCTCCTTGCAGCGCGCGGGCAGCGGCCAGGAAGACGAGATCCGGAGCCAGACCGCACAACATGGTCGCGACCGTGAACACCCCGATACCGCCGAGCAGCAGGCGGCGCCGGCCTGCGACGTCGCCGAGACGGCCCGCGCCGACGACCAGTGTCGTGGTGGCCAGCAGGTAGGCGATCACGACCCACTGCACCTGGTGGAAGGAGGCGTCGAACGCCACCGCCATGGTCGGTAGGGCGACATTCGCGATGCTGATGCTCAGCGAGGGCAACAGCATGGACAACGACAGCGCGAGCAGCGTCCGAGGCAAGGTGGGACGACGGGCGTACGACGTCCGTAGACGGGGTTCTACTGATTTCAAGACGACCTCTTCGATATGGATGACGCTCTGGACGCTAGGCCCCGCTATCACCTGGCGGAAGACGCAAAGATGGAAACTCATCTGTGCACTGAACGCCATATCCCAGGAGCACTGTGAGATCGTGTGCCCATGGCGCGGCCCGATCTGAATCTGCTGCTCACCTTGGACGTTCTACTCGAGGAGGGCAGCGTGACGCGAGCAGGCGAGCGGCTCGCGCTCAGCCCTTCGGCGATGAGCCGTCAGCTCGCGCGATTGCGCCGGGCCACCGGCGATCCGCTGCTGGTACGGGCGGGCCGGGGGCTGGTGCCCACGCCACGCGCCGTGGAGCTGCGCGACCGCGTGCGCGGCCTGGTCCGGGAGGCCGAAGAGGTGTTGCGGCCCGCCGATCACCTCGACCCGGCCGAGCTTTCGAGAACGTTCACCGTGCGCAGCAGCGACGGGTTCGTGGAGCGGTTCGGACCCGAACTGGTGGCCGAGATCGGCCACGAGGCGCCGGAGGTGCGACTGCGGTTCGTGCGGAAGACGAAGAAGGACACCGATCCCTTGCGAGACGGCACCATCGACCTGGAGACGGGAGTCATCGAGCGCGCGCTGCCGCCCGACATCGTGAGCCGACCGCTGTTCACCGACCGCTTCATCGGGGTGGTGCGTGCCGAACATCCGCTCCGTGCGGGGAAGATCACCGCGGCCCGATACGCCGCCGCACGGCACGTGCACGTCTCCCGGCGCGGCATGGGCGAGGGACTGGTGGACCAGGCGCTACACCCGACCGGCCACCGGCGCGACGTCGTCACCGTCGTGGACGGCTTCGGCGCGGCCTTGGCGCTGGCGAGGGCCTCGGACCTGGTCGCGACGGTCCCGCAGCAGCACACCGTGATCCTGCGGCAGGGCATGCACTCGTTCGATCTGCCGTTCCGCGCTCCGGAGGTGACCGTGTCGTTGTTGTGGCACGTCCGGCTCGACGCGGACCCGGCTCATCGGTGGCTGCGCGGCCGCGTGCTCGATGTGTGCGCGCGATCGGCCGGACCGTGAAGGACGAGTGAGCGCCGCGTCCTCGCGGTCAGGTACGCGGGGTGCTCACAGGCCTTCGTCGATGGGATAGCGGGCGGCGAGTCCGGACCGGTCGCCGAGCCCGAAATTCATGACGAGGTCGTCGGCGACCTGCACCAGCACGTCGCGTCCCTCGACCGCCGCAACCCACTCCATCGGCAGTCCGGAGACACCGTGGACGGCGCCGACCAGGTTTCCCGCCACCGCGCCCGTGGAATCGGAATCGCCGGAGTGGTTCACCGCCAGCAGCAGCGCGCCGCGGGCATCTCCGGTCCTGGCCGCGTACAAGGCGCAGTACACCGCGATGGCCAGGCATTCCTCGGCGACCCACCCCTCCCCCACGTGCTCGACCTGTTCGGCGGAGACCGGATGCTCGGACAATTCCGCGGCTCGGGTCAGCGCCGCCACCGTCTCCGCACTCGAAGGGACGGCGGCGAGCTGGGTGATCGTCTCCCGTAACGCGATCGGCAGTTCGGTTCCGCTCACGACCCGATCGACCAGTGCCGCGAACGCCCCCGCGGCGAGATATCCCGTGGGGTGCCCGTGGGTCAGCTGCGCGGCCCGGGCGGCGGTGGTGAACGCGAGATCGGGCCCCATCCCGGACAATCCGAAGGGCGCCGACCGCATGACCGTGCCACACCCCTTCGAATGCGGATTCACCGGCCCGCTCGCACCGAACGCGACCGGTGCGAGATATCCGCGGGACTGCTGTCCCAGGCCGGACATGCACGCGTTCCCGGGCGCCCGCACCGCGTACAGGAAGGGCAGACTCGCCAGCCACCCGTCGACGTGTGGCGCGGGCGCCTCCTGCCGCTGAGTCTGCAACCAGCGCAGATAGGCTCGGCGCAAGGCCGGCACCGGATCGGCGCCGGGCCCCGAGCGCAACAGTCCCTCCGCGGTGAACAGTGTCATCTGAGTGTCGTCGGTGATCTGTTGCGGCGCGTCCTGGGCGTGCTGGGGCAAGAAGCCCGTCACGCCTTCGTAGCCGTACCGCTGCCGAATCTGTTCCAGCCGTAAGAATTCGACCGGCCAGCCGAGCGCGTCACCCACCGCTCCGCCCAGCAGAGAACCCCTGACCCGATCGAAGACCGCCATGTAATCCGCCACGAGACACCATCATTGCGCATGGCTGATCAGTGATCCGCTCCGCCGATCATCCATGGATTGAACGCGCAATCCAGCGGCGAGTTCGCCTCCTGGTCGAGCGCACGCAGTGCGATCGAGGCCGCACGCGGGGAGTACATGATCGTCAGATGATCGGACAGATCCTGGGCGCAGCCGTCCTGCAGGGTGATGTTGTGCACGGTCGCGTCCGGCCCCGGAGTCAGGAAGGTCCATTCGTACGGGTTGGAGATCTCGTCGTGACTGGTGCCGACCGAGGTGTACTCGACACCGGGGACGGTGTCACCGTGTTCGTTCAGCTTCGCGTAGAACGCCGAGCCCACCGCCTGCTGAATATTGGCCTGACCGATGATCGGTTCATAGAATCCCAGAATGTTGACGCCTAGATTGGTGATCAGCCGCCCCAAAGTAGCCATTCCCAACAACGAGGTGCCGTGATGGGTGGCGCCGAACGTGACGAGCTTGCCGACTTTTTCGGCGCCGCCTTCGAATTTCAGGTATTGGCTCGACACCGGCCCGCCCTGAGAATGCGCGACGAGATCCACCCGATCCGCACCGGTCGCGGCGCGCACCTGCTCGACGAAATCGCGCAACTGTCGCGCGGAATCCTCCATCGGACCGACGCCGTACCGGCCCGGCAGGATCGGACCGATACCACCGCCTTCCAGCACGCCGGAGCGGCCGTAATTGAAGGCGTAGACGCAATAACCGGCCCGTGCCAGCCGCGGTGACAGGTACGCGAAGGAGTCATAGGCGTTGAGCCAGGTTCCGTGGACGAGGACGACCGGCCGCGGGTGCGCGGCCGAAGGCGTGCAGTCCGGCCGATTCGCTCCCGGCGGAGATGCGTCGGGATGACCGACTCCGTGCAGGAAGGCGGCCAGGTAGGCAGGCATCTCCGGCCCTTCGCCGACCGCGGCGGAGGCGAAACTGCGCGAGGCGGAACCGGAACTGCTGCCCGAGTCGACGATCGCCTTGGGCTGCCTGCCGTCCGGCGTGGGCGAGAGGCCCGCGTTCAGTTCGTCGACGAGTTGCTGCTCCACGGTAGGCGTTTCGAGTTCGGCGTGTACCGCACCCGCTCCCACGCTCATGGAAAGTGCCACGACAACCACACCGAGCAGACCGCGACGAATCCTGTGCTTCATTGCAAAGCCTTCCATAGATGTGTTCGCATTCTCTTGATACGAACACTTTCATCCTGAAGCAGCTGTGGAGCACTGTCACTGCGCTCGACACATAAGTTGCCGGACATAATTGGGCTCCGGATACAAAAAGTTCCGCCGCGGGCCGGAATCGGCCCACCTGAGGTCAGCGGGCGGCGAACTGTTCTTTCAATTTTCGTTTCATGACTTTGTGACTGGGCCCGAGCGGCAGTTCCGCGACGAATTCCACTCGGCGCGGGGATTTGTGCTTGGCCAGGTGCTCACGTCCGAAGGCGAGCACGTCCTCGGCGGTGATCGGTCCGGAAGGCACTACGACCGCGCAGATCTCCTCGCCGAAGACCTCGTCCGGGATGCCGATGACCGCGACGGCGGCGACACCCGGATGCCGCAGCAGCGCCGCCTCCACCTCGCTGGGATACACGTTGTACCCGCCGCGGATGATCATCTCCTTGATCCGGTCGACGATACGCAGATAACCGTCGGTGTCCTTCACGCCGAGATCGCCGGTGCGAAACCAGCCGTCGACCACCACCGCGGCCGTGGCATCCGGATTGCCCGTGTACCCGTTGAACAGATTGTGACCGCGAATCACCACTTCGCCGGGTTGCCCGGCGGGCAGCAACGCGATCCGCTCGGCCAGGGCGGGATCGGCGATCTCCACCTCGACACCCCAGACCGGATGCCCGACGGTACCCACCCGAGAACCGAATATCGGCTGGTTGACCGCCGCGGTCGGCGAGGTCTCCGACAAGCCATAGCCTTCCAGGATTCGCGCGCCGAACGTCTCCTCGAACGCCTCCAGCACCGGCTGCGGCAGCGACGCGCCACCGGAGATGCACAGCCGCAGCCGCGGCAGGCTCGTCCGCTCGCGTGCGGCGGATATCAACCGGACGTACATCGTCGGCACACCGTGGAAAGTGTTGACGCCGTGCTCGACCATGAGCCGGATGGCCTCGGCCGGCTCGAAGCGCGGCATCAGCACCAGCGCCGCGCCCGCGCGCCAGATCGAGTTCATCGAGACCGTCTGGCTGAACACGTGCGACAACGGCAACGCGCCCAGTGCCACGTCGTCGGCGCGTACGTCGTTCGCGTCGAAGGCGTTGACCGTCGCGTTCATCACCAGGTTCAGGTGACTCAACTCGGCGCCTTTCGGCCTGCCGGAGGTGCCGCTGGTGTAGAACACGACCGCGGGGTCCGCGGGTTGTCGCGAGACGAACGAGGCGATCGGTTCCGCGACAAGGGAATCCGGCGCACGGCAGGGAAGGCCGACGGCGGCGGCCGCCGGATGGCCCGCTTCGGCGAAAACCGGATGGCACAGCAGAAGCCGCGCCGCGCTGTCGCGCAGCATGTATTCGGCCTCGGCGGACGTGGACAACGGGTGCACCGGCACCACCACCGCTCCCGCGGCGAGGATTCCGTAGTAGGCGACCGGGAAGTCGACGACATTCGGGCACATGAGCGCCACCCGGTCACCAGGCCGCACACCGAGCCCGATCAAGGCCGCGGCCTGGGCCCGCGCCCGAAGCCACAACTCGGCGAAAGTGATCCGCCGCGCCCCGTCGATCAGGGCGACCCGGTCAGGGCGCCGTCTGGCCTGCTCGGCCGGAATGCTGGCTACCGACAGTGTCGCGTTCATGCCGACCGCCTGGTGAATCTCGACATCGCTCTCCAAAACTAGCAGCGCAAGTTTTCCGCTCACCGTAGGGCACCGAAACTAGCGGCGCAAGTATCGTGTCCCGCGCCTGCGAGAATGCGAGGACCGAAAGGAGAGCTCATGGCACGACCACGCCGACCGCTGCTGACCCGCGATCGCATCATCGACACCGCCCTCACCCTGGTCGACGCCGAGGGTCTGGCCGCTGTCTCCACGCGGCGCCTGGCCACCGAGCTGGGCGTGCAGGGCCCCTCGCTGTACAACCACGTCCGCACCAAGGACGACCTGATCGATGCCGTCGTGGACGCCGTCCTCGGCGAAGTCGACATCGCGATGTTCGAGGGATTGTCGGCCGAGGATCAGGACTGGCGCTCGGCACTGCGCGATTGGGCCCGTTCCTACCGCACCGCCATGGCGGCGCACCCGCACATCGTTCCCGCCTTGGCGAGCGGTCCCGGTCATCGACCCAACGCGTTGCGCATGGCCGACGCGGTCTTCGGCGGCCTCGTCGCGGCGGGCTGGCCGCGCCGCGAGGCCACCACGGTCGGCACGACCATGCGCTACTTCCTCACCGGAGCGTCGCTGGGATCGTTCGCCGCGGGCTTCCCCTCCGACGTCGCGGTATACGCCGACGCCTATCCGCACCTGAACGAGGCGCACCTGCTGGCCGAGCGGCAGCAGAGAATCGATCGGGACGCCTTCGAAGTCGGTCTGGAATCCCTGTTGGACGGGCTGGAGATCCGTTACCGGCTGCTCGCGGATGCCGGGTAACTCCGACCCGCGCACCGAAGCACACCCGTCGCCCGTACGCCTCGGCGCGAACAGGTACCCGGGCCTGACAGACCAGCCCGCCGACCGCGGCGACCATGCCCCCCAGCGCGGTGTCCGGGTAGTAGCTCGGATATCGGCCCACCGTGCACGTCACCGAGATGGTCAGCGATCCGGCTTTCGCGTTTCCGACCCGGCCCGGGTACTACGGCAGCGGCAGCGCCTGCGACTCAGGGAATACGACCGGCAAGGCGGTCAGCGCTCGATGGAACGGACCGGGACGCCAGGTCAGCTCGTCCACCGGCACCGCGAGACGTAGCTCCGGCAGCGCGTCCAGCAGTTGATCGATCGCGTCCTGGGCGATCAGGTAAGCCAGCGAGTTCGCCGGACACGCGTGCGGCCCGCCGCCGAACGCGAGATGGGCGCGGTTGCCCGCGTAGCGTTCGGCGCGGATCGCCGGATCGGTGTTGCAGGCGGCCATGCTGATCACGACCGGCTGATGGGCAGGCAACCAGACGTCGTCGATCAGGATCGGCTGCTTCGGGAAGCTGAAGCAGAAATTCGCCATCGGCGGGTCGTTGAACAGCACCTCGTCGAGCGCGTCCCGGGTCGACAGACTGCCGCCGAGCACGCTGCCGCCGAACCGCTCGTCGGTGAGAATCAGCAGCAGGGTGTTGACGATCAGATTCTGCTGCGGCTCGATGCCCGCGCCGTAGAGCGTGCCCAGCTGGTGGACCATCTCGGTGTCGTTCAGCCCGGATGGGTGCCTGAGCATGCGCGTGGTGATGTCGTCGCCTGGATCGGCCCGCTTCAGTACCGTCAACTCGGCCAGCGAATCGGTCAGCATCTTGTTCCCGCGTTCCGCGTCGATGCCCTCGAAGATCGCGGCCATACCGGTCGCGGCGCGCTGCGCGATCTCGGCCGGGCAACCCAGCATGGCGTTCAGCACCGCGAAAGCGAGCGGAAAAGCGTACTGGCGCACGATATCCGCCGACCCGTCCGCGCAGAACGAATTGATCAACGGTGTCGCCAGCTGCGCCACGGTGTCGTGCAAGCCGTACAGGTCGACCTTGGCCAGACCCGCGACGTTGGCCTGCCGATAGCGGGCATGCTCGGCTCCGGCGTTGCGCAACGCGTTCGGCCGCCACTGCATCATCGGCAGCACCGGGCAGTCGGCGGCGATGTCCTGCTGCCACGTGCGGGGGTCGGCCGGAAAGTGCTCCGGATCGTTCAAGATCCGCACGGCGGTGTGATACCCGAGCACCAAGGTGGCAGGTACACCCGGGGCCAATTCCACCGGCGCCAGCGATCCGTAACGCTCCCGCATCTCGCGATAGGCGCTGTGCGGGTCCGCGGCGAATTCCGCGGCGAACAAAGGAATCCGCGGGCCGTCGGTGTCGATCGGCGAACCGTGCGGTGCGCGGCTGTGTGCGGAGGGCGGGGACGTCGTCATCGAGGAGGCTCCAGGCGATCGGGCAGCAAGATTCGTGAGCCTAAGCAGCTCGCACGCCCTCTGCACCGGAAACGACTCGAGATGACCCCTCACTGCAAGTTGCTATAGAATTGCCCCGATATTCGACGCGTTGACCTGATCGAAGGCGAATCGCACCCGCTGTGTCGAGTGCGCCGGTCGAGCGCAGTAGCACGGCGGCCGTGCGCGAAACTGCAACCCGAGGACGGCACGCCATGACAGACGTCGACTTTTGCGTAATCGGCGGGGGATTCGCGGGATTGACGGCCGCGCTGCGGCTGAAACAGATGGGTCGGTCGGTGGCGCTGCTGGAAGCCAGGGACCGGCTCGGCGGCCGCACCTTCACCCAGGTACGCGACGACGGGTCGTGGATCGATCGCGGCGGCGCCTGGATCGGGCCGGGACAGGACCGCATCCAAGCGCTGATGACCGAGTTCGGCGTACCGAGCTACAAGCAGTACACCGACGGCGAGGCCATGATGGTCGTCGACGGCAAGCAGCACCGCTACACGGGCACGATCCCGTGGACGATGAGCCCGTGGGCGTCGATGAACCTCGGCGCGGTATTCCTCGAGCTGGGACATATGTGCAAGTCGGTTCCGCTGGAAGCGCCGTGGGCGGCGAAGAAAGCCGACAAATGGGATCAGGTAAGCCTGGCGCACTGGCTGGAAGCCAATGTCCTTTCCAAGCCCGCGCACGATCTGCTCGAGACCGCCATCGCGGGCTGCTACACCTCGGCGGCTTCGGAGGTCTCGTTGCTGTTCGTCCTGTACCAGATGGCCTCGGGTGGCGGGCCGAGCTTCGTCCTCGGCGTCAAAGACGCGGCGCAGGACGCGCGGCCGGTCGGCGGCATGGGCGCGATCTACCGTCCGATGGCGGCCGAGCTCGGCGATGCGATCCACCTCTCGCAGCCGGTCCGCTGCATCCATCAGGACGACTCGGGGGTGACCGTCCGCGCGACCGACCTCCGGCTGCGCGCGCGCCGGGCGATCGTCACCGTTCCCCTCGCTATCGCCGGCCAGATCTCGTACCGGCCGATGCTGCCCGCCGATCGCGCTTTCCTGCATCAGCGCATGCCGAGCGGTTCGATCATCAAGGTCTCCGTGGTGTACGACGAGCCGTTCTGGCGCGGTGACGGGCTGTCGGGACAGTCCGCCGCGCCGGGTTCGCCCGCGACGATCACCATCGATGCGTGCACGGACACCGGGCGGCCCGGAGTCCTGTGCGTCATCATCGAGGGACCGATCGCACGGCAGCTGGCCCGACTCGACGACGCGGAGCGCCGCAGCGCGATCCTCGACGCACTCGTCGAGCGATTCGGCCGGCAGGCCGGCTCACCCGTCGACTACATCGAGCAGGACTGGAGCGCCGAGCGCTATTCCGGCGGCGGGATGCTCAGCCACGCGCCCACCGGTGTGCTCACCCAATTCGGCCACGCTCTGCGCGAGCCGTGTGGCCGCGTCCACTGGGCGGGCACCGAGAGTTCGGCGGTCATGTGCGGCTGGATCGACGGGGCCATTCGCTCGGGCGAACGCGCGGCCAGCGAAGTGCTGGAGCACGAGACCGCCGTGGTGGGCTGACCTATGCGCACCGAGGGAGACGTATGGGACATCGTCAGTAGTGTCGGACTCACCGCATTGGGCGTCGCGACGTTCCGGGCGCTGGAGACATCCGCTCCCGATCCGTTGATCCGGGACGATTACGCGCCCCTGTTCGTCGCGGCCTCGGGCCATCGACATTTCAACGGACTGTTGGCGGACCCTTCCCAACTGGACGACATCCCGCTGGTACCCGGGTTCATGGGCTTCCGCACGAAGTTCTTCGACGACTTCTTCTCGTCGGCCGCGGCGCGGGGCGTTCGGCAAGCCGTTATCGTCGCCGCCGGATTGGACGCGCGGGCATACCGCCTCGACTGGCCCGCGGGTACCACGGTGTTCGAGATCGACCAGCCCAAAGTTCTGGAATTCAAGGAGAAAGTCCTCACCGAGAACGGCGCGCGGCCGAAGGCGGATCGTCGCCCGGTGGCCGTCGACCTGCGCGAGGACTGGCCTGCCGCGCTGCGCAGCGCGGGTTTCGAACCCGGCGAACCGACCGCATGGTCCGCCGAGGGCCTGCTGCCCTATCTACCCGGGGCCGCGCAGGACAAGCTCTTCGAGCACATCGACGGCTGGTCCACCCCTGGCAGCGAGCTGGCCGTGGAGAGCTTCGTGGCGGGAACCGACGTCAAGCGCTTCGCGAACATCGAGAAGAAGTATTTCGACCGCTGCAACCCGTTCGGCGACATCGACCCGGCCGAGTTGTTCTACGACGACGAGCGAGCCGATCCCGCCCGGTGGCTGGCCGGACACGGCTGGTCGGTGCGGAGCGAGAGTCCGAGCGAACTTGCCGCGTCCTACGGGCGATCGGTCCCGGATCTGCCCGAGGAGCTCGACGAGCTGTGGCGGCAACCAAGGCTTCTGACCGCCGAGCGGTAGGCGCTACATCTTGGCGCTGCGAGCCATGACGAAGCTGTAGAGACCGTAGGTGATGATGCCGAGGCCGGCGATCAGGAGCAGAACCACACCGAAGGGCTGCGCGCCGAGCGTCTTGATGGCTCCGTCCAGTCCTGCGGACTTGTTCGGGTCGGATTCGGTCGCGGCGAGGATCACCAGCAACCCGACCGCGGCGACGGCCAGCCCCTTCGCGATGTAACCCACCGTGCCGAGCCGCCGCACGAATGCGCTCGGGTGTCCGCTCAGATCGTCGAGAAAGTTCTGCGTGGCGCCTTTGTGCACGTGGTAGCCGCCGACCGCGATGATGACCAGCCCACCCACGACGAGCGCGATCGTTCCCGCCGTGTTCTGCATCAGGCGCGCCGTGAGCCCCACACTCTGGCTGCTACTCGGTTGCCCGCTGCCCTTGGCAAAACGGAACGCGGTCACGGCGAACGCGAGATAGACAGCGCACAGCGAGAGCGCTTTGACCCGATCGAAGACTTGGGACTTCCAGCTGTCGGCGCCCGGCTTCGACGCGCTGCCGAAAACCGCCTCCACCAGCCGCCACAGTGCCATCATCACGAACGCGACCACACCAACCCACAGAGTGAACACCCCGCCCGGCTTATCGGCCAATTCGGCCATCGCCCCGGATTGATCGGCGCTCCCGCCGCCACCGAACGCCAGCCGGATGGCGATGTAGCCGATCAGCAGATGCACGAGGCCGGACATGACGTAGCCCGCGCGGGCGAACCGCGCGAACACGCCGTTCTGGGCGACGCGACCGGCGGTGCCGGAAAGACCGGTGTGAGTCGTGTGAGTCATGCTGCTCCTCCGTCCCAGGTAGTACGACGGAGACCGCCGCAGGACACCGACCGGATACCCAAGTCCGTGGAGAAAGCACCTGTCCATCGCGGCGGCAGGATGCCCCGCGGTGCGCGCTTCGCCCGCCAGCCACCCGGGTGCAAGGGGCGGGGTGTGCTGCAACACGTCGATGATGGATCCGTCCGACGGCTGTGCCGACGTCCTAGCGGCGGTGGCGCACCGACAGCCAACGGGCATGATCGCGGAAGCCAGGGTTTACGACTCGTGGGTCTTCTCCTGTTTCGAGGATGTTCTCGACCGACTCGGCATTAGCCGCGAGCATCGCGCGGTAGGACTCCTCGGTAGCGCCGGCCGCGTGCGGCGTGACGAGAAGCTTGTCATTGCCCAACGCGATCAGCCCGAAGGGATCGTTCTGGTCGGAGGGCGCGGGCACGACGTAGTAGCCGTCCATGGCAGCGGCCGCGAGGCGACCGTCGAGCAACGCGGTTCGCAACGGCGCCGGATCTACGAGCTCCGCTTCGGAAGTGTTGATCAGAATCGCGCCGGGCTTGACGGCAGCGAGTTGTGCTTCGCCGATCATCCGGGCTGTCTGCGGGCCGTATGGAGCATGGAGACTGATGACATCGGACTCGGCGAGCAGCTCGGGTAGCTCGACCCGGCGAGCGGCGATGTCTCCTTCCAGTTCCGGTTTGGCTGTTCGACTCACGTAGACCACTCGCATCCCGAACCCGCCGACCGCTATCCGGGCAACGATGGTGCCGATGGTCCCCATTCCCACAATTCCCAGCGTCTTCCCATAAAGGTCGCTTGCCCGGGTCTCGGGCCATCGACCGGCCTTCGTTTCCATTGTCAGGTCTGTGATGCCGCGCCAGGCATCGAGCATGAGACCGATCGCGAATTCCGCGACCGCGCGTGCGTTGGCTCCGGGCGCGTTGGTCACCGCGATTCCCGCCGCGGTCGCTGCCGCGGTATCGATGTAGGCGTGATACCCGACACCCATGAACGCTATGACTTTGAGGTCGTCGGCAGTGGACAACGCGGCAGCGGTCGCACGCTCTACACCACCGAGAATGTATGCGTCCTTGCCCAGCAGAGCGCGCGCCAATTCGACTTCGGACAGGTCGTGACGGCAGACTTCTACCTCGATATTCCGCTGACGAAGCCATTCGATCTCGGCTGCCTTCAATTCAGCCCCGGTGAGCAAGGCGCGATAACGGCTCGATCGACCGCGCACGGTCATGCGTCCTTCGCGGCGAGCCGGACTGCGGTGTCTCGCAGCAACTGCGCACCCTCCGACATCAGTTGCGGATCGCGAGCCAAGGCAACGCGGACGAACTTTCTCCCGCGCTCCGGCTGATTCCAGAAGAAGTTCGTTCCGGGTAGCACGTGCACTCCCTCCCAGATCGCCTCATGGACGAAATTCTCACACTCGAGTCCCTCGGGGAGCCGGAGCCAGTCCACCGAGACGGGCGATCGCGATTCGGTGACGAATTCCAATCCCCCGTCCGCGAGAATCGAGCGGAGGATAGCCCGATTTTCCAGCACGGAAGGAAGGATGCTGTGTTCGATGCCATGCTTCGAACTGTCCTCGATGAATTCTGTCAGCACCCGGAGATGGAAAGGAGAGACACTCTGCAGCAGATCGTCGTGCAGTCGGTACATATCTGCGTACATATCCGGACTGCATACCGTCAATCCGACTTTCATCTCGCTGGTGGACCAGGTCTTGCCCGTGTCTTCGAGCACAATATAGGAGACTCCTGATTCCTCCAGGACCTCGTACTGCGACCAACCGCTCGGCAGAGGTGAGAAGAATCGAAAAGACGAGTCCAGAACCAGGGTGCAACGACGGTCGACGCAACACTGCACCAACGTTCTGAACCCCGGTTCGGACAGCGTCCATCCGGTGGGGTTGTTCGGCGAGACCAGCCAGACCACCGCAGGATCGAGCCGAGCCATCGCCGCAGGCAGGTCTTCGACGGTGCAATCCTGTTCCAGCAGCGGCACGAGCTCGACATTCTCTCGGCGCAAGATCGAGGAGATATTGTCGAACACCGGCTCGATCAAGGCGACTCGCTTTTTCGCGCGAGCGCAGTAACTCACCACCATTGTTATCGCGGATGATGCGGAATACGACAGCATATATCTGGATGCATCCTTATGCATCGGCTCGCCCGCCAGGCGCAGAAAGGCGGTGAGGAACACCTCTTCCAGCTCGGACTGCGATTGATTTCGCGCCTCGTGGAACAGCTCTGGAAATCGTTCGACAATTTCGATCTGGGAGGGCGTCAGCGGTTGACGGCAATGCGCATCCGATAGGTTTACGGCGCGATCGAGACTACGCCTCTCGTAGGTGGTGCTGGTTGTGCGCCCGAGCGGATTCGGATGATTCGAACTGTGCGTACGGATAAGTGTCACGGTTGGTCGACCTCCGAAATACTAGTTACATGCTGATGCGATAGCCGGGCAGCCACAGCAGTTGACGAAACCGCGGAGTTCAAGCGGGTGGCCGGCTCCACGGTGAGCCTTTTCGCTGAGGAGATGAAGGAGTTTCGGTCCAAGGCGTCGGGAATTGTCGCATTCCGGTTCGACCCGGGTCGGCAGCCTCGGAATCTATTGACGATACGGCTGGGGATTCGGTTCCGTTGCGCTGTCCGGTAACCGGCTGCTTCACCTTCTTCTCGAAGGCGTAAATTCCGCCGAGTCGGACGTCGAGTGAACCATCGGTATTTCGAGCAAGGGTGATCTGCGCGATATCCAGTATCCGCCTGGTCGCGGTGACGATGAACGCTCGATTCACTGGGCCGGGCGCCCCGGGAATGGGGCCGGCGCGAGCCGCGATTCGGCCCAGCCCGATTCCGGCGCCGATACCGATCGTGGCTGCGGCCAGGATGCCTCCTGACGAACCGGCGAAGTCGACGGACTGACTCGCCCCGATACTTCCCATGGCTACGCCGACCCACATCAGACTGAAATGAAAGCCGAGGGCCTCTCCGAGCGCGTCCTCAGAAGCAGCAGCACTCATCCGATCGGTACAGGCCGGGAAAACAGCACCGGCCAGCACGCCGACCGCGAAAACGGCTATGGCCAGCGAAACCGGCCCGACCGCGAGGGCGCAGAGCGACACGCCGATTCCGAGTCCGACCAGCAGAACGTATGGCGAGATGGTTCTGGAGATCGCGCCGTACCCGTACCCACCGGCCACCGCACCGGCTGCGCCGATGGCCAGCACCAGTCCGATCGCATGCTTGGCATGGAAGTCGTGCATGGCCGTGATGACACTCAGTTCCTCCGCACAGAGGACGGCGGCGGCCGCGGCGTATCCGACACATGCTGTCACGAAGCCGGTCTGCAACCAGGATCGCCGTGGGACCCGCCGTGACACTTCGCTCGTCTCGGTTCGCAGCGGTGGGTTCCGTCTCAGCAACAGGACACCGCAACCCACGGCCACCAACCGGACCACGAGCAGCACCATCGCCGTGTCCCAGATATTCATCACCGCGACGCCCAGCGGCGGCCCGACCAACAGCGACACGTCCGCGGTCACCTCGTACGCGGCGAGCGCCGGCCTTCGCTCCCGTTCGGTCGTGGCGACCGTAATGGCCTGTTTCGCGACATTGATGACCGGTATTTCGAACCATCCCGCCAACGCCGCGAGCAACAGCAACACCGGAAACGGAGCGAATGGCGCGATGAGCCAGCAGATCCCGTTTACCAGGATCGATGGAGCCATGGTGGGGCGCAAGCCCAATCGATCGAGACGCGGGCCGCGCCGCAGCTCGGTTCCGGCCATGCACAGGTAGACCACAGTGCTCAACAAGCCCGCAGCACCGTAGGAAAGATGCAACGTGTGCCGCACATGCATTACCAACAGCAGGGATTGGGAGTTGAGAACAGTCCGGAACAGCAGACTGATCAGCACCATATTGCATACTGTCCGATTTGCCAGAAGCTCTCGGTAGGCTTTCACTCCCACTCACTTTCGGGTGGAATGTCTACTCCTGGCGATCGGACGAGCAGTCATCGATACGCAAAGCTAGCCGACGGATGTCGTCTCGAGCACGGCGCACAACTCCGGGATGGCGACAGAGAGGGCGTGTGCGAATTCGAGCATGTGTTGTTCGATGCCTTTGGAACCGCTCAGGTGTACGCCGAAGCTGCCGGGCTGCAGGATATAGCCGATCCCGATGCAATCGGCGGTCGGCGGCCCGAAACCGAAGAACCGAACATTGACCGACGACACAGCACTGGTACTGAGATAGTCGTCACGCAGAATCCGCCAGCCGGGAGATTCGTAGATCGCGAGCGGCTTTTCGCCGTGCTGACGCTGAATTCGCTGTAGCTCCACGAGATGCCGTTCGGGAGCACGCCCCGCCTGGCATTCTCTGGTGTTGGCGACGTGTGCCCCCGCCGCGGCACGTAGCGCTTCGGCGCGAGCGGTGTGCGTAGCGGTCGAGTCGTTCATCAATGCCACGAAACGAACGACTTCGGGGGTGACCGCCCGGAGCGCCTCGGTACGGCCGTGGCGGTAATGTCGCACGGCTACGGATTCGTAGGTGCTGCCGAGGAATCCCCTGGACCGTTGATGAGCCAGTTGGTAAGCCACTTGCACCAACGCATCCGGCGATATTCCGAGACGTTTGGCCGTGTCCGAGCCGAAGTCGTCGAATGTCACCACCTCCGTGGCGATCTCGCCCGCCTGTTTGCCGAAGTCGGCGGCGGCTTGCCGGATCTCGTGCCGCAGGTCCTCATCGAAACGGAATTCGATCGGTGATATCTCGGGCGCTCGGCCGGGCCGGTCCGCCGAGATGGCTGGCGCATTCGCCAGAATCGCGTCGCAGAAGCCGGCAACCGTGGTTCCGTCCAGGCCGGACTCCTCGATGTTGACGCCCGCGCGACCATCGGCGAACACGATGAATGTCAACGCCTTGTCGTACCAGCGGTTCTCGCCGTCACCATGCAGGAGCGCGTTACAGGCCGAGCGTTCGTCTCGGGGCGCGAAGTCCTCGAGCGCGACGCAGAACAGTGCCGTCTCGATCGTCTCCAGCGCGGCGGCGTTGTCCGGATCTTCGAGGAGAGCCTGGCGGGCCCTCGCCCATGCCGCGCGCGGTTGTGTTGTCAGCGCTCCCGGCGACGGCTCCGCGGCCGGATCGGCTCCCCTGATCGCATCCAGCCCGGCGATCAGATCCTCGATGCGATGTGGGGTACCGTCCGCTGCGAGGACATCCATTCGGAACGCCTGACGACGGAAATGGACGACGATGTGCCGGACCGTTGACGAGCCTGGTTCTCCGGCACTGTGAGCGGAGCGCACGGCGTCGAATTCGATGCCGGGGATTCTGGTGGTAGAGAACAGACACCTGTTCTGGTGCATGGACACCGGACGGCCGCGAAGAATCACGGGCGAAATCATCTCGGCGTCGAGTTCGAGTTTGTACGCGGTGGCGCGCGCGATCAGTTCGGCGGCGCGTTCGAGTTGACCGTGCTCCGAGTCCGTGAGCAAGAAGAAGGAATTCGCACTGAGCGCGATACTGTCGCGGTAGCCGAGATGGCGAGATCTCCAAAAGGCGTCGAGCCAACTGTGGACGCCCGGCGTCCGATCGAATCGCTCTATCTCGGCCTGCCACGTCCGGGCCGGACTGTCCAACGCAAGGAATTGATCCACGGCCGCTGTCGTGACCATCAGTTGCTCGTCGGTCAGCAACGGCGAACATCGCTCGAGAAACCGTTCGCACGTCTCCTCCAACGTCGGGATGGGGAGTCGCGGCAATTCGTCGTCGTAATCGAATGTGCTGCTGGACATCTCGCCGACGGGTTTCTCGCTCACCGTCAGAGTGTCTCATCGCCACCGCAACGACTGGCTCCAGTGGTGGGAATGCCGGGCGCGGCCATTATGGCGGAGTACCGAACCATAAACTATGGTTCGAGATTCGAAGTCGCCGGCATGGGACGCCAGGATGTAGCGGAGGTGCTCCACTCGGCCGGAGACGGTGCGAAACCGGCCCGCACCGCGCCGGAGATCCGCTCTCGATTCAAGTCATACTATGGCCGACTGCAGTCAGCCTTGGATGCCCTTGCGCTGATTGGCATTGAAACGCGCCTTCTTCTGACGATTCCCGCACGTGTTCATGTCACACCATTTGCGGGTGCGGCTTTGGCTGGTGTCGAAGAAGGCCGCTCGGCAGGTTGGCGAGGCACACAAGGCCAGTCTTCCGTTCCGTTCGCCCGCGACGATGCTGATCGCATCGGCGGCGATCACGCCTAGGGCATCTTCTACGCAGGAAGCGGAGCCGAGTCGCCATTGACGCCTGCCCTCGGATGTCAGAACGGCCGCCGCCCGACCCCGAATGCTGCTGTCATTGATGACTTGGACAGCAGGTGCGGGAAGAGCGTCTCCGAGCGCGGCCGCTGTCGCGACGGCGTGAATCGATTCCCGCAGTTCCCAGGCGAGTTCCAGCTGGGCGGTAGTGCAGGAGTCCACGGCCAGGCCGTACACGACCAGCCAGTCGACGAGTCGCTGCGGCGTGGGAATGCGTTCCACACGGTCGCCATGGCGCTCGGACAGAGTCCCCGTGAAGCTGGTCGCTAGCACGTTACCGAGGCGAAAGTCAGGGAGCCCAGCAGGCATGGAACCACCTTAGCTGGTTGCCGGCCGATGCGGAGCCATGCTAGAACCGTCTTAGCCGGTCTCGATAGGCCGAAGCCGGTTCCGCGATGAACAGGAGGTCTCATGCCTGCACTTGGCCACCTCGATCCGGTCTTCACCCGCGACCCCGTCGACGTGCAAGCATTCGAAGCCCACGCGACCGACGCCGTCCTCGACGATCTACGCGCGCGACTGGCCACAGCGCGGCTACCGGAGGCCGAGACGGTCTATCGCGCCGCCCCCGACCCTCGCAGATGGGAACAGGGCGTTCCGCTCGCCGATCTCGTCGACGTCGTGAACTACTGGCGCACCGGGTACGACTGGCGGTCGTTCGAAGCGCGCCTCAACCGGATCGGCCAGTTCCGCACGACCATCGACGATCTGGGAATCCACTTCCTGCACCGCCCATCCGAGCGCGCAGATGCCACTCCCCTGATCTTGACGCACGGCTGGCCGGGCAGCGTTGCCGAGTTCATCGATGTAGTAGACGAGCTGGCAGATCCGAAAGACGCGGACACGCCGGCGTTCCACGTCGTGGCCCCATCGCTACCAGGCTTTGGTTACAGCGACAAGCCGGCCACCACCGGGTGGGGAACCGAAAAGATCGCGGCCGCATGGGTGCAACTCATGGAGAGGCTCGGCTACAGCAAGTTCGCAGCCCACGGCGGCGACTGGGGAGGTGTGATCACCACGGTCCTCGGCGGCAGGTTCCCGGCGCACGTTCTCGGCATCCACACAACGACCGCGCAGGCACCGCCCGGGCTGACAACGGAAGGACTGACGGCGACCGAACGCGAATGGACGGAGCAAACCCGCGATTTCTGGCGCCACCACGCGGCGTACGCGAAGCAGCAGGCGACCCGACCGCAGACCATCGGCTACTCGCTCGTCGACTCACCGGTCGGGCTTCTCGCCTGGATCCTCGACAAGTTCGCCGAGTGGACAGATACCGAAGACAGCCCGTTCGAGACGATCTCCAGAGACCGCGTTCTCGACGACGTCACCCTGTATTGGCTGACGCGGACCGGCGCATCGTCGGCCCGCATCTACTACGAGAGCCACGACTCGCTCGACCCCGAACTTCGGGTCGACGTCCCGTCGGCGATCACCGTGTATCCCCGCGACATCGAGAAGTGCCCGCGCCCCTGGGCACAGGAGCGGTACCGACAGATCGTCCGATGGAACTCGCCCGAAGCCGGGGGACATTTCCCCTCACTCGAGGTTCCCGAATATTTCGTCAAGGACCTACAAGAAGGCCTCGCAGCAGTGCTGGACGCCAATCGGTGAACGCGACTGGGGTGCCGAGCGCGCGCCCACACCGATCCGCCGGCCGAGCGCGTCCAGGCCGGCGGAGACCTCGTAGCGTTGGTCGAGCCATCCAGCCGGTAGCAGAATCATCCGTATTGAGCGGGGTCCCAGGTACGGGTCGGCTTGTTGGTGATGATGAACAGCAATGCCTTGATCATGATGTCACCTCCTTCCTGGGGCTCGGTCGGGCGTGGCCAGGGCTTGTGGGGGTACGCAGCAGGGTGAACGGCCTGGGGGTCGCGGCATTGGTCACGATCGGGCGGGTATCACCTCCGCTGATGACGCGCATAGCGGTGTTCTCGATGAGGGCGGTGGCCGCATCGGTGACCAGATCGTGGGCGACCGCGGCGCCGGCGCAGGTGAAGGGGCCGGAACTGAAGGGTACAAATGGGCCGTGCTCGCTCGGTCGAATCCAGCGGTCGGGTTGAAATGCTCCTGGTCTGGTCCAGTGGTTGTCGTCGTGATGGAGCAGATAGGGGCTGACGGATAGGAGGTCGCCGGTCTGGAAGGCGATCCCCCCGAACTCGGCGGGATAGGGGACGGGACGGCTGACCATCCAGGACACCGGCCGGTGCCGCAGGGCCTCACGTACCACCCAGTCGACGGGCCATGGCCATGGTGCGCCGGGAGAGTGGAGACTGCCCAGCAGCACCGACCACGCGAGCGAGTAGCCCAGTGGTCCCACAATGGACCGGAACATCAGCACATACAGCCGCGCCACCGTTGTATCGGCGACGCCGTCGGGACAGGCACCGATCACGGCATCGAGCAGATCCCGTGGTTCGGCTTCCGCACTGCGGCCGGTGGCGCTGCGCCGGTCCCGGATCTGCTCGTTCAGCGCGGTGGACAGCTTGACGCGCAACAGCTGCGCCCGCGCCCGCTGCGCCATTCGGGCTGGGCGAAGCGCGCCCACGCGTGCGTTTCGCTCCAGTGAATGCCGCAACTCGGGCGAACCATCGGGGTGCAGCAACAGGTCCGCGGTGCACCGATACACCAGCTCGACCCCCGCTGCGGGCCAGCGGGTGATGGAGGGCATTTCCATCACCGCCGCCGCCAGGGACTCGCGATACTTGGGCGTATGCGTCCGCAGAATCGCGCGCACCGCACGGCCGAAATCGACCTGAGCAGACCGCGAAGGCAGCATAGAACCGAAGAACCCGGACTTCCCCGCATGGAAAGCGCGGTCACTCAGCACCGTCAGCGCCAGACCCGTATCGCCGACACACCACCCGCCCCACGGCAGCCCGAACACCTCTACCGGGCTGGTCCGGCGCAGATTCTCGAGGAAACCCAACGGATCACGCCGGAACCGGCGCATCTCTGCAAAACCCATCGGACGGTCCTCTCATAGAGAGGGTGAGCGATTCATCAGATTTTCGAGCGGATTTATCCACTGGCGGTGCGTACAAACGCAGATCAAGCATAGTCTCGAGTAATTCTGCAAGCGAGGCCGTGGGGGTCGACCATGAGGTGAGTACCCGGCACCACCGGGCCTATCGAACACTGGGACAGCAGTGATATCGGTTCACGATCACCCGAGACGGCCGGGCAACCGGCCATCGAGGTCTAACCGATGTGAACTCCATCCGCCTCGGCGAAGGTTCCCGCTGCCACGCGCGCGTACATGAACATGTCGCGGCGTCGATCGCCAACCTTCTGCCACGATCTGAGGAGCCCTTCGCATTCGAAACCGGCTCTCTCCGCAGTGCGGATCGAAGCGCGGTTCCAAGGTTCCACATAGAGCTGTAGTCGTGGGATATGCAGCTCTTCCAGCGCCCAGGTAGCCATTGCCGCCAGAGCATGCGCGGCGACGCCATGGCCGCGGGCAGAGCGGACCACCCAGTAGCTGAGCGATGCGCGGCCTTCGTCGATGTCCTTCAACCACAGGCCGATGCTTCCCAATGGTGTGTTGTCCCGTCGCCGGACGATCACCATCGGGTATCCGGTTCGATCGGTCGCTGGTTGCCGCTGGCGTTCGACAAACCTCGTTGCGGCCTCGAGCGAGAAGGTCGCAGGCACCGTGGTTATAGGAATCAGGTCGTCGGCAGAAGCTTCCCTCACAAGCTCGAGGTCTGCCGCGGACAACGACCACGGGCGGAGTTCCAAGTCTGCGGTGGCTCTCAGATGCGGTATTTGCAGAGCATCGTCCATGGTCGACCTCCCCACAATATGCACAGGATATCGGCCCGGTGTCACCCTTACCACTTCCATTCCCGAGTACCGCATGCACACGCCCACCCCCGCAATTCGATGGCCTCCGGCAGGCATCGGCCGGTTCACCGCGCGATAGGTAGTACCGAACTCCTCGGGCTGAAAGGCGCTTCTTCGATCGGGGCGAACGTCACCTCGCCCGGCGGCAAGTCGCCAATGGTATCGGCCCAGGATCACCACACCCACCGGCCCATCCGATACAAACCAGAATGCGAACCGTGCGTTTCCGTGGGGTCGGGCCGAACAAAACAGGTCATCGCCTCCACCGGCAGCATCACCGGTCACCTGCCGATGATCAACCCGCCACCCCGGGCCGCGGGTTACAGCGTCAACCTTCCCGGACACGGCAGTAGTATTCTCGCTGGTTTCTCGCGGCGGGCCTGGAATTACGCGGTACGCGTTCGCCTGATCCCGGCGAGTGCGGGTGCGAGCCGGGCGGCGGTGTTGCGCAACGCGATGCCGGTCCGGGTGCCGGGTAGCAGCATGGCGCGTGCGGCGCGGAATCCCTGTTGTTTGGAATCGACCAGGGGTCGGTGGCCGGTTTCGTAGCGGCGCAGCGCGTCGGCTATGTCGGTCGGTGATTGGCTCAATTCCTCGGCGAGCCGGTAGGCGCCGGCGATGGCCAGGGTTGAGCCGTCGCCGAACAACGACACCGCGGCGGCCGCGTCCCCGACCAGTCCGATGCGCCCGGTGGACCAGTGCGGCGCCCGGACCCGGCTCACGGAGTCGAAGTACAGATCTTCGGCGGTGTGTACCTGGTCCAGCAGTTCCGGCAGTCGCCATGAGGCGTCGGGGAATGCTTCGGCGACGAGGTTCTTGTGCTGAGCCAGGTCGCGGTGGTCGTAGCCGGGCACCGCGTCACCGCGGAACATGAACGTCGCGATCGCATGTCCCTTGGTCGGGTGTATCGAGACCGCCCGGCCGGGTGTGTTGTAGATGATGACTTCGGTGTCGTCACCGAACGGTACGCCGATCGGCAGCGTCGCCACATACATTCCGGCATGGCGCACGAACTGCTGTTCCGGCCCGAAGGCCAGCCGCCGCACGGCCGAGTGCAGACCGTCGGCGCCGATCACCGCATCGAACCGTGCGGGTGGAGCGGCAGCGAAACCGACATCGACGCCCGCCGCGTCCTGGGACAGGTCGGTGATCGTGTCGCCCCAGAGGAATTCGACGCGGTCGCGGGCGGCGTCGAGCAGGATCGAGGCGAGGTCGGCGCGCGGCACCTCGACCTCCCGCTCGCCGGCGCCGCCCTGGAACATGCGCAGCGGAACACCGGCCACCCGCCGGCCTGCCGCATCGACGAACGTCATCCGGTCCACCGCGGAGGCGACCTCCCGCAGTCGTGGCATCACGCCCATCTTCTCGACCACCTCGACCGCCGGCCCCTTCACGTCGACGGGATTGCCACTGGAGCGCTCCGTTGCGGCCCGCTCGACAACCGTCACGTCGAATCCCTTGTGGGCCAGCCAGTATGCAGCCGTCGCGCCGCCGACGCCCGCGCCGGAGATCAGCACCTTCTTGTCCATGTCGCACACCCTTCGAATAACTGGACGATTTTCGTCCACTTCCAGAAGGTAGCATAAGTGGAAGATATTCGTCCAGTTATTACCGGGAGGCGCGCATGGCGGCCGAGACCTTGCGGGCCGATGCCCGCAGCAACCGCGACCAGATCGTCGCGGCGGCGTTGATCCTGTTCCGCGACAAGGGTATTGACGTGTCGATGAAAGAGGTCGCCGACCATGCCGGTGTCGGCGTCGGCACGCTCTACCGCCGCTTCCCCGACCGCGACGCACTCATCTCCGCCGCCGCGCACGCCTACCTGACCGATCTCGCCGACCGTTGCGCCGCAGCGGCCCGCGAGGAGCGCGACGCCTGGTCGGCGCTGGGCCGTTTCCTGCGCGAATGCGCCCTCGCCGACGTCGGCGCGTTCGCCTCCTCGGTGGAACCCGCCCTGCACACGCGCATACAGGCCGATCCGGTATCGACTCAGGTGCGCGCGACGGTCACCGACTCCATCGCTCGACTCGTGACGCGAGCCCACGACGACGGCACACTCCGCTCCGACGTCGACGCCGCCGATATCGCCCGGCTGATGACCGTGCAGATCTACACACGGCCCACCGAAGACCGCACCGTCGCAGTGGGGCGCGTCGTCGATCTGCTACTGGACGGCATCAGGAGTGCGACGCACCCCTGAACCCTGCCTCACGAATGTCTCATCATGTCCCAAAACCACCGAAAGCCTCCCCGACTACGGGTCGGCAGCCGATGGGCTACCGGGCCACTGTCCGGCGAAGAACTCACCTTCGTGCGGGCCCGGCGCACTGACACAAACTCGGTCTAATTCGCTGGGATCGGTGGTGATGAGCGCGTTTTCGGTTGGTGCCGCCCACGGACTCGCAGAGGCGACGGTATTCGTCCTCGGGGTCGATCACGACCTGCTCGATCCCGCGATACGGCCCCCCAGAACGGCGACACGGCCACGTTCCCGGCCACCGGCTATGAACCCGACACCGCCGCCCCCGTGCAGACCGGCTGGATCGAACAGGCCATCGATCGCACCAAATAGGCCCCGCAATAGACGAACAGCGAACAGCCGGTGGCGTCGAGCAGATGCTCGGCCCACCGGCTGTCTCGGCACAAGCTCGGGGACTGGACTACTCAGTCAATGCACTCTGCCTGTCCTGGGCTTCGTGATGTCCGAGCGCGATCTGGTGACGCGGTCTGAATTCCGGAGACACCGCTTCCACCTCGTTCTGTTCCCAACCACGCTCGTGCGGGTCTGGCACCCATAGACCTTCTATGAACTCGCTCCTCTCCGACAACTCTCGAGCACGCTGAACGAAGTCCCCCAGCGATGAACGATTCGCCTGGAAAGTTGAACTGCCCGTGGGATAGAACTCAAGGCCGCCTTGCAGGATGTGGTCGAGCTCAGCGCACAGCCCGCACGCGATATCGCCCTCCGCGAGCGGCGTGGCGCAGAATTGCAGGTAGAAACCGATCCTCTCCAAGAGCGGCTCGGAGATGAGGAAGGGGCGTGGACGGTGAGCGAGGTGCAGCAGCGCGAGCCTCGCACACGTCGTCGCATCAGCACGGCTCGGAACGCTGATGTCGGCCGGCCGCAGCCTGCGCAATGGCTGCATGCGCAGCCGCATCACCTCGTAGCCCCTCCCGACGTCGGGGTACTTGGTGATGTCACGGCGCTCGTGGTGGCGGTGCCAATACTCTCCGTCGTACTCGACAATCAGGTCGTACCGGCGGTTGTTACCGACGAGGCTTCGCCAGCCCTCACCGATGCGTCGCAGGCGCTCGCCCTCGATCGAGAACACCATGTCTGGCCGCACCCAACCCGGTGGTCCGAGGACACCTTTTCCGAGGATCACGTTCAGCGCGGCGAAGACATCGATCTCCGAGACCGACGCTCCAGGCTTCGGTCCCCCACTCAACGGCCCGCGATATCGCCCACCGAACATAGGCGCCACCGTAGGACCAAGGGCTGACATATCGGCGACTGTGGCTACATCGGTGCACCGTGACGCTCGAACCGCGCTCTGGATCATTCCCGGCCACCAGGGAACCACCCCGGCGGGCCTCCACCATTTCCTCGCACGCACAAATGGCGAATTCAGTGTGTTCTGAGCCATTTTACTCGCACGGCCCCGCCGCTCTTAGACCAGCTCGCCGACTGACGGAAACAACGCAAGCTATGCTGGCAGGCCATGTTCCGCTCTATGTGGAACACGACAATATTCCAACGAAGCCGTCGCCGCGCAAATTCACACGTAGGTCGTGTTGCGAAGTAGGTGGTCGTGGGGTCGGTGTGGGCTGTCGGCCGCGATCCGTTCGACGTCATCGATCCGTGCGAGCAGCCTGTGTCTCGACACAGGCGACGGCGGCGTCGAGGGCCGCCTCCAGCGGTGCGGGCTCGCGCTGGGCCCGGGAGACGAGCATGCCGCCCTCGTAGGCGGTGACGACGACGAGCGCCAGGCGGTCGATATCGGTGTCCTCGCGCAGTTCTCCCGCATCGCGCATGGCGGTGAGGCCATCGGCCACGGCGGCGGTGAGGCGGCGTAATCCGGCGGCCACCAGTTCGAGGAGTTCCGGATCGGTATCGGGGATGTCCTCGGCGAACGAGGCCAGCGGACACCCCGTGCGACAGCCGGTCGCGCGCGCGGCGGCGACCACCGCATCCCGCCACGCGCGCAGATCATGCAGCGAGCGCATCTCGAGCAGCCACTTGTTGGCGACCACGACCTCCGTGCTCGATTGAATGACCGCCGCCAGCAGATCCCGTTTGTTGTCGAAGTAGTGATAGAGCTGCGAGGCGCTGACGCCCGCCTCGTACTGGATCGCCTCCATCGTGGTGCCGTGCGCACCGTTCGCGAGCATCAGGCGCGCGGCGGCGTCGACGATCCTGGCGCGGCTACGCAGTCCTTTGGCGGTCAGGGTTTCGGTAGACGCAGGCATTGGGAATCTCCGGACTCGATTTTGGTATTGCCATTCCATTCTGCGCTCCGAGAATGAGAGCAATGGACACAACGAATCCATTGGCGGTCCCGTCGGCTTCGACCGCGCTGGTGACCGGAGCGACGAGCGGTATCGGATTCTCGGCCGGTCGCGCGCTGGCGCGGCTCGGCTGGACCGTACTGGTGCACGGGCGCAGCGGGGAGCGTGCGCGGGAGGCGGCAGCGCGCATGGGCGACGTGCCCGGCGGTCTGATCCCCGTCGATGCCGACCTCGAAACACGGTCGGGAGTGCGGCGACTGGTCGATCAAGTGCACCGCGCCGCACCGGACGGTCTCGGCGTCCTGGTCAACAACGCGGGCGCCGCGTTCGATCGGCACGGCCTCACCGCGGACGGCGTGGAACGGACCGTCGCCGTCAACCACCTGGCGGCCGCCGGACTTGCCCACAGCCTGGAGTCGATCATGAAACCGATTGGCGGACAGCCTAATTCATTGCCGAAGGTGATCATGATGACCTCGTATCTGGAAGCGCGGGCCCGCCCGATCGAGGACTGGGCATTGCCGGGGGAGTGGACACAGATGCGCGCGTACGCGTCGAGCAAACTCGCCAATCTCGCCTATACCTACGCACTGGCCGAGCGGTGGCGTGACCGGATCGAGGTATACGCGGTGGACCCGGGGGCCGTGCGCACCGGATTCCAGCGCAGCGCGGGCGGTCCGCTGCACCTGATCGGCCTCGTCGGCGCACCGTTGATGACCTCACCGGAGCAGCCGGCGCGCACGGTGGTCGCGACGGCCACCCGACCCGCCCACCCGAGCGGCAGCTATATCCGTGCGGTCCGCGCCGTGGACACCGGACGTGCGAAGCTGTCCTCGGCCCGCTCCCGCGATCATGCCTACCAACGCGACGTCTACGACGCCACCCAGCGCTTCCTGGGCGGCTAACAGTACTCCCCAAAAGACCGGCCAGGTCTACCGCGCGCTTCTCCGGATACTCAGGCCCGGGGACATCGAAAGAATCCCATTCGGAAGTGAGGAGAAGAAGTGATACCACCATGCGAAAGATGCAGCGAGCCAGCCGTCTTTTCGGTCCAGGAGCCCGGCGCCGACCTGGGGCTAGTCCGCTTCTGCACGACATGCCTGGTCAGCTTCGCCAACGCCCAGCTAGCAAAAAAGAACCGCGAGGTAGTGGACGCCTTTCTCGAGTATGGCTCCGCGCGAAAGGCGGAGGAGCATCACGCGGACTTCGCCAGGGGGATCGGCGAAGTACTCGACATCGAGGCGGGGCTGGCCATGGCCGAAATTCTGAACCAGGAGGTGAAAGTACCCGAGGGCGACGGCTTCTGTCTGTCCATGGACACCAAGGATGGACACCACTTCGAGATCGTCGGCGAATCGGAGGACAGCGACATCCTGAGCGCACTCATCATGGCCGAGGACTGGGTAGTCGACTTCGACTTGACCCCCAAGGAGGTCGAGTTCTTCCGGAACGCGCTGGATGCCTGGATCGAGCACCGCCGTGGCAACAAGGCCACCTGAGAGCGCCTGACAGGTTCGTTTGAGTGGCGGTGATTATCGTTGCGGCGCAGTATATTTCGTCATGACGGCACCGCGGATTGTCGACTTCTCCGCCGAGATCTACCGCTCCTACGCCCGCAACGCCGAGCAGTTCCTCGCCGACGAGCCGATCGACCTGCCCGCGAACAGCGGCCGTGCGGTCATCCGCCGACGGGGGATGCCGTACACGACGATCGACAATCCGGCGGAGGTCGATCCAGATGAGGTTTTCACGCTCGACATGATGGTGCTGCAGCACTGCGTGGACGCGGTGATCGAGGGGACGCGAGAACGCGCCAGCGAGTAACGGCGACGGAAATGACTGCACACGCGTCGAGTCTGGGTGCGAGTCCCAGAGGAGGCAATTCATCTGGGCTGGTAGATCAACCGCAGTGTCGGGACCAGCCAGCGGCAGCGGGTTTCGCGCCAACGCGCGTACCAATCCCTGTCGGGACTGCTGAACCGGACCCCACGCTCAGCGTGGGTAGCCCGTCCAACAGCACAACGGGTGTGGTGCGGAGCCCTATGGGGAACGCACCAACAACATCCATACCCGCTCGTCTGCCAGTGACATTGTTTCATCACAACCGCGCGGCATCCGTGCGGCTGGTGACGGCAATCAGCTACCGATCGGGACACCTGGTTGCGGCGGATACAGCGGCAGAGCAGGACCGCGATAGGCAGCACCGGCGAACGGGACCTAAAACGAAACGGGGGGTAAATGCGGGGCTAGACAAATAAAACAGGTCAGACCCGGTCGTAGACCGGGCCTGACCTGCTATTTAAGTGGAGCTAAGGGGACTCGAACCCCTGACCCCCACACTGCCAGTGTGGTGCGCTACCAGCTGCGCCATAGCCCCTGATTGTCGCGCTCCGGGTGTCCCCGCCGCGCTTGAATGAAGTTACACCAACGGTGTGTCGGCAACCAAATCGCCTCGATTCGGGGGTGACAGGAGGCGGCGGTTGAGGTTAGTATCGAACATGTGTTCGAATCGATTTCGATCGTGCGGGGTGTGGGGAGGTAGGCGGTTGGACGCTCGGGTTGGGCAGAGCAGATGGGGTTGCTGGTTTGTTCGTTCCCGAGTGTCCAGCGGTCGTCTGGTGCGAGTCGGATGTACGTGAGGGTGTGGGCGTTGCAGTGCCGGACAGGGATGTGCCGATCGGTCGGCACGTTCGCGGATCGGGACGAATGCCGAAACAGCCAGCGGTACAGCCGGTCTCGTCACTGGACATGGAGACATCTCGAGGCGCGGTCCAGGACAGGGGGCCGGATCGCGCTGTCGAGTGCGCGGGCCGGGTGGCGGCAGGTGGAGCCGTTGCCCGGTCCCAGGCCAACTGAAAGCTCGGCGATGGCGATCTCGGGGGCTGGGGATGTCGGGTCGCGCCGTCGAGTGGGCCGGGGCGTCGATTTGGTGGAGTCGGCGTTCCGGCCCTTCCGTTCGCCGCGAGACCGCATCGCCTTGCCGAGTCCGTGGCGGATCGGCGCTTCGTGGGGAAAACACCGGAGCCCGCTCTACCGGGAACAGCGCAGGCGTCCGCTGCTCAACGGGTGAGCGAGGCCACCCAGTTCTCGTCGTTGGTGTCGACCTTGGTCGTGCCGTCGAAGACCGCGGGTGTGGCCGCGGAGCCGCCCAGTGCCGCGCCGAGCGCCGCCGTCTGCGCCATGGCGCTGCTGCGGGCGGACTCGACCTTGGCGCCGGTGGCGATGCATTGCCGCACGGACTCGGCGGCCCCGGCGTCGCCCGCAATAGCGGCGAGTTCCTCGTTGCTCAGGTCGGCGCCGCCTTCGCTGGGGCGCTTGGTGGTGAACAGTTCGGTGTGGAACTTGGAGTAGACCGGGCCCGAATCCGCCTCGGCCACACACTGGTTCGCCGCGATGGCGCGGGTGGAGTAGTCCTTGCTCCGCGAGCGGGCGTCGAGGAAGTTCACCAGGCGATAGCGGACCGCCAGCGCGCCCTCATCGATCTTCTGCGCGATCTCTTGACCGTAGATGCGCTCCAAGCTGCCGCAGCCGGGGCACAGCGGGTCCTCGAAAATGTCGATGGTCTTCTTCGCGTCCGGGCGGCCGAGCAGGATCGAACCGTTCTGCTCGAGCACCGAGTGCACCGCCTCGTTCCGCACCGAACCGTAGCCGTCGTTGCGGACGGCCGCGTCGTCCCGCCCCCAGCGGATCGCCGCGATGACGATCACCACGATCAATACGAGAGCGACCGCACCGAGCGCATAGGTGGTCGCACTGGACATCGGCCGGGGCGTGTACTTCGAACGCGATTCGCTCACATTGACACTTTGCCGCAACGAACCGTCATCCCCGCCGCCGGGCCACCGATCCGATCTCCGCTGACCACCCGTGCGCGCCGGACCTGGCCAGCGGCAAACGGCACGGCCACGCGTTCGGTTCTGTCCTCGCATGGGCTTCGCACTTCGATCGCTCGACAGCGGATGGAATGCGACCGTCGTCGCCGACCTCGTACCGGCTCGGCAGCGATGGTTCCGGCGGCCGGGCTTCGGTGCTCAGCGGCGCGGCACTCGTCGCGGCCCTGCGAGCTTCGTCCACGTCCGACCGTGGCGGGTTCGCCGATGGCATCGGCCGCTGCGCGGGTGAGACCTGGGCGACCTGCGCGCGACTGCGCTGGTGACCGCATGTCACGACCGGACGCTCGCCTCCCAGCGCCTGGCGACGCCAAGCGGTCCCGCCTCGACAGGCGCTGTGCCGCAGGTGACGGCTTCAGCGCCTGCGGCGGGTTCGCCGCACCGGCCGCGGACGTTTGCCACGGGACATCGGTCGCCCCGGGGTGCTCGGGTACGGGGTTGCGTCCGAGTCGACGACCGCCGTACCCGGCGCGGTCCGCGACGGTCCGGTATCGGCCGCCGTACCACGACGATCACCGCTCACAACCGACGGAGGGCTCCCCGTTCCATCGGATTCAGCAGCCGTCCCGACGCCATTCGCCGTCGATCGGCGACGACCAGCCACCGCACGGGCGTCTTTGACGCCCGCTGCGCGATCACCCGGAAGCTCGGCAGACTCGGCCACCGCCGGCACCGGGCTGTCGGCGACCGGCGCGCCGGACACCTCGTTCAGCGCACGCTCGATACGAGCAGCGCGCCGCTCGGTGTCGTCCGCTCCGCCGGAACGTTCGGACGGGATCTCCGAGGGAACCGAACTTCCCCGCCGCAACGGCTCGGGCACCACAGCCCAGACGAGCGCGGCGACAGCGAGCAAAGCACCGGTCACACCGAGCGCGAGTTCGTAGGACACCTGCTGCGCCAGGGCGCCCACGGCGACCGGACCGATGACGGTGCCGAGGTCGGCGGCCATCTGGAAACCGGCGAGCACCGGGCCGCCGCGCGCCTTGGGCCCGATGATGTCGGCGACGGCCGCCTGCTGGGTCGGCGTGAACATGCCGGACCCGAGCCCGGCCAGGAACGAGGTGGCGAGCAGCCACGGGAGGCCGGTCGCCAGGCCGAGCCCCGCCGTTCCCGCCGCACACACCAGCGAGCCGACGATCACGAACGGTTTGCGCCCCCACCGGTCGGACAGTCGCCCCGAGGCGAACAGCACCGTGACGTTCCCCGCGGCGAACACGGTCAACGCGACACCGGCCATACCCGGCGCCTGGTGCAGCACCTCGACGACGAGCAGCGGCACCAACGCCATCCGGACACCGAACACGGCGGCCCCATTGGCGAAATTCGACAGCAACACCGCCCGGTACTCCGGCCGCGCCAACCCCTCGCGGAAGGACATCATGCGAACACCGCCGACGGGCTCCGGCGCGGCCAGTTCCGAATGCCGCAAGCTCAGGTACACCACCACGCTCACGGCGAGCAACGCGACGGCGTAGATGACGAACGGCCAGCGCAGCCCGAGTCCGGACAACCCGCCACCGACCAGCGGCCCGCTCACCGAGCCGACCAGGAAGCTGGTGGACCACAACCCGGAGACCCGGCCGCGCTGCTCGGGCGGGGAGATGCGGATGACGAGCGCCAGCGACGACACGGTGAACATGGTCGATCCGATGCCGCCGAGCGACCGCAACAGCATGAGCTGCCAATAGCTCTGCGCCAACGCGCTGGCGCCGGTGGACACCGCGACGATCAGCAGCCCGCCGAGATAGACCGAGCGCTCCCCCAGCCGCTGCACCAGCCGTCCGCTGAGCGGCGCGAACAGCAACCGCATCAGCGCGAACGCGGACACGATCGCCGAGGCGGCCGCCACGCCGACGCCGAAGCCGCGCGCGAACTGCGGCAGCACCGGGGCGACCAGACCGAACCCGATGGCGATGACGAACGCGCCCCCGACCAGCACCCAGATCTCGGTGGGCAGGGGCTTGGATCTACCGGTCACCGGACAGCGCCTGCCCAACCAATTCCTCCGCGGCCGTCTGCACCTCGGCGAGGTGCTCCGGGCCGTGGAACGATTCCGCGTAGATCTTGTACTTGTCCTCGGTGCCGGACGGGCGAGCGGCGAACCACGCGTTCTCGGTGGTCACCTTGAGACCGCCCAGCGGCGCTCCGTTGCCCCGCGCCCTGGTGAGCACGGCGGTGACCGGCTCCCCGGCGACCTCCTTCGTGGTGATCATGTCCGGAGTCAACTTCGCGAGCAGCTCTTTCTGTTCCGCGGTGGCCGGTGCGTCGATCCGCGCGTAGGCGGGGCTGCCGTAGCGGCGTTCGAGTTCGACGTAGCGCGCCGACGGGCTCTGCCCGGTGACCGCGGCGATCTCGCCCGCGAGCAGGGCGAGCAGGATGCCGTCCTTGTCGGTGGTCCAGACCGTGCCGTCCATCCGCAGGAACGACGCGCCCGCGCTCTCCTCGCCGCCGAAGGCCAGGCTGCCGCTGAACAATCCGGGAACGAAGAACTTGAACCCCACGGGCACCTCGTGCACGTCGCGCCCGAGCACGGAGACCACCCGGTCGATCATCGACGACGTCACCGCGGTCTTGCCGATCTTGGTCAGGGCGTCCCACCCCATCCGGTTGGCGACCAGGTATTCGATGGCCACCGCGAGGAAGTGGTTCGGATTCATCAACCCGCCGTCGGGCGTGACGATGCCGTGGCGGTCGGCGTCGGCGTCGTTGCCGGTGGAGATGTCGTAGTCGTCCTTGATCGCGATCAGCGAGGCCATCGCGTAACGGGAGGACGGGTCCATCCGGATCTTGCCGTCGCTGTCGAGCGTCATGAACCGCCAGGTGGGGTCCACGAAGGGATTGACCACTTCGAGCTCGAGGTCGTAGCGCTGGCCGATCTCCTCCCAATAGTCGACGCTGGCGCCGCCCATCGGGTCGGCGCCGAGGCGGATGCCCGCGCCGCGGATCGCGTCCAGGTTCAGCACGTTGGGCAGGTCGTCGATGTAGTGGTCGAGGTAGTCGTAGCGTTCCACGCCGGTGGCCAGCGCGCGCTCCAGCGTGGTGCGCTTGACCCCGGTGAGCCCGTCGCGCAGCAGTTCGTTCGCGCGTGCGGCGATGGCGTCGGTGGCCGTGTTGTCGGCCGGGCCCCCGTGCGGCGGGTTGTATTTGAAGCCGCCGTCGCGGGGCGGGTTGTGCGACGGGGTGACCACGATGCCGTCGGCCTGATGCTTGGCGCCGCCCCGATTGTGGCGCAGCACAGCGTGACTCAGCGCCGGCGTGGGGGTGTAGCGGTCGCGCGCGTCGATCACCGCGGTGACGTCGTTGGCGGCGAGCACCTCCAGCGCTGTGGTCCAGGCGGGCTCGGACAGCGCGTGTGTGTCCCTGGCCAGGTAGACCGGCCCGGTGATGCCGCGGGTGGCGCGATACTCCACGATCGACTGGGTGATCGCGAGGATGTGCGCCTCGTTGAAGGCGCCGTCCAGGCTGGAGCCGCGATGTCCCGATGTGCCGAACGTCACCCGCTGGGCCGGATCGTCCGTATCCGGAACACGGCTGTAGTACGCCGTCACCAGGTGTGCGATGTCTTCCAGATCGGTGGGACGTGCGGCACGCCCGGCTCGATCGTGGGCCATGCTCGGGTCTCCCTTCCGTATCGGCTGCGCCCGGCTCGTCATCAGGATCATGTCCACGACCGCCCGGTCACCGCCGACCCCACGGCCACGTCGTTCATGTCGGCCGCCGGCCGGAACGACTCGCAGCCCTCCATGCTGAACGTGGTCGGCACGGTGCGGAAGCCCGCTTCCGCGGCGGCGAGCGGTCGGTCACCCGCCGGCGCGCCGCTCAGATCGCCGAGCCGCGCCGAACCGACAATGGTAACGGCCGACGTGCCCGGCGGCATCGGCGAGGCGAAATCCGCTGGTGCCGCGAGGGCTACGGGAGAACCGGCCGGGGCATCGGGCTTGCCGCGGGGTCTGGTCATCGCTCACCTTCCTGCCACTGGTCCACCGGTGCCAATGTGACGTTGACCGAGGTGAACAGTTCGGCGTTCCGCTCGACGAAGGCGCGCAGGCGTTCGAAATCGTCGACCAGCACCAGCATCAGCGGAAGGTGGTCGGCGATATCCAGGATCCGGGTGGTGTGCACATGCGAGGACGCGCCGTATCCCTCGATGCCGCGCCACACGCTGGCGCCCGCCAGGCCGCTGTCTCTGGCCCGGCGCACGATCTCGTGATACAGGGGCGTGTGCCGCCATTTGTCGTCCTCGTCGAGCAGCACGGTGAGCCGTGCCGCGGGCCGCCACCGTCCCGCCGCGGCGGCATCCGCTTGCGAACCACTCATGCCTGCCCCCTTCCGTCGTGCCGTTCCCGTCGATCGCCGAGCCGAACCAGGTACTCACCGTGCCATGCCCGCGCCGGGCTCCGACGCCCCGGCTACGCCACCGCCACCCCCGGGGCGGACGAGCGCGGGAAGTGCCGCGCCCGGTCCGAGGAGTCTACGAACCTCGCGGGTGGGGTGGAGAAGGTGGTGCGACCGCCGGGTGCGCCGATACCGAGAAGGGTGCACCGCAGCCCCTTGGCTACCCACACCGAAGCGGTCGGAATCATCGGGTTTCCGATTGCAAAGCATCCCATGACATTTACCGCGTACGCCGGGTAGAGGACCGCCCACCTCTGCACGAGACCGGATCGAGCACAATGCCGATGGCGTTCAGCAAAGCCCGCCACATCTACTTACCTCGTATTTTGCACCAATAATGGTGATTCGGGAGCGCTTTGCCGTGTGCGGCGGACGAGCACCGCGTGTCGTGCGCGATAATCGGCGAAGGGCTCCGCGATCCGGATCATTGCCGCAGCCCATGGCGGAAGACTCGTCCCCACACCGGAGTAGAGCGCCAGGAGTGGCCGATCGGGCAACCGCAGAGCACAGTCCCGCCACCCCTCCTCGCGATGGCACCGCCGCGCTCGCCGACGAACCCGGGATCGCCCGGCTCGGACAGCGACGACGGCCGCCGCCCCCGCGACGGAATCGCGGGGACGGCGGCCGCTGTGCCGGAAACCGGATCGGCGGTACCGCACTCGGTTCAGTGGGCGAGCACCGGCTCTCCCTCGGCGGGCACCGGCGCCGTGCTCGGCATGAGCACCGCGGTGAGGATGCCGCCCACCACGAAGATCGCCGTGGCCCACCAGAAACTGGTGGTGTAGCTCTCGATCGCGGACTGGGCGATGGTGAGCGGGTCCGGGGTGCGGGCGGACAGGTAGTCCGTGGCCGCGGACGCCGCGATGGTGCTCAGCAGCGCGGTGCCGATCGATCCACCGACCTGCTGGCTGGTGTTGATCATGGCCGAAGCCACGCCGGCGTCCTCGTGCTGGACGCCCGAGGTGGCGCCCTGGAAGGCGGTCGACATCGAACCGCCGAGGCCGAACCCGAGCAGGATCAGCGCGGGCAGGATGTGGGTGACGTAGCCGGTGTCCAATCCGATCCGGGTCAGCCACGCCATGCCCGCCGCCGCGATCAGGAAGCCACCGCTGACCACGACCTTCGGGCCGAGTTTCGGCAGCAGCAGCGACGGGCCGGTAGTCGAGGAGGCCACCATGGCGGCGACCATCGGCAGGAACGCCACGCCGGTCATGATCGGCGAGTAGCCCAGGGTCAGCTGCATGTAGTAGGTGAGGAAGAGGAAGATCGCGAACATCCCGATGCCCATGACGAAGACCGTCAGGTAGGAGGTGCCGCGCATCCGGTCGAGCACGATCCGCACCGGAAGCAGCGGGTGCGCGACCCGGGTCTCCAACCAGGC
This sequence comes from Nocardia sp. NPDC051929, assembly GCF_044548645.1. Taxonomy (NCBI): domain Bacteria; kingdom Bacillati; phylum Actinomycetota; class Actinomycetes; order Mycobacteriales; family Nocardiaceae; genus Nocardia; species Nocardia sp. NPDC051929. The sequence continues at coordinate 217,372 of NZ_JBIUCG010000006.1, read as the reverse complement.
GAACACCGCGATCAGCGCCGCACCGCCGAGCAGGAACGCCAGGGTGACGCCGTTGGTCCACCCGTCCGATTCCGCGTGCGAGAACCCGTAGACGATACCGAACAGGCCCGCGGTGACCACCACCGTGCCGGGGATGTCGAGCTTGGGCCGCTCGGTGCTCGTGTGCTTGGCCAGCAACAGCACGGCCCCCACCAGGGCGACGGCGGCGAAGGCGAGGTTCACGAACATCACCCAGCGCCACGAGGCCCATTCGGTCAGTGCGCCGCCGAGCAGCAGCCCGATCGCGCCGCCGGTGCCGGCGACGGCGCCGAAGATGCCGAACGCCTTCGCCCGCTCGGACGGTTCGGTGAAGGTCACGGTGAGCAGCGAGAGCGCGGCGGGCGCCAGCAGCGCGCCGAAGACACCCTGTCCGACACGAGCCGCGACGAGCATCTCGAAACTGGTGGCCGCGCCACCGACGGCGGAGGCGACCGCGAAGCCGACCAGACCGATGATGAAGGTGGTGCGCCTGCCGAACAGGTCGCTGAGGCGTCCGCCGAGCAGCAGTAGGCTGCCGAACGCCAGGGCGTAGCCGGTGACCACCCAGGAGCGGTCGCCGTCACTGAAGCCGAGGTCCTGCTGGGCAGCGGGCAGGGCGATGTTCACCACGGTCGCGTCCAGCACCACCATGAGCTGAGCGACGCCGAGGACGGCCAGCACCCACCAGCGCAGGGCGTGCGAGCCGCGCCGCCCACTTCCCGTTCGCTCCGGGGCCGGGGCCCCGCGGTCGATCGCGGTAGTCATGTGTACCCTTTGTCTCGAGCATTGATCCGGAGAATGCTCCTCCGCTTACTCGAAGAAGCTATCACGATAACGGAGGCAACACCTCCGGTTAATCCCCGATGTTGATAGAATGGCGGTGTGAATCACGCCACGGTCGCCTCTCCACCCCGGCGCCTGCGGGCCGATGCCGCGCGCAATCAGCAGCGGATCATCGCCGCGGCGCGGGAACTGTTCGCCGATCACGGACTCGAGATCACTCTCGACGACGTGGCCGAGCGCGCCGGTGTGGGTGTCGGCACGGTGTACCGCCGCTTCGCGAACAAGAAGGAACTGATCGTCGAAGTCTTCGACCAGAACCTGAACGATTTCGCCGACGCGGCCGACGCCGCCTACCGGCATCCCGATCCCTGGTTCGGACTCGTCGAGTTCTTCGAATACGCGTGTCGGCACATGGCCACGAATCGCGGATTCAGCGAAGTCATGCTGGAACTCGAAGACGACGAGACCGACCGATTCGCGGTCGTGCGCGATCGCATCAAGCCGAAGGTGCACGCCATCTGCGCACGCGCCCGCGACGCGGGCGTGCTCGCCGACGGCATCGAGCCCTCGGATTTCTTCGCGCTGGTGCACATGGTCGACGGTCTCGCCGAGTTCGCCAGGCCGGTCAATCCCGATGTCTGGCAGCGGTATATGGCCATCATGTTGAACGGCGTGCGCGGCGACAAGACGCCGCGTCAGCATCTCGTCGTCCCCCCGCTGAGCGACGACGAGGTCGAGCACGCCAAGCAACAGCTGACCTGCAGCTGGCGCAAGAGGTAGCGAAAACGAACCGTAAGTAGCGCGGGTCACACACACTCCCGTAGAGTTGGACACATGACCAATTCGTGGGTGAACTGGGCCGGCGATCAACGCTGCGCACCCGCACTCCTCGCCACGCCGCGCTCCGTCGACGAACTGGCCGGCCTGCTCGCCGACGCCGAAGCCGACGACCGGACCGTGCGCGTCGCGGGCAGCGGGCATTCGTTCACCGACGCCGTCCTGACCGACGGCACCTTGCTGAGCCTGGCGAACCTGAACCGCGTGCTCGACGTCGACCGGGCGAGCGGCCTGGTCCGGGTGGAGGCGGGCATCAGCCTGAACGCCGCCAGCACCGCCCTGCACGAGCACGGCCTCGCCTTCCCGAATCTGGGCGACGTCGACGTGCAGACCGTCGCGGGCGCCATCGCCACCGCTACCCACGGCACCGGCGCGACTTTGCAGAACCTCTCCGCCGCGGTGCATTCGGTGGAACTGATGCAGGCCGACGGAACCCTGGCGGAACTGAACGAGCAGACCGATCCCGACGGTTGGCGCGCGGCGCGCGTCGGCATCGGCGCACTGGGCGTCGTCACCGCCCTGACGCTGCGGATGGCGCCGTCCTTCGTGCTGGAGGGCATCGAGCGACCGATCCCGGTGGAGGACGTGCTCGCCGACCTGGATTCGTTCGTCGACGGCAACGAGCATTTCGAGTTCTACATGTTCGCGCACAGCCCGCTGGCCATGACCAAGCGCAACAACCGCGTGCTCCTGCCCGAACAGCCGCGCCCCAGAGCGGTGGACTGGTTCACCGACATCTTGTTGTCCAACTACCTGTTCGACGCGCTGTGCGGCCTGAGCCGCAGGCAGCCGCGCCTGCTCCCGTTGATCCAGCGCAGCGCCGCCTACGCGGGCAGCTACCGGCGTCAGGTGGACCGCTCCTACCGGGTGTTCGCGTCGCCGCGCCTGATCCGCTTCACCGAGATGGAGTACGCGATCCCGCGCGAGCACTCCGTCGACGCGATCCGCGAGATCAAGGAACTGTCCACTCGATTCGACACCCCGATGCCCATCGAGGTGCGGTGGGTCGCGCCCGACGACGCGTTCCTGTCCCCGGCGGCCGGCCGCGACACCTGCTACATCGCGGTGCACCAGTACCGGGGCATGGACTTCGAGCCATACTTCCGCGCCTGCGAAGCGGTTTTCGACCGCTTCCAGGGCCGCCCGCACTGGGGTAAACGCCACTTCCAGACCGCCGCGACGCTGCGCGGCCGCTATCCCGACTGGGATCGGTTCGCCGAGGTGCGCCGCCGCTTCGACCCGAAAGGGCGTTTCGCCAATCCCTATCTCGACCGGGTACTCGGCCCCGTCGGCTGAACCCGGCGCACCGCAGGCTTCACTCCGGTGGATCGGCGAGGAGCTCCGCGACCAGACGGGGCACGGCCGTGCCGATGGGTTCGCGGATGATCTCGGTGGCCATGGCGTCGTACGGCGTCGGCTCGGCGTTCACGATCACCAGATCCGCGCCGCTGCGCACGGCGATGGAGCACATCGACGCGGCGGGCTCGACCTGCAACGACGTTCCGATGGCCAGGAAGATGTCGCTCGTCTCCGCGGTGAGCGCGGCCTTGGTCATGGTGCGGCGGTCCATCTGCTGGCCGAACATCACGGTGGCGGACTTGAGGATGCCACCGCAGTCCGGACACGGCGGGTCGGGTTCTCCCGCGGCCACTCGCTCCAAGGTGGCGGACATCGAGGTCTGGTAATCGCATTCGATGCAGACCACCTCGAACATGTTGCCGTGGATCTCGATCACCCGATCCGGCGATGACCCCGCCCGCTGATGGAGGCGATCGATGTTCTGGGTGATGATGGTGACCGCTCGCCCGGCCCGCTCCAAGTCGGCGAGCGCGTTGTGCGCGGCGTTCGGGACGGCCTGCCAAGCCGGATTGTCCCGCCGCGCGAGCCAGGCGCGTTCCCGCAAGCCTCCGTCGGCCACGTAGTTCTGATAGGTCGACAGCAATTCGGCGATCGGATCCTTCGTCCACACCCCGCGCGGGCCGCGGAAATCCGGGATGCCGGAATCGGTGGAGATGCCCGCGCCCGTGAGTACTCCGATCCGGCCGGTACGACTGCGCCACTCGGTCGTCATATCTGCACAGCCTAGGGGCAGCGACGAGATCGGACACGGATAGACGATGAGAGATTGTTAGGGTTATTATCTCATTGTATGAGTTCGGCCGATCAAGGGAGATCACGATGACCGCGTCCGTCGCACGCGAATCCACCGGCGCGCGTACGCTGCCGCCCCGCCGCCCGATCGAACCGGGAACCCGCATGTGGGAACAGACCGGTCTGATCACGTTCTCCCTCACCGCGGGCTCGGCCTTCCTGTTGCAAACGATGGAACCGACCATCTCCGCGGTGGTGGACGAGTACTCCACCTTCCGCACCGATCCGATGGGACGTGCCACGCGCAGCCTGGCTTCGGTGATGATGTGGGTCTACGGCGGCGACGAGGCGCTCGCCGAGGCCGACCGCCTGCGGGAGCTGCACGCGTCACTGAACACCACCGACGCCAACGGCGTGCGCCACACCGCGCTGTCCAGCGCCCCGTGGGCCTGGGTGCTGCACACCGGGACGTTCGCCTTCACCGAAAGCGCCAAGTACTTCGCCAAGCGCCCGCTCACCGCGGCGGACAAGGAAGCGTACTTCCAGGAGACGCTGCAGCTGTTGCGCAATTTCTCGGTGGCGCCCAAGGAGATCCCGGCGAACTACACCGAATTCGAGAAGTTCTTCGACGACACCGTCGCGAACCATCTGGTCGCCACCGACACCGCGCGTGATTACCTGCGGGTGATCCGCTCCGTCGCGCCGCCGAAGCAACTGCCGCGCGTGCTGCGTCCGGCCTGGAAAGCGGCGGCCGCGCCGATCGGCTGGCTGCAGTACTTCGTGACGGTCGGCACCACGCCCGAGGTTGCGCGCCAGAAGCTCGGCCTGACCTGGACCGCGGCCGACGAGCGCAAGCTCCGGATGCTCGGCCGGCTGATCGCGCGACTGGTGCCGCTGCTGCCGGAGCGGTTGCGTTACTTCCCGATCGCCTATGAAGCCCGCCGCCTCGAACGCGATCGTCAGCGGCTGCGCAAGATGATCGACCTGCGTCCGATCTGATCCGCCTCCGGGAAATAATCCCTTCTCCGGTGGACATGCGCGGCGGGCGAGACGATTCGATCCCCGCGGCCATGACATTCCGCTGATTCGCGCGTGTACCCCGGTCGACCTCGCATCGACCGGGGTACACGTGTCGGCGGTGCAAGAGACCGAAGCGCGTTCGGCGATGTGATATCGCGCGTTGCGTAGTGATCCGCATAACAGCGGCTACCGGGGTTATGCCCGCACGTCCTGAGCCTGTGCGCTCGCCGGATCGAATCGCGTATCGTCCCGCGCTGCCGAAAGCTCGCGAACCGCAACGTCTCTGGATGCCGCGGCCTTCCTCGTGCCTTCCGGTGCGCCCCTTCGGGCGAACACTCCTGCGCTACCGTCCAGTCCCCTCCGGCATGCGAGTACGCGGCGGCGGCGCGATCTCGGATTCGGGCTCTGACCTGCGATCACCGTACGCGCGCGCACACGAAGGCACGGCGCGCCGTAACGATTCACGGCTCGCTGGTATACGTATCTCATACGCTCCGAAAGCGTTTCGGCTCACCCAGCCGGGCGGCCGGTCCGCCAGCCAGCACACTTATGCTCCACCTTGCACATCGAAAGGCGTTCCCATGTCCCACAAGCCCAGTGTGCTGTTCGTCTGCGAACACAACGCGGGCCGTTCGCAAATGGCCGCCGGGTTCCTCACCGCCCTCGCGGGCGACCGGTTCGATGTGCGGTCGGCGGGCAGCGCACCGGCCGACGCCCTGAACGCCACGGTGGTGGACGCCATGGCCGAGATCGGCATCGATATCTCAGGACACACCCCCAAGCCGCTCACGATGGACGCGATCGGCATCTCCGACGTGGTGGTCACCATGGGCGCGGGCGACGCCTGCCCGTTCTTCCCCGGCATCAGCTACCGCGACTGGATGCTGCCGGATCCCGCCGACCAGACCATCGATGTGGTGCGCACGATCCGCGACCACATTCGCATCCTGGTGGAGAATCTCATCGCCGAACTGGTCCCCGCACCCGCGCGGTAGGCGCTGTCCGATTCGTTCAAGACGCGCCCGCGCGGCACTGCCTACGCTGCCGGCATGACACCACAACTGGATGTGATCGGCATCGTCGTCCGCGATATGGCCGCCGCGGTGACCTTCTACCGCCGCCTCGGTCTCGACTTCCCGGACGGCTCGGAACACGAGGGGCATGCCGAGGCGGCTCTGCCCAACGGCCTGCGGCTCACGCTGGACACCGAAACCGTCATCCGCTCCTTCCATGCCGACTGGACGCCGTCGACCGGAGCGGGCCGACTCGGAATCGCCTTTCGCTGCTCGGATCCCGCTGAAGTCGACGCCGTCTACGCCGAACTCGTGGACGCTGGATACCACGGCGAACTGAAGCCGTGGGACGCCTTCTGGGGGCAGCGCTACGCGGTGGTGCAGGACCCGGACGGCAACGGCGTCGACCTGTACGCCGCTCTCTAGGACTGAGCGAGGAGCTTTCCCAGCGGGATCCCGGCCAGCGCGCGCACCTCGCGCGACAGGTGCGCCTGGTCGGCGAAACCGGCTCGCGTCGCGGTTTCGGCGAGCGGTACGCCCTGGCGTGCCGTCCCCAGCGCGCGTTGCAAGCGCAGCACCCGCGCAAGGGTTTTCGGGCCGTAGCCGAAGGCATCCAGGCAGCGGCGGCGCAGGGTCCGCTCGCCGAGCCCGGCCGTGTCGGCGACCGCCGCCACCGGCCACCCGGCGTCGAGCGCGCCGACCAGCTTCCGCAGGAGCGGATCTGCCGGTTCGGTCTCGGCCGCGCGCCGGCGCACGAGGTGTTCCAGCGCTGCCGCCTGATCTCCGGCACCCGCGATCCGGTCGACCAGCGGCCGGACCATCGCCGACGGCCACAGCTGAGCCAGATCGACTCGCCGGTCACGCAACTCGCACGCCGGGACGCCGAGCAACGCGGGCGCGGTTCCCGGGAAGAACCGGACGCCGAGATACCGGTCGCCGGACGTTCCACCGGGATAGTGGGCACGGGTGTCCGGTCCCGCGACGACCAACCGGTCGTTCATCCAGATCAGATCCATGCAGCCGTCGGGCAGCACCGGCAGCGCGGAGCCACTGGCGTCGACGGTCTTGGTCCACAACACGGCGCCCGCGTACCTCGACGGCCGCTCGCGGTAGGCGGCATCGTCCATGCCGCCGACGCTACCCCGGGCCTCCGACGAACACGAGCGGCTTGTCTCAAAAATATCGTCTCAATAAGACGATTTATTTGAGATAGCGGTACAGCGTCGCCCGGGAGACACCCAGCTCCCGGGCGATGTCCGGGACGCTGCGGCGCTCCGTGTCACGCATCCGCCGGGCGAGTTCGATCCGCTCCTCGGTCATCGCCGCGGGCCTTCCCCTGGACGCCGACGCGGGCGGCGTCCGGTCCGCGGGCGCCAACAGCAGGCGCACTCCTTCCAGCACCTCGGCACGCAACTGTTCGACCGGAGCCTCGGCGTACAACACCACGGGGTCACTGAGCCCGGCCACCGCCTGGATGGCCCGAACGCGCTCCGCGAAGGTGGCGTCCGGGCCCGCCACCAGGATGTTCGCCTGCATCATGGCCTTGCTGAACCGCTCGAAAATGGTTCCTGGAGCGGCCAATGCCAGGTCGCGGACATTGAGCCGGAGCAGATAGCGATGCGTGAGGAACACGTCGAGCAACCCTTCGATCACGCGACGGCGCGCCTCGCAGGGATCCGGGTCGGCCGCCTCGGCGACGACACGTTCCATGGTGAGGAGCAACGGTTCGGCCAAACCGGCCAGGATGTCGTACTTGCTCGGGTAGTGGTACAGCACGCCCGCCTTGGAGATGCCCAGCTGCTCGGCGATCGCGCGTACCGAGGTGCGGTGGTAACCATGCGTCCCGAACAGGTCCATGGCCACCTCGAGGATGCGCGCGCGGGTGGTCGTCTCGTCGCTCACGGTACAGATCCTACCTGTTGACTGACCGATGGTCAGTGTCTTACATTCATGACTGACCAACGGTCAGTCGACGAAGGAGGCACTCATGGCCCACGAACCCCGCATTCTCATCTCCGGCGCGAGCATCGCCGGACCGACGCTCGCGTACTGGCTGGTGCGCAACGGCTTCCGGCCCACGGTGGTCGAGCGCAGCCCCGCACTGCGCCCGGGCGGCAACGGCGTCGACATCCGCGCCAATTCGGTGCGGATCGCGGAGCGCATGGGCGTGCTGCCGCGGCTGCGCGAACGAGCCACCGACATCCGCGAGTTGACCTTCGTCGACGCCGCCGACCGCCGCGTCGCGGGCATGAGCACCAGCACCTTCAACGGGGACGGCGACCTCGAGATCATGCGCGGCGACCTGGCCCAGGTGCTGTACGAGGCGACCGCCGACGACGTCGAGTTCAGCTTCGGAGATTCGATCGCCGCGATCGATCAGCACGAGGGCGGCGTCGAGGTGACCTTCGACAGCGGCAAGCAGGCCGAATTCGACTTGGTTCTCGGCGCCGACGGATTGCATTCGCGGACAAGGAATCTCGCCGTGACACCCGAGGCGGACGCGCTGCACCACCTCGGTGTGTACTTCGCCACCGCGCGTATCGACACCGAGCTCGGACGTCCGCACTCGGTGACGCTCTACAACACGCCGGGGAAGGTGGCGGGCGTCTACCGCTCGGGGAGCCACGACACCGCGACGGCCTTCTTCGCCTTCCGCGAGGACCGCGTGCTCGAGGTCGACCACCGCGACCAGGATGCCCAGAAAGCCCTGCTGCGCGAGTATTTCGACGACCAGGCCTGGCAGGTGCCCACCCTCCTCGACCAGGCCACCGCCGACGACGGCTTCTATTTCGACGCGGTGAGCCAGGTCCGCATACCGGCGTGGTCGAAGGGGCGGGTCGCGCTGGTCGGCGACGCCGGTTACTGCGCGACGCTGCTGTCGGGCGCGGGCGCGGCGCTGGCCATCGAGGGCGCACATCTGCTCGCGACCGAGCTGGCCGCAGCGGGCGGTGACCATCGGATCGCCTTCCGCCGCTATGAGCAAGCCCTGCGTCCGACCGTGCTGCGGGCACAGCGTTCGGTGCGGGCGAGCAGTTCCATGCTGATTCCGGCCACCGGCGGCCGCATCTGGTTGCGCAACCAACTGACTCGCCTGATGGTGTTGCAGTCCCTCGCGTCTCGCGTCTACCGGCCGGTCGAGGTGCGCGCCGCCGCCTGAACAGCCGGGCACCGCGCCGGTGCGATCAGCGCTGCGGCGGCGCGATCGGGACGATCTCGCGCGGCACGACGCGCAGATACGGATCACGATGAGCGGCAGCGATCTTCGACTCCGCGTCCCGGCAACCCACGGTGACGTCGCTGTTCGGGGCAGAGGAGAACGTCCACACCGTCACCCATTCCGTCCCGCCGAACGTCTCGGTCTTCTTCGCGTCCGACGAGCGCAGATCTTCATTCCGGCCGGAACTATCGGTGACTGTGCAGCGAATACCGCCGACGGCTTGCCCCCAAGCGGCGGGAGCCCGGATATCGAGCACCGCATCGGCCGGCACCGGAACTTTCTTTACTTCACCCAGCAATATCCGGAGCCCGCCGTCCGCCGCCTCGTCGTCGCGCGCTCCGGCCGTCGTGGCCGGAGCGCTCGAGGCGGCACCGACGGTCGTCGAGGTCGCCGCCGACCCCTCCGAAGGATCGTCGGAACACCCGGACACAGCAGCGACTACCAGCGCGGCAATCGCCATCCAGCTCAGTTTCACAGTCGGACCTCTCGTCGCGCCCACTCCTCAGGCGGTTGGTTCGGATCAGCCAGGCACTGAGCATGACAACGGGACAGCGGAAAATCGCGGATACACGCCGAGGAATCAGCAATCGGGCTGCAATCGACCGAATCAGCCCCCAAGAGAAAGAAATAGGGTTGAATTGTCGATTTGCTTCGATCATGCTCCGCGCACATTCGGGCAATCGGTCTGCAGCCGAGGATTCTCCTATGTCGTCGCGCGGGCGCACATCGCGCGGCCGGCATCGCACCGGTTGACCGCCGAAATCCGACCTCGGAGCCCCGATGATTTCGCCCGTGACGTCGGCTGCGACCTTCGGCGATCGGATCGCGGCCCGCCCGGACAGCCCGCGCCACCACGCGGCGGGCATCACGGCGGAACTGCTGGTCGCTCACGCCGATCAGGACGGTCCACGCCACCCGATCGGATCGCACGACTGGAAGCGGCCCTGGCGAAGGAATAAAACGGGATTCATCCGATGTTTGCCCCTGGGGGCGGCACGTGCCCTGCGTCCGGCTCGGTTCGTGCCCCCGGGCTACCCGACGGTTCGGAAAGGCATTTCCCCTGGACCGTCGGGTGCGCATAGTGTGTTCGGTAGGCGATCATCTGGAGGGCCACCATGGCGAAACTGTCGTGGGTAGCGAAGCGCGCGGGCAGAGCGGAGCCCGCTCGTGCCTGACGGTCAGGGAACCTCCAGCTCGCGCACACTGCGCGCCACCACCCTCAGCGGCTACCGGGAAGCCGCTTTCACCACCACGCCCGCCGCGCGCGCCACGCTGATCACCCTGGCGCTGCTGATCGCGGTGATCCTGGCCTACGAGGCCAACGCCACCTCGAACGAGACCGTCGACCACGGTTGGTTCGTCGCACTCGCGCTGTCCGGCGTCTTCGTCGCGCGAGGGCTGCACCTGCGCAGGCCGATCACGCTTCCGCACCTCACCGCCGCGGTGCTGGTGCTGGCCGTCGCGCATCTGGCCTACCGCGCCGAGCATCCCGGCGCCGGATTCGTGCTGCTGGCCGCCACCGGCTTCGTTCTGGTGCTGCCGATAGCCAGCAAACCGCAGCCCGACCAGCTGTACCGAGTGGCAGAACTGGTCGGCCGCACCGAGGGCGATGCGCTGGCGCCGTTCGCCTTGCACTCGTCGAAGACCTACTTCTTCAACTCGTCGTCGACCGCCGCGATCGGCTATCGCGCTCGCTTCGGCATCGCCGCCGTGGCGGGCGACCCGATCGGTGATCGCGCGGCCTTCCCCGAACTGGTCGCCGCCTTCTCCGACTTCGCGGTCAACCAGGGCTGGCGCGTCGCCGTGCTGGGCGCGAGCCCGGAACTAGCGGATCTGTGGCAGGTGTGGGCGCTGGAGCATCGCGGGCTGCACGCGGTACCGATCGGCCGCGACGTGGTGCTCGATGTGGACGAGTTCGACCTCGTCGGCCGCAAGTTCCGCAACCTGCGCCAAGCCGTGAGCCGGACCAAGAATTTCGGCGTCACCACCGAGGTGGTGTACGAGTCGGCCCTCACCGAACAACGACGCGAGGAACTGCTGGCCATCGTCGACGAATGGCGGCGCGGCAGGCAGACCCGTGGCTTCTCGATGATCCTGGACCACCTGCTCGACGGACGGAATCCCAACATGCTGGTGGTCATCGCCAGCGACGCCGACGGCAATCCCGTTGGCTTCCAGCGCTACGGCATCTCGGACCGGGGCCGGGAACTGAGCCTCGACGTGCCGTGGCGGCGCAAGGACGCACCCAACGGCCTGGACGAACGCATGATCGTCGATCTGGTCGACTACGCCGCCGCGCACGATATCCACCGGATCTCGCTGGCTTTCGCCCCCTTCCCGGAACTGTTCGCCGAGAAGGACAAATCGCGCACGGCCACGCTGCTCTACGTGCTGGTGCACCTCGCCGATCCACTGATCCGGCTGGAATCGCTCTACCGCTTCCTGCGGAAATTCCACGCGCTGTCGGATCAGCGCTACGCCTTGATCCGCTGGCGCGAAGTGGTCATCGCCGCCGCCGCCCTGCTCACCCTGGAGTTCGCCCCGCACCGCCGCGAGTACTGAGCGGCACGGTACCGAGGAGTTCGATGGAACTGACGCACAGCGACGTGAAGGCCGCTGCCGAACGGGTGGCCGGGCTGGTCAGACCGGTGGCCGTGGCGCAGGCCGACCACACGGGCGAGCTGTGGTTCGCATTGGAGTTCCTGCAGCACACCGGCAGCTTCAAAGCCCGGGGTGCGCTCAACTTCTTGCTCACGCATCGCGAGAACGAGACGCTACCTCGGGTAGGCGTGACGATCGCCTCGGGCGGCAACGCCGGACTCGCGTGCGCGTGGGCAGCGCGCAGCCAGGGAATTCCCGCCACGGTGTTCCTGCCGACCACCGCGCCGCGGGTCAAAGTGGACCGGTTGACCTCCTATGGCGCCGACGTCCGCCTGGTGGGGACGCAATACGCCGACGCGCTCGCGGCCAGTCGCGAATTCGCCGACGCCACCGGCGCCCTGCTCTCCCACGCCTACGACAACCCGCTGATCGCCGCCGGTGCGGGCACGCTCATGACCGAGATCCACGAGCGCATCCCCGATCTCGGCGCCGTCGTGGTCGCCGTCGGCGGCGGCGGGCTGTTCGCGGGTGTGGCCACCGCCGCCGATCACTACGGTGTCCGGACCGTCGCCGTCGAACCGGTTCGTTGCCGCGCGCTGCACGCCGCGATCGAGGCCGAGCAGGTCGTGGACGTGGAGGTCGACTCGATCGCCGCCGACTCGCTCGGCGCCCGGCGCGCCTCGCAGCTGGCGCTGACGGCCGCACAGCGCTACGACGTGGCCTCGGTGCTGGTCGACGACGACGCGATCGTGGCGGCGCGCCGCGAGCTGTGGGCGCAGCGCCGCCTCGCCGTCGAGCACGCCGCGGCGACCGCCTTGGCGGCGATACGCGGCGCGGAGCCGGCGTTCCGACTTAGGCCCGGCGAGCGGGTGTGCGTGGTGCTGTGCGGAGCGAACACTGATCCGGCCGATCTGACCTGCTGAGAAGCCCGCCACGCCGACTGACCGTTCATCGGCGTATTTCCGACGAATCGGACGACACGGGGTTAGGCTCCCGCTGTCCTCTGCGATCCCGACGGAAGGCACACCATGGCGCATACCTCACACATGGTTCCCATCGGCACACCGCTACCCGACTTCGCTCTACCCGATCTCGACCAGCGGATCTACTCCCGCGACGACTTCGCGGACGGACCCGGTCTGCTGGTCGTCTTCGCGTGCAATCACTGCCCCTACGTCAAGCACATCGAGGCCGCGCTCGGCGAACTGGTCGACTCGCTGCCGTCCATGCCGACCGTGGCCATCTGCACCAACGACGCGACCGCCTACCCGGACGACGCACCGCTGCGGCTGCGCGACCAAGCGATCCGCGCGGGCTGGACGTTTCCCTATCTCGTCGACGAGGAGCAGCACGTGGGGCGGGCCTTCCGCGCCGCATGCACTCCCGATTTCTTCCTCTACGACGCCGACCTCCGACTCGCCTACCGCGGCGCATTCGACGAATCGACGCCCGGGAACGGCAAGCCGCTGACCGGGGACGACTTGCGCACGGCCGTCGAGGCCGTGCTCGCGGGCGAGCCCGCGCCCGAACCACACCGGCCGAGCATGGGTTGCTCGATCAAATGGCGGGACGCCTGAAGATTTTCCACTGGGCGGTGGCGGCCCGCCGCACGGCGCGCGAGGCCTTGCCGACGTGACCGGCGTCGTACGGCGGCTGCGGGTCGTACTCGATGATCAACTGAGCGATCTGTGCCTGCTCCGCGCCGAAGACGTCCCCGACCAGCCACAGCGCCAGATCGATGCCTGCGGAGACTCCTGCGGCCGTGGCTGTTCTCCCGTTACGCACCACTCGTTCCTCCGGGCGAACGTCCGCGCCGAGTGCGCGCAATGCCGACTGCGCCGGCCGATGCGTCGTGGCAGGCGTCCGTCCAGCAGTCCGGCCGCGGCCAGTACCAGCGAACCCGTGCACACCGAGCTCGTCCACCGGGTGGGGCTCCGGTGCGCTCGCCGCAGCCAGGCCGGCAGCGCGTCGTCGACCGCGGCCGCCGCCGGGCCGGGCCCGTCGGGACGAGCAGGATGTCGGGCGTGGGCGTGGAGCGCGGTCATCCCCGAATAGGTCACTATCGCGATGACGAAAGGATTACCGTTGACGAACTCAGGCGACCCGGGCTCGGTGGCGCGTCGTTACGTCGAGGCCATCGGCGAGCAGAACTGGCAAACCGTCTCCGACTGCTGGCGGCCGGGTGCGATCGACGTGTTCGTCGGCGTCGCCGATCTGCGCGCTCCGGGCGAGGTCGTGGCCTTCTTCCGTGACGTGCACGCCGCGGTCCCCGACCTGACGGTGGAGATCCTCTCGGTCACAGCGCAAGACGAGCGTGCCGTGGTGCACTGGCGCATGCACGGCCGGTTCGACGGCACCGCGCCGCTGATCGGGTTGGCCCCCAACGGAAGACACCTCGATCTGCTGGGCACCGACGTGTTCGTCGTGCGCGAGGGGCTGATCGAGTCGAACACGGCGATCGTCAACGGGCTGGAACTCGCCCGCCAACTCGCCGTCCTGCCCCCGCAGCACTCGATCGCCGAGCGGGTGCTGTTCGGACTCGCCAATTCGATTGCCCCACTGGGCAAAGCGATTCGCGCACGGAACCGTTCCGGACGATGAGCCACGCTGCCGATCCCGCCTCCGATGAGGGACACTGTTCCCGACACCGGGAATCGAAAGGGGTGGGACGTTGGCGACGATCGTCCTCGTGCACGGCATCGCGCAGGAACAGGAATCGGCCGACACGCTGGAGGCGCGCTGGTTGCCCGGACTCGCCGGAGGCGTACGCAACTACGGCGCACCCGAATTGGCGGACCGATTGTGGCGCAACGGTACTCCCGGCGACTTGTCGACCCGCATGGCGTTCTACGGCAATCGGTTCCTGGTCGAGGGCGCCCAGGGTGCGGGGACCGAACTCGACGACGAGCAACTCGACCTGATGGAGCAACTCGCGGCCACGTGGCTCGCGACAGCCGTGGAGCACGCCGGTGACCAGCGCGATCGGGCGACGGCCCGCCGACTCGGCACTCCCCCGCCGCCGGACGCGGTGGCGCAGGGAGCGAACGCGAGGCTGCGGCCCGCTTTGAACGCGCTGATGCGCTTGCGCTGGTTCGCGCCGTTCGGGTTCGGGCTGGCCCAGAAGTTCGTCATAGCGGCACTGTCCCAGGTCACCCGGTACTTCACCGACGACGAGGTGCGGGAGTACGCCCAGCGGCAGGTGCTCGACCAGATCGGCCCCGAAACGCGCCTGGTGATCGCGCACTCGCTCGGCAGCGTGGTGGCCTACGAGGCGCTGCACCGCACCGACCATCCGGTGTCCCTGCTGACCATGGGCTCGCCACTGGGCCTGCGCACGGTCGTGTACGACCGGCTGCGCCCGCAGCCGAGCACCGTGCCGAAGGCGGTGACGAACTGGCACAACCTGGTGGACGAGGACGATCTCGTCGCGGCGCACCTCGATCTCACCGTGTTCTTCCCGCCGTATCCCGGCGGCACCGTCGCTCCGGTCACCGAGCCGCACTTCGACAACGGCGCGTCGCCGCACGACTCCACGAGCTACCTCGTCAAATCGGTCACCGGCGGCATCGTCACGAAAGCGCTCGGACACTCCATATAGTTCGCACTGGCACTGTCCGAGTTTCGAAATGGCGAGCGCTGGACCGAAACTCAGCGGCAACCCCCTGCGCGATCCGGAGCCGACGCTTACCGAACGCTCTGGGACAGATGCACTTTCGCGTCTTCGTACGTTCCGGCGAGCGCGGCCTCGTCGCGGGTGTAAACCAGGTGCAGCACCCCGGTGTCGAAGGTCTCCGAGGACAGCAGGCGCAGCGGAACAGTGGTTGCGCCGTCCTGGAACAGGCGCTCGCCTTTGCCGACCGCGATCGGATGCACCAGCAGGTGCAGTTCGTCCAGCAGCCCGGCGGACAGCAACTGACGGACGACCGAGACCGAGCCGCTCATGCCGATGTCCCCGCCCGGCTCGCCCTTCAATGCCGTCACCACCTCGATCAGGTCGCCGTCGATCACTTCGGAGTTGCGCCAGGTGAATTCGAGGTTCTGCCGCGTCACCACGAGTTTGCGCGCATCGCCCAGTTTCTTCGCGAACGCCGCGTCCGGGCCGCCCGCCGCTTCGCGCTCCGGCCATGCGCCCGCGAAGCTCTCGTAGGTCCTGCGGCCGAGCAACAGGGTGTCGGCGGCGCCGAGTTGGGCGTCGACAGCCGCCCCCATGGCGTCGTCGAAATACGGGAAGTGCCAGTTCTGCGGATCTTCGATGACGCCGTCGAGGGCGATGAACAGGCCTGCGGTGATTTTCCTCATGCGCGTTGCTCCTGGATCGGTGTTGCGAACTCGGTCGCTTGATCCGACGGGGTGACGCGCGAGAACTCATCGGTCGGCGTGAAAGGCTGCCCGGTAGTTGTGCGGGCTCGTCCCGACCACTCGCTTGAAGCGGTCGCGGAACGCGGTCGGCGACCCGAAACCGACCTGGCCCGCGATCCGGTCCACCGGGTGACTGGTGACTTCGAGCAGATGCTGCGCCTGCCGGATGCGCGCACGCAACAGCCATTGCAGGGGCGTCGTTCCGGTGTGCTCGCGAAACCGCCGGTTGAGCGTGCGGGTGCTCATTCCGGCTTGTACGGCGATCTCGTCGAGGGAGAGGTCGCGCGCGGAGTTGTCCTGGATCCACCGCAGCACCGGCTCCAGCACCGAGCCGCGCGGCGTCGGTGGCTGGTCGTGCACGATGAACTGCGCCTGTCCCCCTTCCCGCTCCAGCGGCACGACGGATTTCCTGGCCGCGTCCGCCGCCACCGCCGAGCCGTAGTCGCGGCGGACCATGTGCAGGCACAGATCGATCCCGGCCGCGGCGCCCGCCGAGGTGAGCAACGAACCGTTGTCCACGTACAGCACGCCGGGGTCCACCTCTATCTCCGGGTAGCGGGCGGCTAGTTCCGCGGTGGCGAGCCAGTGCGTGGTCGCGCGATGGCCGTTCAGCAATCCGGTCGCCGCCAAGATGAAGGCGCCGGAACAGATCGACGCGATACGGGTACCCGCGGCGGCGGCCCGGCGTAGCGCGTCGATCACCTCGGCTGGCACCGGCAGGCCCGGATCGGCGCAGCCGGGCAGCACGATCGTGTCGGCCTCAGCCAGCGCGTCGAGCCCCCGGGACGCACACAGCGTGAACACGCCCGCGTCGACCGTCGGCGCGGGCGCGCAGACCAGCACGCGATAGGCGGGGCGTCCGTCGGGCAGGCAGGTTCGCCCGAACACCTCCACCGGCGTGGCCAGATCGAACGAGATCACTCCGTCCAGCGCGAGTACGACCACGGTGTGCATGGCAATAGCGTAGTTATCCGGTCGATTTCAGCCAATGCCGATCTAGTGCGCCCTGGGAGGAGTGGGCAGTTCAAGGCTAATGGCGAGAATCAATCGCTATATGGCACTTTCGCCAATTTCTCGTACGCGCCGCGCTTACTAGTGTCGACCGCCGTGACGAAGTTCCTGCTCTCGGTCCACGTGCTCGCCGTGATCATCGCCGTCGGACCTGTGACGGTGGCTGCCAGCATGTTTCCCGCCACCACCCGCCGCGCCCTCGCCCCATCCGGAGCCGAGCACAGCCCCGCCGTCCTCGGCACGTTGCATCGCATCTGCCGGGTCTACGCTCTGCTCGGCGTGCTCGTCCCGGCCTTCGGTCTGCTCACCGCGCTGAGTCTCGGCGTGCTCAGCGACGCATGGCTGATGGTGTCGATCGGGTTAACGGCCGCCGCGGCGGGTGTGCTCGCACTGCTCGTGCTGCCGGGACAGCAGAAGATCCTGGCAGACCTCACCGGGACGACACCGACGCTGATCCGCCGTCTCGCCATGGACACCGGGGTGTTCAACCTGCTGTGGGCGGCGGTCACCGTTCTGATGATCGTCCGGCCGGGTTCGACGACCGGAGCGTAACGCTCAGTCGGGCAGGTGGCGGACCACCATCGACAGGTCGCGGACGATCATGATCGGGCACGCCACCGACAGCAGCAGCGCCTGACTGGTCGAGCCGAGCAGCATGCCTGCGAACCCACCTCGGCCCCGGCTACCGACCACGAGCAACTGGGCTCGCTCGGAGCGTTCGAGCAGACAGCGCTCGGGCCGATCGGTCACGATCTCGCGCCGGATCTCGACGTCCGGAAAGCGCTCCTGCCATCCGGCGAGGCTCTCCGCGAGCACGATCTGCTTTTCGGTGTCACCCGCGAGCTCCGCCCTCGCCGACGGCAATTCGACGCCGGTCCACACGTGCAGTGCCAGCAGCGGCACATCCCGCGCCGAGGCCTCGTGCAGTGCCGCTTCGATGGCGGGTTCACTGACCTCCGTACCGTCCACCCCGACCACGATCAGCTGCTTCCTGGCCTCCGGGCTGAGCGGCGCGCCCTCCCGGACCACGACCAGCGGGCAGCGCGCCCGGCGGGCCAGCGCCGCGCTCACCGACCCGAGCAGAGCGCGCCGGACGGTCCCGCGTTCCCGGGTTCCGACCACCATCATCCGCGCTCCGCGGGTACGGTCCAGCAGCGCCGGACCGACCGGCTCGTACACCAACTCGGTGGTGATCTCGATGTCGTGCAACGCCCGGACCGCGATGAGCGCCTCCTCGGTCGCGGTGTCCAGCACCCAGCGACCGTGCCCCTCCAATCGGGCGTAGTCGGTGCTGGTGAGCGGTTCGGTGACGCCGGGCCCGTAGTCGGCGACCGGATCCAGCACGTGCACCAGACACAGCGGCGCCCGATGCTGCGCGGCCGCCTGCGCTCCCCACGCGACCGCCGCCGCCGATCCGGCGGACCCGTCCACACCGACCACGATCGGCCCGTTGCTTCGCATGCTCACTTCCTTTCCCGACGAAAAGATCGAGCTCAGCACCGCCGATTTCGACACTACCGGCGCGGCGGACCCGTCAACCGCCGAGGACGACGCACGCGTACCCCAGGTGGACGCCTTCACCGACCCGCAGGTCGATTCCCGCCACATACGGTGCGTACGGCTCTTGTACCGCGCTGACGGTGTGCGGCCCCGGTGTCGCGGGCACCCAGTCGATCAGTGCGACGCCGCCCGACGGGCGGACCACGCCGAACGGGATGCCGTTGTCGTAGAACGTCACCGGTGTGACGATGTCGGTCACCGTCGCTCGCGCGGTGTAGGTGCAGCCTGTTCCGTAGTTCGTCGCCAAGCCGAAATTGATGCCGGGATACATCCCCACCTGGGTCACCGTGGCTCCGGCCGGGGGTGGGCAAGCCAGCGCGACTGCCGCGCCGGTTCCGATCGCCGCCGCTATCGCGGCAACTCCTTTTCGCATGCGGAGTGGTCCTATCGGTCGTGAGTCGCTCTTCGTCGAACGGACGCCGGCCGCGCACCGGCGCGATAACTAGATACTCACTCCCCCACGGCTTCGACGGGGGCAAACCGCGGAATCTCGATGGGGCCCGCACCGCCTGACGGTCGTGTCGCCCCGGCGTGGTTGGGTGTCCGGAGGTCTTCCCGAGACAACGGAGGTGCGGCGTGGTGGCGATCGACTTCGAGCGGAGGGCGCGCGGGGCGAGGACGGTCTCGGTCCGGCGTTCGGTCGCCGCTCAGGGGCTCGGTGGCGTACCGCCGACGGCGCTGGTGCTGGCGGGCATCGTCAGCGTGCAAGTGGGCGCGGCGGTGGCGAAGCAACTGTTCGCGGCGACCGGAGCGGCCGGTGCGGTCACGCTGCGGCTGGTCTTCGCCGGGATCGTCCTGCTGGTGATCTGGCGCTCGTCGCTGCGGGTGGCACGCGGCGCGCTGCCGGTCGTCCTCGGCTACGGCGCGGTGCTCGCGCTGATGAACCTCTCGTTCTACGAAGCGATCGATAGGATTCCGCTCGGCATGGCGGTGACCATCGAGTTCCTCGGACCGCTGAGCGTCGCGCTGGCCGGATCGCGGCGCTGGATCGACCCGCTGTGGGCGATGCTCGCCGGGGCGGGAGTGCTGCTGCTGACCCGGTCCGATGGCGACGTGAACTGGGCCGGAGTGCTGTTCGCGCTGGCCGCGGCGGCGTGCTGGGCAGGCTACATCCTGCTGAGCGCCGCACTCGGCGAACAGACCAGCGGCGGCGGCGGTCTGGCACTGGCCATGGCGTTCGGCGGCCTGGTCATGCTGCCGGTCGGTGTCATCGACGCGGGCGCCGCGCTGTTGCAGCCCGGCGTGCTCGCCGCCGGATTCGCGGTGGCGTTGCTGTCGTCGGTGCTTCCGTATTCGGTGGAGCTGGAAGCGCTGCGGCGGATCCCGCCCCGCGTCTTCGGTGTGCTGATGAGTCTGGAGCCAGCTGTCGCGGCGATCGCGGGTTTGGTCGTCCTCGGTCAGATCATGAATCTCGGACAGTGGGCGGGCGTCGCGTGTGTGGTAGCTGCGTCGGCGGGGGCGACGCGGACCGAAGCGAAGGATTGACGGCTCCGGCCGCTCAGCGCGCTTGCCGCGTCACGTCCGGCTGACCGGCGGGACGCTGCGCATCATCTGCCGTCCCCGGGTTGTCGGCGATCAAACTGCCGAGCAGTGCCAGAGATCGCTCCGAGGGCGATCCCGGCTCCGCGTGGTAGGCGATGAGTATCCGGCCCGGCGCGCCGTTCACGCTGAATGTCTCGTAGGACAAGGTCAGGTCCCCGACCATGGGGTTGCGAAATTTCTTGACGCCCCCGGTCTTCGCCCGGACGTCATGGCGGGCCCACAGCTGCCGGAACTCCTCGCTCTTCAGCGACAACTCGCCGACCAGCTCGGTCAATCGCGGGTCGTCCAGGTCCGCGCCCGCGGTCGCCCGCAGGCTGGCGACGGTGTCGGCCGCGATGGTCGGCCAATCCAGGTAGACGTCGCGCGCCTCCGGATCGAGGAAGACCATGCGCACCTGATTCACTCCCGGAACCGAACACGAGTTGACGGCCGCGGCCAAGGGATTCGCCGCCAGGACGTCCAGGTACCTGCCCAGCACCAGCGCCGGCGTGTGCGGCCACGCGTTCATCAGGCGCAGCAAGCCGGGCGCCACACGTTCGGGCCGCCGCGGCGCTCTCGGCCGTCTGGCCGTCGGCCTGGCCAGTTCCCGCAGGTGCGCCGTGCCCTCCTCGTCCAGCGCGAACACCCGCGCGAGCGACGCGATGACCTGTTCGGAAGGATGCCGGTCGCGCCCTTGCTCCAGTCGCACGTAATAGTCGGCGCTCACCCCGGCGAGCAGCGCGATCTCCTCCCGGCGCAGACCGGCGACCCGCCGCTGGCCGCCGCCCGGCAACCCGAAATCCTCCGGTCGCACCAATTCGCGGCGCGCGCGTAGGAAGGCGCCCAGTCGATTGTCGGAGTCCATGACCCGAGCGTAGGTCAGGGGCGCCGCTCCTGGGTGGCCCCGCGACTACCAGGAAGTCCGCAGCCTGTCAGGCGCACGCGAAGGGCCGGAAAGTAGTGGACATGACGAACGACAACCTCACCGGCCGCGTCGCGGTCGTCACCGGAGCATCGAGTGGAATCGGCGCCGCCACCGCACGGCGGCTCGCGCGGAGCGGCGCCAAGGTCGCCCTGCTGGGCAGGCGCAAGGATCGCATCGAAGAACTCGCCGCCGAACTCGGCGCGGACGCCCTCCCGGTCGTCGCCGACGTCGGCGATCAGCAGTCCGTGCGCGATGCCGCCGCCACGGTGCGTGCGGCGTTCGGGCCCGTGGACCTCGTCGTCGCGAACGCGGGCGTCATGCTCGCCGCGCCGTTCGAGTCCGCCCTCACCGACGAGTGGGACCAGATGGTCGGCACCAACGTCACCGGGCTGCTCTACACCGGACGAGCGTTCATCGATGACCTGCTCGCGGCCGCGACCGACGGCAAGCGCGCCGATCTGGTGCTGGTCGGCTCGATCGGCGGGCACACGGTCTTCCCCAACTACGCCGTCTACACCGCCACCAAGGCGGCGGTCGCACACCTGACCCGCAACCTGCGCGCCGAGTTCGGGCCGCGCGGCGTCCGGATCAAGAACATCGAACCGGGCTTCGTCGGCACCGAACTCGGCGACGGGATGCAGGACGAGCAACAGCGCTCCGGCCTGGCGCAGTGGCGCACGGCGATCGAGATCCTGGAACCCGGCGATATCGCGGACGCGATCGCCTACGCCGTCGACGTACCCCGGCACGTCAACATCGCCGAGATCGTCGTCGTCCCGACCCAGCAGGGCTGATCGCCGACGCGTTCGCCGCTACCACCCTGGCGGATGACCGACACTGCCCCGGCGCCGCGCCAGGCCCGAGGACGCCTCGGCGGCCGCCGAGATGGGATACCTCGGCTGGCGCGACGCACATCGGGCCGACGTCCCCGACATCCCGGCCGTGCGTCCGCGCGACTCGTTCGAGTCCGCGGCCGAGCGCGTCGGCGACACCCGCGCCCGCCGCCTTCCCTACGAACCAGGGCTGGACCGGCGAAGGCGTCTTCACCCACGCGGCTCCTGGCCCCACTGATCCGGTCCTGGTTCCCGCCCACCGCTATACGAAGCTGCCCTGACCGCTCTCGCGATTGCTGCGGACGACGCACTGTCGTACCCAGCAGGCGCACCGGGATGTCGCGGCAGACTAGTCGGTGTCCGCCCACTCGGGCCACGGTCGCATGCCCTCGTCACCGCGGATGTATGCGAGGCGGCGCAGCGCCAACCGCTGATGGCTCGGGTCGACGGCGGCAGCCCGCAACGACTGCAAGGCCATCCGGAACTCCTGGATGTCGCGCAGCAGGTAGAAGCCGTCCCACCGCATCACATCCCGGCCGTATCCGGTACAGAACTCGGCGTACTCCGAGGCGGTGATCTTTTTGGCGGTCCAGCACTCGATCGCCATGTGCACCAGGTCCCACTCCGGTGGGCCGATCACAGCCCGTTCCAATCCGACCAGGATCGCGTCGCCGTCGTCGCCGACCACCACGCCGTCGCCCGAGCCCGCGCCCTGCACCACCGACCACGGCAGACCCCGCGGCAGCGCCTTCCAGCGGCCGCGCAACTCGTCCAGATGTTTGCCCAACCAGCGCCGGTCGTCCTCGGTCACCGTCTGGGCGGCGGCGATGTCCTCCTCCACCCGAGCCAGGGGCGCCATCCGGCGCAGCTCGAAACCGGGCAGCGGCAGCCGATGCAACTCTCCCAGCGCCTTGCCGACCTCGCCGGGCGTGCCGGAGTGATGCGGCGGCAACTCCTGCCAAAAGGTCACCGGTCGGCCGTCGACCACGACCGGCTGCGGGATATCCGGGACGACCCGCGTCGCCGACACCCCACAGGTCTCCAGCCATCGAGACACGGCGACTTCCCGCGAAGTCGCCAGCTTCTGTTGCCGCCCGCCGATCCGCACGACGATTCCGTCGCGCAACCGATAGACCCCCTGCGCGCCCACGGGCTCGGCATCGCTCGCATCGATACCGACGCTCACACAGGCGGCACGCAGAATCGACCGCATGCCGTTGCCCGCGACATCCGCGGTCATGTCGACCCCCCGCAACCGCCCCGGGGGGAGTAGCACCGCATCTCGCTCTCGAGCCTCATGGCAGCCATCCAGATACCGGGGGGCAAACACCCCATTTTCCCTGGTCAATGGACATTACCCGAGAGATTCCACCGCGCTCAGCAACCAAACAGAATCCGACCGATTCGCCCGAATTACCCCGTTCGACAGCTCCCACATCCCGCCCATGCACCGAAAACGGTCCCCGTGCCCCGCAGCACGATGCCGCCGCCCAACTGCCGCGACTTACGCCAGAAGGTGAAGCGATGTGCGAGCACCGCGAAGTGGCGAAGGCGAGAACGCGCCGCACAGTGGCGCAACAATCACAAGGAGCGACACCGGGCGGGTGTGGGGGTTGCACCCCCACAAGACACCCAGCGGAACGAGCAAGGCCCATGCTCTCCATGGACCGCGCAGTCTGGAGCCACCGAAACCGCGGACACCCGGCGGTCGGAAGAAGCACCTCACACCCAAAGAGGCTGCCGAGATCGAGTCCAAGTACGAGGCCGGTGTGTCGATGGCTCGGCTGAAGGCGGAGCACCACATGGCCAAGCGAACGGTGGCGAAGGGGTTGAGTGCCACTGGGGTGACGATCAGCCCGAGAGGTGGCCAACACCACCGAGGCATCGACTCTGCCGACAACGTCTTGTACACACGGCGCTGTATCAAGGCGTCGATACCGCACGACGACGACGGCAACCCGACCGGCCCGGCGACGTTCCCCGAGTGACTGCGCATCAGCTCAGGCACACCGCCGCGTCGCTGATGATCGCCAGCGGCGCGCACGTGAAGACGGTGCAACGGCAGCTCGGGCACAAGACAGCCACGATGACGCTCGACAACTACGGGCACCTGTTCGAGGACGATCTCGACGACGTGGCCGATCGGATGAGCGAAGGTCTACGTGCTGCCGCCCAGAAGTGTGGGCACATTGTGGGCACGGCCCCGGAAGACACCAGCGTAGCGGTATGAAAAAGGCCCCTCACCTGCGGTGCAAGTGAGGGGCCTTATCGTGGAGCTGCCGGGAATCGAACCCGGGTCCTCCGCCGCGTCTTCAGGGCTTCTCCGTGTGCAGTTCGCTGTGTCTCTACTCGGATCTCCGGGTCCCGCGAACAAGCCCGGATGACGATCCCAGCCGCTGTTCGATGTCCCGCCCTACTCCGCGACCGAGTAGGACGGTTAGCCCTCTAGCTGATGCCGGCACCGGAGCCGAGGGCATGCCCCGGGCCGACAGAGACGCTCTGCTGATCAGGCAGCGAGAGCGTACTCGCGCTGATTGGAATCGGCGCTTAATTGGTTGCAACGACGCTTACGGTGGTCTCTTGCCTGCACCGACACGCTTCCCCTAAATCTACGTACGCAGTCGAAACCGTTCAGCCCCGTACGCCCCAGCACCTTGCCGGGCTGTTCATGTTAACACCGGGGAAAGCGCGGATCATCCCGATATCCGGCGGTGGCGGTCGCCACACCCGAAGGCGATCTACGGACGCGGCCCGGAGGTGGACGCCGACCCACGAGGGCGCGCCGCGAGCATATGCGCCGAGCGCCCCGCGACCGGATCTCGAGTCACCCGCTCCGGCGAGCACCTCGCCTCGCCCTTCCCGGATGCTGGTAGTCGATTCTCGAGGTCCGACGACGAACCCGACTTACACTGCACGAGCCGTACGATCGGCTCTGAGCAGCGGATCTCGATTTCAGACTAAGGAAACACTTTGGCAGTTCGCACCATTCGGGACAGGTTGCTGCGCCTGTCCGCCCTCACCGTCATCGCCGGGCTCGTCCTGACCGGATGTTCCGTCCTGCGTGGCGAGCCGACCGGAGCCATCGAACCCGGAGTCACCGCCGACCCGTGTCCGAACGCGGTGGACTCCCACAAAGGGTGTATCTATCTCGGCGTGCTGTCCGATCTGACGAGTGGGCCGTTCGCCGCGCTGGGCAAGGACATCAACAACGGCCAGTTGGCGTTCTGGAAGGCGGTGAACGAAGCGGGCGGGATCGGCGGCAAGTACGAGGTGGACATCGCCACGTACACCGAGGATACGAACTACGATCTGCAGAAACATGCCGAGGCCTACCGGCGGATCGAGCCGCATGTCCTCGCGCTCTCGATGAGTTTGGGCACGGTGCAGACGCAGAAGGTACTTCCCGAGATGGACGCGGCAAACATGGTCGCCATTGCCGGAACCCTGTGGTCGGGTTGGCAATTCGAGAACAGCGACAAGGGTCTGCTGCTGGAGTCCGGCTACTCCTACTGCTCCGAGGCGATCATCGCCCTGGACTGGATCGCCGAGCACGAAGCCAAGCCGAGTTCGATCGCCACCGTCAGCTACCAGGGCGACTACGGCGGCGACTACGCCACCGGCGCCAAGAAATGGGCGTCGGCCAATCGGGTCGACCTGGTGGCGCAGATAGACACCGAGCCGAACACCCAGATCGGCAACCAAGACGCGGCGGTCGCGAAGATCCTCAATACCAGAGCGGATCTCGTGCTCCTTGCCACAGGGCCCGCGGAAGCGGGCGAGATCATGGGCAAGGCGGCACTGGCCGGTTTCCCTGGCAGGTTCCTCGGCTCGGGCCCGACGTGGAACGGCGGCCTGCTGAAAAGTCCTGCGGCCTCGGCGATCACCGCTCGCTACAACATGACCTCACCGCTGGACGGCTGGGACGGAACCAGCGCGGGCGCCAAGAGGGCCAGGGCCTCGGCGACCCGAGAACCCTCCACCTGGGGTTACAGCGCGGGCTGGATGTTCTCCTATCCGATGAAGGCGCTGCTCACCCGGGCGGTCAACGAAGGCAAGCTGACCCGCAAGGGTGTCCGTCAAGCCGTGCACGGCCTGCGCGTCGACTACGAGGGCGCGATTCCGGAACACACCTACGGCGCGGTCAAGCCGGACCTCACCCGGCAGCGCGCCGTGATCGAAGTGCCTGATCAGACCGCGCCGCTGGGCGCGAGGACGCTGGCGACCGACTATCACGGCCCGACTCAGGACCGCATCACCCTCAACGAGCCCTGCGTGCAGCCGTAAGCGAGCAAGAAATGCCTTTTCCTCATACTTTTCGTCGGCTACTTCGTCTCGTGGCCGCTCCCCTCACGCTCGGGCTCGTCCTGACCGGCGGCTGTTCGGCCTCGTCGCCCGCCGCCGCACCAGGCGTCACCCGCGAAGCCTGCCCCCACGCGATCCAGCGTGACAAGGGCTGTATCTATCTCGGCGTTCTGTCGGACCTGAACAACGGCCCCTTCGCTCCTCTAGGAAAGTCCTTGCAGGACGGTCAAGTCGCGTTCTGGAACGAGGTGAACAAGCAGGGCGGCATCGGCGGCTACGAGGTCGACATCACCACCTACACGCGCGACACGGCCTACGATCCGCGCAGGCACGTCACGGAATTCGAGAACATAGCGCCGCATGTGCTGGCGCTCGCGATGAGTTTCGGGACCGCGCAGACGCTCGCCGTGCTGCACGAGATGGACGAGGCGGACCTGGTGACCGGGGCAGGCACACTCTGGTCGGGTTGGCAGTACCGCGGCACCGACCGCGATCTGGTGCTCGACGACGGTTTCTCGTACTGCACGGAAGCCGTGCTCGGCCTGGATTGGTTCGCGCAGAACTTCTATCAGCCACGCACGCTCGGCGTGGTCGCCTACCGCGGCAACTACGGCGGCGACTACGCCAGCGGGGCGCTGAAGTGGGCATTGGACAACGGCGCGACGATCACCGAGCGGATCGACACCGGACCCAACACCGAAGTCGGCACACAGGACTACCCGGTCGCCGAGCTGTTGGCCGACCCGCCGGATGTGGTCCTCTTGGCCACCGGCCCGGCCGAAACCGCCGAAATCGTCGGCAAGCTGGCGAAATCCGGTTACACGGGCCGATTCCTCGGGTCCACCCCGACCTGGAACAGCGCGCTGCTCAAGACACCGGCCGCACCCGCGCTCACGGCGCTGTACAACTACACCTCTCCGTTCGACGGCTGGGACGGCGCGAGCACCGGAGCCCAGCGCGCCAGGAACGCCGCGCCGAGCGAACCGACGAACTTCGGCTACAACCTGGGCTGGGCGATCTCGTATCCGCTGAAGGCGCTGCTCACCAAGGCAGCCGAGACCGGCGGCATGGACCGGCCGACACTGCGCAAGGCCCTTGCCGGGCTCACGGTCGACTCCGAGGGAATGGCGGCGCCGCAGATCTACGGGCGTGACGAACCCGATGTCGCGGCGCAGCGCGCGGTGGTCAACGTGCCCGACCCGTCCACTGCGCTGGGGTCGCGCACCGTGGTGGCCGACTATCGCAGTCCCACGCTGAAGCGGATCTCGATGCACGAACCGTGCACGCGGTGATCCGCGCGATCGGCGTGCGTCGATGACGCGTCGGTCCGGGTACGCGCGGACCCGGACCGCGTTTTCGGCACTCGGGCGGCGGACCCGTCACCGAGTGCCCGGCCCGCACCGCGTCCGAGCGGGCGCGTGACCTTCAGGCCGCGGCGATGAGCGCGACCGCGGCCAGCGCGAGGATCAAACCGATCAGCTGCTGCCGGTGCACCCGCTCGCCGAGCAGAACCATCGCCAGCAGCACGGTCACCGCCGGATACAGCGAGCCGATCACGCTCACCAGCGACAACAGCGATCCGTGGAAGGCGTACAGCAGCGCCGCGTTGCTGATCACGTCCAGCGCGCTGATATAGCAGGCCAGCCGCAGCGGTTCGCCGCGCAACCGCCCGAAGTCCCTGGCGGCAAACGCGGTCAGCCAGACCACCGCGGTGGCGGCGATCCGCTGCATGAGCAGGGGCCACAGTCCGGAGTCCGCGGAGGTCTCGTGGAAGAACACGAAGGCAAGACCGTACGCGGCGCCGGACCCGATGGTCAGCGCGGCGACCTTGCGGGTGAACCGTAGTTCGCGGCCGCCGGTGATCTCCTCCGTCACGTCGTCCGGCGACTCCCGGCTCACCAAGAGCACGGCGACCAGGGCGAATACGATGCCGGCGAAGGCCAGCGGGCCGGGACGCTCGCCGGTCGCCAGACCGGCGAGTACCGGAATGCCCGCGACCAGCACCGCCGTCAGCGGTGACACGACCGCCATCGGACCGCTGGCCAGCGCGGCATAGAACCACCACACCGCGACGCCGCTCGCCAGGCCCGCCGCCGCGCCCCACCACAACGACGCCGCGTCCGGGCTCCCGGGCACGAGCGGGAGCGCCACGAGGACCAGCAGCACCGAGAACGGATAGGAATAGATGACCACACGCAGCGCGGTCACCCGCCGCGACGCCACACCGCCGTAGAAATCGCTCACGCCGTAGCCCACCGCGGCCGCCAGCGCGAGCAGGACGGCGGTCACCTCATGCCTTTGACCCGCCGTCCGAGTTCACGGGTGACCTCTCGCTCGGCGGTGCGCCGGGCCAGGTCCTGCCGCTTGTCGTAGTCCTGCTTGCCCTTGGCCAGCGCCAGCTCGACCTTCACCTTGCCGTCGGAGAAATACATCGACAGCGGCACCAGCGTCTGGTTGCCCTCCCGCGACTTACCGACCAGCCGCTCGATCTCCCGCTTGTGCAGCAGCAGCTTGCGCACCCGGCGCGGCGCGTGGTTCGTCCAGGTGCCGTGGCTGAACTCGGGGATGTGCAGCCCACGCAGCCACACCTCGCCGTTGTCCACCGTCGCGAAGGCGTCCACCAGTGAAGCCTTGCCCTCGCGCAGGCTCTTCACCTCGGTGCCGACCAGCGCGATCCCGGCCTCGTAGACGTCCAGGATCGTGTAGTTGTGCCGCGCCCGGCGGTTGGTCGCGATGACCTTGCGCCCCTTCTCCTTCATAACGGTCCACTTTAAGTGACCCGGCAACCGGATTATTCCCGCAGGTCGCGGACGCGCTAACCGCCCTGATGCAGCACCACGTAGAGCGTGAGCACGGCGAGGAACGCGACGAGCAGCGCCACCGTCGACATCCGCGGTACGCCAGGGCGCGGCGGCGGCGGACTGCGGCGCAACCATACGTTCTCGACCGCCGGATCGGTCCGGCCGCGCACATACGGCGGCGTGTCCGGCGTCTCACCCCCCACCGAGCTGATGGAGATGTCATCGCCCGCGTCACTGGAACCATCACCCGGTGCCATAGCCAGAACGGTAGCCGCCGAGAGAGCGACGCGCCGCAATTCTCGCACGCCGCAACATAGTTGGAACTCAGGCCAGACGCCGCCGGAACACCTCGACGGACGCGCCGGTCGCCAGGTCGGCCGTGTGCACGCCCAGGTCGACTCCGCCCTCGGTGAGCTCGAGAACCATGAAGCCCAGCTCCTGGTAGTTCTCGTACAGCGCACCGTGGCCCGCGCTCGCGGCGAGCCGCGGCTCCGCGCCGACCGTCTTCGCGGCCGCGCCGGACACGACCTGCCTGGTTCCCTTCGACGCCGCCGTGAGTTCGAGCACCTGCAGCGAGTGGTCGTGCCCGGACAGGATGAACTGGCACCGTCCGATCACGTGGTCTTCGAAGAAGCGTTTCACGTGCACGCCGTTGATCGGCTCCAGCGACAGACCCTCGTAGCGGCCCGCGTCCCCGTGCGGGCCGTTGTTCAGATACGGGTGGTGGGTGCAGGCGATCTTCCACGTGGCGGGCGAGTCGGCGAGGGCGCGATCGAGCCAGTCGCGCTGCTCGTTCATGAACTGGCCGTCGACCGCCCAGTACGGCGAGAAGACCGGCGGCACGTAGGCCGCCAGCGGGTTGACGTCGAGGACGAAGAACTCGACGACGGGGTTGCGCTCCGGAATCCGCACCGAGTAGTAGCGGCTCGGCATCCACCAGCGCCGGGAGTTCGCGTGGTACTCCACCTCGGCGTTGCCGCGCAGCAGCCAGCCGCCGTCACCGCCGAGAACCGAGCTGTTGTCGTGGTTGCCCAGCACCATCAACCAGGGGAAATCCAGTCCGGCATTGGGATTTTCGAACTTGTCGGCGAACTGGACGTCGGCCGCGCCGTCGGGCCCGTGCTCGTAGATGTTGTCGCCGAGACCCAATGCCAGCGAGACCGGTTCGCGGCCGTGCAGCGCGCGCATGGCGTCGGCGACCGCCCACTGAGCGCGGGTGCCGGTGCCCGCGTCGCCGGTCACCAGCACCCGCACCCGGCGCTCGTCCGGGAAGGGGAACTTGGTGACACCCTCGGCGACGGGTACCGCATGACCCGGCGTGCGCCCGACCAACGTGGTCCCGGCCGCGAGGGTGGCCGCACCGGCCAGAAACGCCCTGCGCCCGATCGTGTCGCTCCGGCTCACGCTGTCCTCCATAGTTTTCGGCGGCCTTGCCCGGCAACCGTCCCCGCTCATCGGTGACCCGCGTGACGGTAGCGGTTCATCCGGTGGCTAGCACCTCGAGCACCTGTTCGCCGTATTTCGCCAGTTTGTTCTCGCCGACACCGCTGACGCCGCCGAGCTGGGCGAGGCTCGCGGGCTTGCGCGCCGCGATCTCGCGCAGCGTGGCGTCGTGGAAGACGACGTAGGCGGGAACACCCTGTTCCTTCGCGGTGGCCGCGCGCCATTCGCGCAACTTCTCGAACAGCGGCAGGTCGGTGGACGTCAGGTCGACGGAGGCCGCCTTGGCGGCCTTCGCGGTCCGGGCGGGCTTGGCCTGGCGTTCGGGCTCGCGGCGCAGCGCTACCTGTCGTCCGTCGAACAGCACCTCACTGCTGGCCTCGGTGAGCGTCAGCACGCCGTAGTCGCCGTGAACGGCCAGCAGCCCGTGCGCGAGCAGTTGCCGCACCACGCCACGCCACTCCACGTCACGCAGGTCGGTGCCGACCCCGAAGACCTTCAACTCGTGGTGGTCGTATTGCAGGACTTTGGGACTCTTCTTACCGAGCAGGATGTCCACGATGTGCCCCGCGCCGAAGCTCTGGCCGCGTTCCCGCTTCAGCCGCAGCACGGTGGACAGCAACTTCTGCGCGGCCACGGTGCCGTCCCAGGATTGTGGTGGCGACAGGCAGGTGTCGCAGTTGCCGCAAGGCAGACCGGGCTCGCCGAAGTAGGCGAGCAACTGCGTGCGCCGGCAGGCGACCGTCTCGCACAGCGCGAGCATCGCGTCCAGGTGCAATTGGAGCTGGCGCCGGTGGGCGGCGTCGCCCTCGGAGGAGTCGATCAATTTGCGCTGCTGCACCACGTCGCTGAGGCCGTAGACCATCCACGCGGTAGAAGGCAGCCCGTCGCGGCCCGCGCGCCCGGTCTCCTGGTAGTAGCCCTCGACCGACTTCGGCAGGTCGAGATGGGCGACGAAGCGCACGTCGGGCTTGTCGATGCCCATACCGAAGGCGATGGTCGCCACGACGACCAACCCGTCTTCGCGCAGGAAACGCGCCTGGTTCTCCGCGCGGGTGCGGTTGTCCAAGCCCGCGTGGTAGGGCACGGCGGTGACGCCGTTCTCGGTAAGGAACGCCGCGGTCTTCTCCACCGAGTTGCGCGACAGGCAGTAGACGATCCCCGCGTCCCCGGCATGCTCGGTGCGGATGAATTCCAGCAGCTGACGCTCGGGACGATTCTTCGGCTCGATCCGGTACTGGATATTGGGGCGGTCGAAGCTGGACACGAACCTGCGGGCGGCGCCGAGGTCGAGGCGCTGGATGATCTCGTCACGGGTCTTCTCGGTGGCGGTCGCGGTCAGCGCGATCCGCGGTACGTCCGGCCAGCGCTCGTGCAGCAGCGAAAGGCCCAGGTAGTCGGGCCGGAAGTCGTGACCCCACTGGGAGACGCAGTGCGCCTCGTCGATGGCGAACAGCGCGACCTTGCCGCGATCGAGCAGCTGCGCGGTGGAGTCGAGGCGCAACCGTTCCGGGGCCAGGTACAGCAGATCGAGTTCGCCGGCGACGAATTGCGCTTCGACGGCCCGGCGCTCGTCGGGGTACTGGGTGGAGTTGAGGAAGCCCGCGCGCACGCCGAGCGCACTGAGCGCGTCCACCTGGTCCTGCATGAGGGCGATCAGCGGGGAGATCACCACACCGACGCCGGGACGCACCAGCGCGGGGATCTGATAGCAGAGCGACTTGCCGCCGCCGGTCGGCATGAGCACGAGCGCGTCGCCGCCATCGATCACGCGCTGCACGATCGTCTGCTGCTCACCGCGGAAGCTGTCGTAACCGAAGACTCGGCGTAGAACCTCTTGCGCCGCAACGGATCCAGCGTCCGATCCGGACACGGCTTCGGTCGCTACCGCAGCGAAATCATCGGGGGGAGTCACCCGGCCCATCCTACGAGCGCACGGGCGGGGCGGTACCCGCACCGTTCGGCGTTCGCCCTGTTGGGCCGCCGAGTTGTCCACATGTGGACAACCGAGACCCTCGCTTTCCGTCACAGCGCGCCGACCTCGCGTTTTCTCCACTCGAGCGAAGTTCGCCGGCCTGCTCGCGGGATCCGGCGCTGTTATGTTGTCGCTCATGGCAAAACGGATAGGGATTCGGGCGTGCGCCGCGGTGCTGAGCGCCGTCGCGGTGACTGCCGGAGTCACCGCGGCGATACCGACGGCGCGGGCGGAGACATTCCCCTCCAGGTGCTCGGACGGCTGGGAGACCACGACGGTGGTCGAAGGGGTCGGCAATCTGGAGAATCTCGATTCCGACGGGCGGGGCGGCTTCTACGTCACCGGTCTGATGGACGGCTACTTGGCGCACGTCGATCGGGCCGGACGATTGGAGAAGCTGGTCACGAACCTGTACCGCCCGGCGGGCGTGCGCGTCGCCGGACGCTACGTCTACTTCCTCACCGGAGACGGGCTCAGCGAACCGCCGGGCACACTCCAGCGCTACGACACCGAGACCGGCGCCGTGCAGGTTCTGCTCACCGGGCTGAACGGGCCCAACGGCCTGCTGTTGCTTCCCGATGGCAGCCTGCTGTTCACCACGATCGGCCTCGGCGGGTCGAACGGAATCTCCCGCTACTGGCCGGCGACCAGCGAGTACGAACGGGATTGGTCGGTGCTGCCGCCCGCCAACGGCCTCGCGCTGGCCGCGGACGGCGAATCGGTCTACGTCGACACCATGACGTTGCAGATCCTCCGCGTCCGGCTGGACGATCCGGCTCATCCCACCACCGTCTCCGGTATCCCGGACCTGGTAGCTCTGCCCGACGATATGGAAGCCACCAAGGCGGGGGCGCTGTTCGTGGCCGATCACATACTCGGCGCCGTCTATCGGGTGGATACGGCGACCGGCGCAACGTGCGCGATCATCACGGGCCTGATCAAACCCGCTCCGGTGCGCAACCCACCGGACGGCGCCACGTCGGTGCGCATCGACCGTGACGGGGACTCCTGGGCGCTGTTCGTCACCAGCATGGACGGCACGCTGCGCCGCCTGCGTCCTCCGGCGGGGATCGACCTCACGCCGGCGACCCCGTGGCGGGCCGGTTAGCTCCGAACATCGCGAGTGCGGTCAGCCGCGCAGGCGGTCGAGGACCTCATCGTGCAGCAGGCCGTTGGTGGCGATGGCGTCGCCACCGTGCGGGCCGGGTGCACCGTTCAGCGAGGAGAAACGCCCGCCCGCTTCGCGGACGAGGATGTCCAGAGCGGCCAGGTCCCACAGGGAGACCTCCGGTTCGGTGGCGATGTCGACGGCGCCCTCGGCGAGCAGGCAGTAATTGAAGAAATCGCCGTAGCCGCGCACACGCCACACATCGTCGGTCAGAGTGATGAACTGCTCGCGCAGGCCGCGGTCGCGCCAGCCGGAAAGACTGGACAATGCCAGGCTGGCCGAACCCAGCTCACCCACGGCGGAGACCGAGATCGCTCGCGCGGCACGCCCTTCGAAACTAGACCATGCCCCCGATCCCGCCGCTGCCCACCAGCGCCGTGCCAGAGCGGGCGCGCTCACCACGCCCACGACCGGTTCACCGTCTTCCAGCAGGGCGATCAGCGTCGCCCAGATGGGCACTCCGCGCACGAAGTTCTTCGTGCCGTCGATCGGGTCGACCACCCATTGCCTCCCGCTGAATTCGGCGGCGCCACCGAATTCCTCACCGAGCACCGCGTCGTCCGGCCGCGCCTCGGACAACACCTGCCGGATCGCCTGCTCGACGGCCAGATCGGCATCCGACACCGGCGTCAGGTCCGGCTTCGCGTCGACCTTCAAATCGAGCGCACCGAAGCGAGCCCGCGTGATCTCGTCGGCGGTATCGGCCAGCCGCAGGGCGAGTTCGAGGTCGGAGGAGTACACAGCCACGCCCCGCACCCTATCGGCCCGGCGCTCACCCCACGGGTTCCAGGGATCGCGCCGCCGTCAACGCGCTCGCCCACCAGTGCAACTGATCCAGCATCGCCGTCGCGGCGGCCGCGGGCTCCTGCGGCTCCCTCGGCTTGCCCTCGTCGTCGAAGAGCAGGTAGTAGCGCGGGAACGACACGTAGTTGCGCACGGTGTGCGCGTTGAGCTCGTTGAAGATCTGCCGCAGGTGCTCGATGGCGAGCAGGCCGCCGGACGCTCCGCTGTAGCCGACGAAACCGATCGCTTTCGCGTTCCACTGGGTGAAGTGCCAGTCGATGACGGCCTTCAGGGACGCGGGGATGCTGCGGTTGTAGTCGGGCGTGACGATGACGAAGGCGTCGGCCGCCGTGAGCCTGCGCGTGAGGTCGGTCATCCCTTCGGGTCGCTGCGGGTCCGGATCCATCGCGGGCGGCACCGCGGGCAGTTCCCAGGGGATGTCCGCCTCGGCCAAGTCGATGACGTCCACCTCGAACGAACCGTGCCGCCGCGCCTGCTCGGTGAACCATGTGGCCACGACCGGCCCGAAACGTCCCTCGCGGACGCTGCCGATGATCACCGCGAGCTTCAGTGGGGCGTTGGACATGCTGTTCCTCCTCGGATCACAGAACGGCCCGGCCGGGCCGCCCACTCAATCTGCTGCCGGGCACGTGGAACAGGGAGACCGCCGTAAGAGTGGTAGTGGCAGGGACACCCTCCGAGCGTTTCGCCTTGTTAGGTTCGACAGGTGAGCGACAACGAGCTGGGGCTGTTCCTGCGCACCCGCCGCGAGGCGGTGACGCCCGCCCAAGTCGGCCTGCCCACCGGCGCGCGGCGGCGCACCCCCGGATTGCGCCGCGCCGAGCTGGCCACCCTGGCCGGTGTGAGCGTGGAGTACGTCACGCGCCTGGAGCAGGGGCGCGACCGGCGTCCCTCCCCTCCGGTGCTTTCCGCGCTGGCGGACGCGTTGCGTTTGAGCCCCGCCGAACGCGTGCACCTGCACCGGTTGACCAAGTCGGTGGACAGCGGCTTCACCTGCATGGGGGACGCGCAGCCGCTGCGCGAGGTGCGGCCGACGGTGCGCGCGATCCTGGACCGGCTCGAGCCGACGCCCGCCGTCGTGGTCAATCGCCTCACCGAGGTTCTCGCCTACACCGGCGCCTACCACCGGCTGATGGCGCCGACCGGACTCTTCGACGGGCCGCATACCCCGCCCAACCTGGCACGTTTCGTCTTCTGCGTCCCTGGATCCAGGGACGTATACGCGGACTGGGAGCACGTCGCCGACGAGACGGTCGCGACGTTGAAGCAGGGCCCGTTCCGCGCCGACTCGCATATCGCCGCGCTCGCCGACGAGCTCACCGTCACCGTGGGCCCGGCGTTCGCCGACCGGGTCGACACCGTGCCGAGTTTGGCCGCCGCCACCGGCATCACCCGCCTCGCCCATCCCGAAGCCGGATCGCTGCGCCTGGCCTACGAGTTCCTGGAGCTCTCCGCCGACGACGACCAGCGGGTGATCGTCTATCTACCGGCCGACGACGCCACCGCCGCGGCCCTCGACGCACTCGCCGGACGCCGCCCGGGTGGACTGCGGGCCGTCTCGGGCTGAGCGGGCCACTCATGGCACAGCCGGATCGATCGCGGTAAATCGAGTACGCCCGCGCGGCACAGCCGGAGTCGACCAGGCATGTCGATCGCTGACCCCGTGGGGTGAGGAAGCCGGTCGGGGCGCGGTGCTTCCGCAACCCTGCGCTCGCCGTCGGTCCCGGTGACCGCACCCCCGATATCGGCTGTGACCAGCCGGAACGGCGAAACGCTCTGCCGTGGGCGCAAGTCCCCCGGGCGAACCCTCCTCGGCCACGGGGTTTCGGCTGCCGAGCACGCCGATCGCCGCTTCGGCCGGAATCACCTCGGCCGGAATCGGCACGGCCGGAATCGGCACGGCCGAATCGGCACGGCGGAATCGGCACGGCGGAATCGGCTTGGCCGAGAGTCGTCGAGCAGTTGCGTGAGCTCCGAGCGGCGGCGATCCGCGGCCGCACGAGTGGAGTTCGCCACACCGCTCCCCTCGCGCACAAACCGTCCGCCCGGCAGGACGACTGATCAGGCACGACCGGCATCCCGTCGCGTGGCCGGAGCAGCATCTCCGCCGCGAATTCCAAACACCAACTGCGCCAAGCGCGGTCGCCGTTTAGGGTAGAAACCCATGAGGCGTCCGTCACAGCTCACCCGCCCGGCGCGGGCTGTCGAGCGAGCGCGCGACGTCCCGGCGATCCGCCCGCTCGGCCCGCGCCGGGCGCGAGCAACCCGCGCAGGCGCCGTCCCCGGTCACACCGCGCGCACTCGTGTGCTGCGGCCGAAGAGGGGCAGCTAGGCTTGACGATCGTGCATCCTGACGTTTCCGCTGATCTCGCCGAACTCGACGCCACTCTCAAGACGGTCGAATCGGTCCTCGACATCGACGAGCTGCGTCGTCGTATCGACGAGCTCGAGCATCAGGCCGCCGACCCCGAGCTGTGGAACGACCAGGACCACGCCCAGCGGGTCACCAGTGAGCTGTCGCACGCCCAAGGCGAGTTGCGCCGGGTGGAGGAGCTGCGTCAGCGGCTCGACGATCTGCCGGTGCTCTACGAACTGGCCGAAGAGGAAGAGGGCGAGGCCAAGACCAACGCGCTCGCCGAGGCCGACGCCGAGCGCGCCGCGCTGCACAGCGACGTGGAGGCCATGGAGGTCCGCACGCTGCTGTCCGGCGAGTACGACAAGCGCGACGCGCTGGTGAACATCCGCTCCGGCGCCGGTGGCGTGGACGCCGCCGACTGGGCCGAGATGCTCATGCGCATGTACATCCGCTGGGCCGACCGGCACAAGTACGGGGTCGAGGTCTACGACACCTCGTATGCCGAAGAAGCGGGCATCAAGAGCGCCACCTTCGCGGTGAAGACGCCCTACGCCTACGGCACGCTCTCGGTCGAGATGGGCACGCACCGGCTGGTGCGGATCAGCCCGTTCGACAACCAGGGCCGCCGCCAGACCTCCTTCGCCGAGGTCGAGGTGCTTCCCGTGGTGGAGACCACCGACCACATCGAGGTGCCGGAGACGGAGATCCGCGTCGATGTGTACCGCTCGTCGGGCCCCGGCGGCCAGAGCGTCAACACCACCGACTCCGCGGTCCGGATCACCCACTTGCCCACCGGCATCGTGGTCACCTGTCAGAACGAGAAATCGCAGCTGCAGAACAAGATCTCGGCCATGCGGGTGCTGCAGGCCAAGCTGCTGGAACGCAAGCGGCAGGAAGAGCGCGCCGAGATGGACGCGCTGAAGACCAACGAGGGCGCGTCCTGGGGCAATCAGATGCGCTCCTACGTGCTGCACCCGTACCAGATGGTCAAGGACCTGCGGACGAACTACGAGGTGAACAACCCGTCGGCGGTGCTCGACGGCGACATCGACGGGTTCATCGAGTCGGGGATCCGCTGGCGAATGCGAGAGCAGGCGAGCTAGATGAATGTCGCGGGCATCCAGGCTATCGCTTCCACCGGTTTCACCACGTGGCTACGCGGTTCGGGCCTGGAGATCGTGCTGCTCATCCTCGGCGCCATCCTGTTCAGCCGGCTCGCCACCTACCTGCGGAACCGGGTCACCCGCAGGATCGACGCGGGATTCCGCAGCAGCGACGCGCTGGTGCGCACCGAGGCGGCCAAGCATCGGCACGCGCTCGCCCAGGTGATCACCTGGGTGGTGCTGACCATCGTCTACGTGCTGATCACCATGGAGGTGCTGCGGCGGCTCGGCTTCGCCGTCACCGGGTTGGTCGCGCCCGCCGCGGTGCTCGGCGCCGCGCTGGGTTTCGGCGCGCAGCGCATCGTGCAGGACATCCTCGCCGGATTCTTCCTGATCACGGAGCGGCAGTACGGGTTCGGCGATGTGGTCCGCATCGCCGTGACCGGAGCCGCGGAGCAGGCCGAAGGTACGGTCGAGGACGTCACGCTGCGGATCACCACATTGCGCAACGCCGACGGTGAAGTGATCACCGTGCCCAACGGCCAGATCGTGAAGGTCACGAACCTGTCGAAGGATTGGGCGCGCGCCGCGATCGACGTTCCGGTGTCCGCCAGCGCCGACATCACCAGGGTCAACGAGATCCTGCACGAGGTGGGCGCGAAGGCGTACGAGGACGCTCGCCTGAAGCCGTTGCTGCTGGACGAGCCCACCGTCATGGGTGTGGAAGACCTGACCGTCGACCAGATGAACATCCGAATGGTTGCCCGGACGTTGCCGGGTAAACAGTTCGACGTCGGACGCGAGCTGCGGGTACGAGTCGCCGCGGCGCTGCGCCGGGAGGGAATCAGTGAGACCACGTAGATCCACGGCGATCCTGATGGCAACTTGGGTCGCCACGTTCGTGCTGTACGTATTCGTCAAACCCGAGGAGACCACCACCGCTCCGGCCACCCTGGTCAACGCTGTTCCGGCAGCGGTGTTCAACGAACAGCCGGGCCACTGAGCCGAGTGGGACCGACCGCCGCCGCACTGTCTCCCACGGTTGACAACGCAGGCCGCGAACGGTTGCTGGTTACACTGGCTCCCCGTGATCACCATGCGGAACGTGACCAAGTCGTACAAGACCTCGACGCGACCCGCGCTGGACAACATCACCGTCGATGTGGGCAAGGGCGAGTTCGTCTTCATCATCGGACCGTCCGGCTCGGGAAAGTCGACCTTCATGCGCTTGCTGTTGAAGGAGGAGACTCCGACGGCGGGCGAGATCAGAGTGGCCGATTTCCGGGTCGACCGCTTACCCGGCCGCAAGGTGCCCAAGTTGCGCCAGCGGATCGGGTGCGTCTTCCAGGATTTCCGGCTGCTGCAGCAGAAGACCGTGTACCAGAACGTCGCCTTCGCGCTGGAGGTCATCGGCAAGCGACGCCAGGTCATCGACCGCACGGTCCCCGAGGTGCTCGACATGGTCGGCCTCGGCGGCAAGGCCGACCGGCTGCCGACCGAGCTGTCCGGCGGTGAACAGCAGCGCGTCGCGATCGCGCGCGCCTTCGTGAACCGGCCGCTGGTGCTGCTGGCCGACGAACCGACCGGCAACCTCGATCCCGACACCAGCGCCGACATCATGATGCTGCTGGAGCGGATCAACCGCATCGGCACCACGGTGGTGATGGCCACCCATGACAACCACATCGTCGACGCGATGCGCAGGCGGGTGGTCGAACTCGACCACGGACGCCTGGTGCGGGACGAGGCGACGGGCGTGTACGGGGTGGGCCGATAATGCGCGCGAGCTTCCTGTTCGGCGAGGTCTTCGCGGGCCTGCGCCGCAATGTCACGATGACCATCGCGATGATCCTGACCACCGCGGTCTCGCTCACCATGCTCGGTGGCGGTCTGCTGGCGGTGCGCATCGCGGACAAGACCGAGCAGTACTTCCTGGACCGGCTCGAGGTGCGGCTGTACCTGACCGAAGACGTGTCGGCCAACGACCCGGACTGCTCGCTGGACCCGTGCCGCTCGCTCATGGCGGATCTGAAGGCGACCAGCGGCGTGGAGTCGGTCCAGTTCCTCAACCGGGAAGAGGCGGTCCGCGAGGCCAAGGAGAAGACGTTCAAGGACCAGCCCGAGCTGGCCAAGTACGTCAGCGAGACGCCGTTGCCCGCGTCGCTGCGAGTCAAGATGGACAACGCGGAGCTCTATCCGACGATCTACGAGAAGTTCTACGACCGCCCCGGCGTCGGCATGGTGCGCAACGACAAGGACATCGTGGACCGGCTGGTCAGCCTGTTCGACGGGTTGCGCAACGCGGCGTTCGGCCTGGCCGTGCTGCAAGCGCTGGCCGCGGTGATGCTGATCGCGAACATGGTGCAGATCGCCGCGTTCACCCGGCGCACCGAGGTCGGCATCATGCGATTGGTCGGTGCGACCCGCTGGTACACCCAGCTGCCCTTCCTGCTCGAGGCCG
This sequence comes from Nocardia sp. NPDC051929, assembly GCF_044548645.1. Lineage (NCBI taxonomy): Bacteria > Bacillati > Actinomycetota > Actinomycetes > Mycobacteriales > Nocardiaceae > Nocardia > Nocardia sp. NPDC051929. The sequence continues at coordinate 177,173 of NZ_JBIUCG010000006.1, read as the reverse complement.
TGGTCGCCGCGCTGGCCGGCTCCCTGCTCGCCATGTTCGGCCTGCTCATCGCCCGCCCGCTGGTGATCGACCGCGCCCTCGGCGACCTGTTCGCCAGCAAGGTCTTCCCCCGCATCACCGGCGACGACATCGCGATGACCGCGCTCGTCATCGCCCCGGTCGGCATCGTCTTCGCGGGGATCACGGCCTACGCGACGCTGCGGTACTACGTGCGCGAGTGATCCTTCGGGCCGGTGGCCGCAGCGCCACCGGCCCGCTCGGACCGTGTACGAGTCGGCTCCGGCCCCTCTTACAGCACGAGATCGGTGAGCTGGTCCCAGTCGAGCTGGATGCGGATCGGCAGATCGACGGCGAACGCGGTCTGCGGCTTCAACACGCGGGCGAGCCGGTAGTGACCGACGCTGTGGTCCAGGCCGTAGGTCTCGATCGCGGTCACCTCGGTGTCCGACACGCTGACCAGCCAGTACCACGGAATTCCGGCAGCGGCGTATTCGACCATTTTCTCGAGTCGGTCCGTTTTGACATGGCTGGGCGAAATGATCTCGACGGCGATCTTCAGATGGCGCGCCGGCATCGGTCGCACATCCGCTGGCACGCACTCGAACAGTGCGATGTCGGGACGCCGAATCGTCGCTCGGGGCACTTCCCAAAGGACCACGTCGAAGTCGTGGTTGGCGTCCAGACATGCCGACGGATCTTCGGCCATGTATTCACGAGCCGCCGATTCCAGCATCGCCAAGAGCCGGTGGACGGCTTTCTGATGTGCCCTACTCGGTGATTCGCAACGGACCGCGTCCCCGTTCACCACTTCGACCAAGCGGCAGAACTCTTCCGGAAGCTCGCGCCAGATGTCGACCGTGATCGGCTCCGGCTGCACATTGTCCGGCCGGGCCCAGTCGAAGATCGCTGACATGCGTCGGATTGTAATCACGGCACCACGGTCGACCGCCTCCGTCGACATCACCTGCCGTTGGATTCGTCTCGCCTGCCGACCGCGCCGCCGCCGGGTTCGAGACAGCTCTGCCGATCGCTCCACACAGCACGCATGTCCCCTGTCGACGAAATAACGAATCAGCATCGATCGCCGCTATGGCCTTGGATCGCGGCGAACCGGCGGCGGTCGATCCGGCTATCCGGCTCGGAGTGTCCGCGTGTGTTCCGAAGCCGCAGCTCATCGCGCTGCGTGGCCTAGCACGACGCGCGCAGGAGGCGACGGCGACCCCGGGACGCAACTTCGGGCACTTGTCCAGCAAGGCGCGGATTCACCGCGTATGCTGCACCTCGACGCACTTCTTACTCAGCAGTAAGATAGCCTTACTCTGGAGTAAGATAGCTGGGAAAGACCGCACCAACCCATCCGAGAAAACAGGTGATGATGAGCACTCGAGACAGCGCAACGAAGCGACGTCCAGACACGTCCGCGGTCGGCCTGAACCATCCCAAGCGGGATTGGATGGGCGCGGCGATGCGGGTCATGACGAGCATTACCGGGTCGGAACTGGCCGAGAAATACAACCTGCGCAAGCCGATCGAGCGCGTCACCTACGAGGGCACCAAGACCGGCTTCCGCACGCTCGGCGCGGCGACCCGCGCCTTCGCCAAGGTCGCGGGCGGCGGTGCGCCGAAGCGCCTGGCCACCAACGAGGCGAAGAACAAGGACTTCTTCGACCTGACGCCCAGCGACGAGCAGCAGATGATCGTCGAGACGGTGCAGGAGTTCGCCGCCGAGATCCTGCGCCCGGCCGCCTACGAGGCCGACAACGCCGCCAAGGCGCCGCGCGACCTGCTCGAGCGCGCCGCCGAGCTCGGCATCACCCTGATCAACGTCCCCGAGGAACTCGAGGGTGCGGCCTCCGAGCGCGGCGCGGTGACCAACTCGCTGGTCGCCGAGGCGCTGGCGCACGGCGACATGGGCTTGGCCCTGCCGATCCTCGCTCCCAGCGGCGTCGCGGTCGCGCTCGCGCAGTGGGGCAGCGACGCGCAGCAGAAGACCTACCTGCCCTCCTTCACCGGCGAGAACGTGCCGCAGGCTTCGGTGGTGATCAGCGAGCCCCGCGCCCTGTTCGACCCGTTCGCCCTGGACACCAAGGCCGTGCGCTCGCCGAGCGGCTACCGCATCTCGGGCGTGAAGAGCCTGGTGCCCGCCGCGGCCGACGCCGAACTGTTCCTGATCGCCGCCGAGCTCGACGGCCGTCCCGCGCTGTTCATCGTCGAATCGGACGCGCCCGGTCTGGTGGTCGAGGCCGATCCGAGCATGGGTCTGCGCGCCGCGGGCCTGGGCCGGCTGATCCTGGACAACGTCGCGGTCGGCGCCGACGCCATCCTGGGTGACGGTGACGCCGCGACCCGCGCCGAGGAGTACGCCGACGCCGTGCGCCTGGCCCGCCTCGGCTGGGCTTCGCTCGCCGCGGGCACCGGCCGGGCCGTGCTGGACTACGTGATCCCGTACGTCAACGAGCGCGAGGCGTTCGGCGAGCCGATCTCGCACCGGCAGGCGGTGGCCTTCATGGTCGCCAACATCGCGATCGAACTCGACGGCCTGCGGCTGGTCACCCTGCGCGGCGCGTCCCGCGCGGAGCAGGGCCTGTCCTTCGGCCGCGAGGCGGCGCTGGCCCGCAAGCTCGCCACCGACAAGGGCATGCAGATCGGCCTCGACGGCGTGCAGCTGCTCGGCGGCCACGGCTTCACCAAGGAACACCCGGTCGAGCGCTGGTACCGCGATCTGCGGGCCATCGGCGTCGCCGAAGGTGTCGTGCTCATCTGACCGGCCCGTTCCGTTTTCCAGGAGACCTCACAACATGATCAACCTCGAACTCCCCAAGAAGCTGCGGGCCAGCGCGAACCAGGCGCACCAGGTCGCGCAGGAGATCTTCCGCCCGATCTCGCGCAAGTACGACCTCGCCGAGCACGACTACCCGGTCGAGCTGGACACCATGGCCGCCATGGTCGAGGGCTTGGCCGACTCCGGCACCCAGAAGATCGGCGGCGCCGCCGGTGGCCGCTCGGATGACAGCGAGGGCGACCGCCACGCCACCGAGCTGCTCGGTAACACCAACGGCGGCAACATGTCCGCGCTGTTGAACGCGCTGGAGACCTCGTGGGGCGACGTCGGCCTCATGCTGTCGATCCCTTACCAGGGCCTGGGCAACGCGGCCATCGCCGCTGTCGCCACCGACGAGCAGCTGAAGCGCTTCGGCAAGGTGTGGGCCTCGATGGCGATCACCGAGCCGTCCTTCGGCTCCGATTCCGCCGCCGTGTCCACCACCGCCGTGCTCGACGGCGACGAGTGGGTGCTCAACGGCGAGAAGATCTTCGTCACCGCGGGTCAGCGCTCGACCCATATCGTGGTGTGGGCGACGGTGGACAAAAGCCTCGGCCGCGCGGCGATCAAGTCGTTCGTCGTGCCGCGTGACGCTCCCGGCCTGTCGGTGGCGCGGCTCGAGCACAAGCTCGGCATCAAGGCCTCCGACACCGCCGTGCTGCTGTTGCAGGACTGCCGGATCCCGAAGGACAACATCCTCGGCAGCCCGGAAGTCAACGTGGAGAAGGGTTTCGCCGGGGTCATGCAGACCTTCGACAACACCCGTCCGCTCGTCGCCGCGATGGCGATCGGCGTGGCCCGCGCCGCGCTGGAAGAACTGCGCTCGATCCTGACCGCGGCGGGTGTGGAGATCTCCTACGACACCCCCGCGAACAACCAGCACGCCGCAGCGGCCGAGTTCCTGCGGATGGAAGCCGATTACGAGTCCGCCTACCTGCTCGCCCTGCGCGCCGCGTGGATGGCCGACAACAAGAAGCCCAACTCGCTCGAGGCGTCCATGTCCAAGGCGAAGGCGGGCCGCACCGGCACCGACGTCACCCTCAAAGCCGTCGAACTGGCCGGCGCCATCGGCTACTCGCAGCGAACGCTGTTGGAGAAGTGGGGCCGCGACTCGAAGATCCTGGACATCTTCGAAGGCACCCAGCAGATCCAGCAGCTCATCGTGGCGCGCCGGGTGCTGGGCAAGACCAGCGCCGAGCTGAAGTGACGCCGCGCTAGACGGTCGACAACGGAATCCGGTGCGAGCTTCTCGGACTCGCACCGGATTTTCGTTCTCTCCGCCGCCAGTAGGCGAATGACGTGTCCCCGAACACTTTCAGTGATGCGTAGCTATGGATTTCGCCCCGCGGGTTCCGTACTCTTCGCCCCCATGTGGAGCATCGTTCTCATTTCGATCGTCAGTTGTTTCGTGATAGCCGCTGGATTCGCGTGGGGGCTGCCCGGCGACTGAGACGCCCCCTCGTATCAGCGCGTTCGCTCGCCGACTTGGGCACCGCCGAGCGTTTCAGTCCGGGTTTCGGCGAGCGAGCCGGGCGGCGGTGACGTCGGCTGTCCAGAGGGGCTGGAGCATGTGCCAGTCGGCGGGGTGGGCGGTGATTCCCGCCGCGAATCGATCGGCCAGCGCCTGGGTGGTCTCACGCACTCCACGGCTGGTGTCGATAGGTGGATCCACGCGGAATCCCCAGCCGTCGGGGGTGTACCAGCAGTGCACGGGGAGAAGTGGCGCGCCGGTGTCGATGGCCAGCCGAGCCGGACCGGCCGGCAGCCGAGCCTGCTCACCGAAGAAAGTGACCGGTACGCCCGTACCGGACAAGTCGCGTTCCCCGAGTAACCCGACTATCCGCCCCTGCCGGATCCGGGCGAGCAACTGCGGGAACGGCGGCGTCGCGGTGCCGGTGAGGGGGATGATCTCGAAGCCCAAGCGTTCACGGAAACGAACGAAGCGCCGGAACAACGATTCCGGCGCGAGCCGCTCCGCGACCACGGTCGGCGAGCCGACGCGCTGCACCAGCCAGACCCCCGCCAGGTCCCAATTACCGCTGTGCGGCAGGGCGAGCACGGCTCCGGTGCCGCGTTCGACCGCCCGGTGGATGTGTTCGAGTCCGGTCGCCGAGGATTCGATGGCGTCGGCCAGGCTCAGCGGGTCCATCGACGGCAGCCGGAAGGCTTCGCGCCAGTACCGGGCATAGGAGCGCAGGCTCGCCAGGACCAGCGGCTGCGGCACCTCCTCCGGCGCGGTGCCCAGGACCCGAGAAAGGTTCCGGCGCAATTGGTTCGGTCCGCCGTTCTGAGCCGCGCGTTCGGCTCCCACATCGAAGAGGCGGACGGCCAGTGGTTCCGGCAGGGCGCGCACCAGCCGCCAACCCGCGGCGTAACCGAGATCCCATGCCCTGGCCGCCGGATCCATCGGTCACCCGCCTGCGGCCTGCGTCGTTTCGTCGGTCGCCATGGCAGGAGTTGCGGCGACAGCGTCGCTGAATACGGGCAGATCGACCGCGCCCGGCATCGGCGCGCTGGTATCGACCGGCTCGCTCCGATGGCTGAACAGGTCAGATGAGGGTCGGTTACTTCGATACATTCCGGGGTTCTCCGCTCACTCGCGATCGATGGCACCCGACTGGGTGGCGTACCGCGAAGACACGATCGCCGCCGCCGCGAATTCGGCGGTCACCTCGAGAACTCCACACTACGCCTGCGCAGATCAAACGGAATGGTTTTATCGGAAGTGCGCCGAACCGCTCCTTGGAAGAGACCCGCGATGATGGCGACGACCGCGGCCGGTTCCCTTCGCGATGTCCGACGACGAGGACAACCACCGCGGCTGCTGTCGACGGGCAGGCCGCTGCATCGATGTGTCAATGACACGATCACGCCAATCCGCGTTCATCCCTGGACAGACGCGCCCCGGCCGAGGCAGCCTATCGCCCTGAGTCGCTGGATCGACGAATCAGCGGACGTATCTTCACTCGAGCAGTACCAGCAAACTTCAAGGAGAACTGGTTATGCAACGACTGAGTTTCACGCGTCGCCTCGCCACCGCTTTGGCCGCCTCGGCAGTGTTGACAGCGCCCTTCGCCGGACACGCCGCCGCCCAACCCGCCGCGGTCGATTGGTCCGCCGCCGCGCAGCAACTGCGGACCGCCGCGGCCGGTAATCCGGCGGCGGAGCAGGCGGTGGATCGGCTGATCGCCTCCGGACAGCTCGCGAAGGCAGGTCAGGTCGCCTTGCCCGCCCAGCCGTTCCAGGTTCCGGCGCAGTCGGATATCGGACGCGGTGAGGGGCCGGGCGTGTACGGATCGGGAATCGCCCTCGGGATGGACGGATTCCGCATCGGGTTCTTCGGCGGCCCCGGCACCATCTCGCCGAACCAGGGCGGCGCGAAGCTCGAGGCGCTGTGGATCAACCTGGCCAACGGGCGCAGCGGCACCGAACTGCTCTACGAGCACAACGACGTTCCGGTGGACACCACCATTCGCAGCCGCGCCCTGGACACCGGCGCGGGCCCGGTGGTCGCCGCGGTGTACGGATCGCTGTGGCATCGTTGGTCGGTGCCCGTCAGCGACATGAACCCGGATGGGTACGCCTACCGGTTGGGCACCATCTCGGTTCCGTCGTTCGGCGCCGTCTACAACTGAGTACGAAAGGCCCCGGCTCCCGCCGCCACGGGAGCCGGGCCATCGGTTTGTCGGAAGTTATGGAATTCCGTAGCTTTTGGGTTCGTGAGCCTGGAAGACCGAGTCGCCGAGTTGGAACGGCGGCTCAGCGCGCTGGAAGAAAGAATTCGCCCCGAAGATCTCCCGCCGGGCGCCGAGCAGTGGGCGGTGGCTCGTCTGCGGGACGAGTTCGCCACGGCCGACGAGCCCGACGGCGGCGTGGTCTTCGCCGGGTCGGTCCGTTTGCCCAACGACCAGCAGCGCGAGTGGCAGGCCCGGTTCACCACCGGCGACCTCATCGAGGACGACTGGGCCGAGACGGCGGAATGCCTTGCGGCGCTGGGCAGCCCGGTGCGGCTGCGGCTGCTGCGCGAGATCATGGGCGGGCGGCGAACCGCGGCCGAACTGGCCGGAGTGGACGGTGTCGGCGACTCCGGCCAGATCTATCAGCACTTGCGGCAACTGGCCGCCGTCGGCTGGCTGCACACCGCGGGGCGCGGGCGATTCGAGGTGCCCACCGCCCGGGTGGTGCCCTTACTCGTCGCCCTGGCCAGCGCTCGCCGCTGATTCCGGCGGCACTCCGGCGGCCACATATCCGGCGGTGGCGAGCATCCCACCGATCTGCTCGTAGGTCGCCCGCTCCTTGGGCGCGACCGTCGCCAGGCCGTCCACATAGCGGTTGAACATGCAGAACGCCGAAGCGATGAGGACCGCGTCGTGGATGTCCTCGTCCTTGGCGCCCGCGGCGCGCGCGTTCTCGACGTCCTCCGCGGTCACCTCGAGTCCCGACCGGCGCACCTTGTCCGCGATGCGCAGCAGCGCACGCAGTTTCGGATCGATCGCGGCGGAGTCCGCGTCTTCGATGACGGCGTCGATCAGCTCGCGACCGCCGTCGACCAGCGCTGCCGCGGTCGCCGCGTGCGACTGGGTGCAGAAGTAGGTCTGGTTGCGCGACGACACGTACGCGGCGATGGTTTCGCGCTCCCCCGGCGTCAGCGGGGACGACCCACGCAACAGGGTCTGCGCGAATTCGCTGAGCGCCGTCCCGGTTTCGGGCTTGAAAGCGAACAGGCCGCGGATGCCGGGCAGATCGCCGGGAATGTCGATGAACGGTGCACGGTCCTTCGGATCGGACATTGGCCGCGTCTCCCTTCGAGCGGTCTCGAGACGTTGCGAGGGTAGCGCTACCGGCCGGTAACGGCGGGCGAAAAGACCGAAATCGGACCGGCGACCGCTCTCACCTGCGGTGGCCGCGACCGAACCGAGACGGGTTTGTCCGTTTCTGTTGTGACCTGTCACACTCCGCACTGCTACGGTGTCAAGTCACACGCCGTACCGGTTCGCTAGGTCGAGGACCGACGCGAGGGTTTTGTGGAGGTTGTTCGACATGAATTTGGCCCACACGCTGGAGGCCGTGAAGGCGCTGGGTGTGCTGCGCAGCCGGGGTGTCACCGATCCCCGGAAGCCGCTGGAGACACTGCGGACGATGAAGGAGTCGCGCATCCTCGGCCCGCAGGCCACGCTGATCCGGCACTCCGCGCGCGTGGCGCCGGACGCTCCGGGCATCGTGGACGAGGCGGGCGCCCTGACCTACCGCGAACTGGACGACCGGTCGACGGCCGTCGCGCGCGGCCTGCAAGCGGCGGGCATCTCCGAAGGCCAGGTGATCGGCGTGCTCGCGCGCGACCACCGCGGGCTCATCATCGCCATGGCCGCCGCGGGCAAGCTCGGCGTGCGAGTCGCGTTGATGAACACCGGATTCGCGAAGCCGCAGTTCGCCGAGGTGTGCGCCCGCGAGAAGGTCAAGGCGGTGCTGCACGACAGCGAGTTCCTCGGCCTGCTCGACGCGTTGCCCGCCGACTTGCCGCGCTACATCACCTGGGTCGACGAGGGCGCCACACTCCCCGAGGGTGCGCAGACGCTCGACGACCTGGTGGCCGCCAACTCCGCCGAGCCGCTGCCCGCGCCGAGCAAGCCCGGTGGCTTCATCATCCTGACCAGCGGCACCACCGGCCTGCCGAAGGGCGCTCCGCGCACCAAGGTCACTCCACTGTCGACGGCGCAGATGGTCGACCGCATCCCGTTCCCGCAGCGCGGCACTCAGGTGATCGTCTCGCCGATCTTCCACAGCACCGGACTGGCCACCTGGCTGGTCGGCGCGGCGCTGGCCAACAAGGTCGTGGTGCGCCGCCGGTTCGACGCCGAGGCCACGCTCGCCCTGGTCGCCGAGCACAAGGCCGACATGCTGGTGGCGGTGCCGACGATGCTGCACCGGATGGTCGAACTCGATCCGGCGATCCGGGCGAAATACGACACGTCCTCGCTGAAGTCGATCGTGCTGGCCGGTTCGGCGCTGTCGCCGGAACTGACGATCAAGGCCACCGAGGCGTTCGGTCCGGTGCTCTACAACCTCTACGGCTCCACCGAGTGCGCCGTGGCGACGGTGGCCAACCCGGAGGATCTCGCCCTCGCGCCCGGCACCGTCGGTCGCGCGCCGATCACCTGCGAGGTTCGGCTCTACGACGACAACGACCAGCGCGTCACCGCCACCAACACCACCGGCCGAATCTTCATCCGCAGCGGCGCTCCGTTCGAGGGCTACACCGACGGCAGGCACAAGCAGATCATCGACGGCTACATGTCCAGCGGCGACGTCGGCCACTTCGACGAGAACGGCCTGCTCATGGTGGACGGCCGCGACGACGACATGATCGTGTCCGGCGGCGAGAACGTCTTCCCGCAGGAGGTGGAGAACCTGCTGCTGGAACGGCCCGACATCTTCGACGTGGCCGTGGTCGGCGTGGACGACGTGGAGTTCGGCAAGCGCCTGCGCGCCTTCGTAGTTCCCGAGCCGGGCTCCTCGCCCGACGGCGAGGAGATCAAGGCGTACGTGAAGAACAACCTGGCGCGCTACAAGGTGCCGCGCGAGGTGGTCTTCCTCGATGACCTGCCGCGGAACGCCACCGGCAAACTGCTGCGCCGCGTGCTGGTCGAGTACGAGGTCAAGGCCTGATGAACAGCGGGCCGGGCCACCGCGCCCGGCCCGTTACCAGCGGGTAGCGTCCGCTGAGATACATGACACAACCGGTTACACAAGCTTGCTAGTGTTAGCACCAGCACTGGGTATCGAAATTGCGGTCCGCACCACCCGGAGGATCACCGGGTGATACCGCCGGAAGGTTGTCGTCGATGTCTCTTTCCCTCCCCGCGTTGGGCGGCGCCGCCCGCAAGGCGGGCGATCTTGCCCTTGGCGTGAACGTGATGGTCAAGCGGCGGCTGTTCAATCCGCTGCGCCCCGACCATGCCGCTCGGTCGGCGTTCAATATCTTGAAGTTCGGCCCGTTCGCGGGTGTCGTCATGCATGCCGCGCAGACGAGGCCGCACGCCGTCGCGATCGTCGACGAGCGCGGGGAGCTGACTTTCGGCGGTCTCAACGAACAGTCCAACGCCTTGGCCCGCGGCTTGCAGAGCAAAGGCATCAATCCCGGTGACGTGGTGGCGATCCTGGCGCGCGACCACCGCGGCATGGTGCTGAGCCTGCTGGCCACCGGCAAGCTCGGCGTGCGCGGCGTGCTGATGAACACCGGGTTCGCCAAGCCGCAGTTCGCCGACGTCGCCGAGCGCGAGAACGTCAAGGCGGTGCTGCACGACAGCGAGTTCATCGACCTGATGAGCGCCATCCCCGCCGCGATCCCGCGCATCCTCACCTGGGTGGACGAGAAGGACAACGCCGATCCGGCGATCCCGACCGTCGATTCGCTGATCAGCGGGCAGTCCGGCGCATCGCTGCCCGCCCCGGCCAAGCCCGGCGGCATCGTCATCCTGACCAGCGGCACCACCGGCACCCCGAAAGGGGCCCCGCGCGACCGGGTCAGCCCGTTCGCCTCGGCTCAGTTCGTCGACCGGGTGCCGCTGCCCGCCAACGGCACCATGATCATGGCGGCGCCGATCTTCCACGGCACCGGCTTGTCCCAGTTCACCCTCGGTCTCGCGCTGGGCAACCGGGTGGTCTTCCAGCAGCGCCGCTTCGATCCCGAGCAGACCTTGGCGAACATCGAGAAGTACCGGGCGGATTCGCTGGTCGTGGTGCCCACCATGCTGCAACGCATCCTGGACCTGGATGCGGACGTGCTGGCGAAGTACGACGTCAGCAGCATCAAGGTGATCTTCGCGGCGGGCTCGGCCATCGCGCCGGACGTGGTGACCCGCACGCTGGACCACTTCGGCGACAGCCTCTACAACCTCTACGGCTCCACCGAGTGCGCCGTCATGACCGTCGCGACGCCCGAGGACCTGCGCAAGGCGCCGACCACCGCAGGCAAGGCTCCGGTCGGCATCCGGATCGTGCTGCTCGACGAGAAGCGCAAGCCGATCACCGAGCCGAACGTGACCGGAACCATCTTCGTGGACAACGGCTTCGCCTTCACCGGCTACACCGACGGTCGCGGCAAGGAGATGGTCGACGGCATGATGTCCAGCGGCGATGTCGGGCACTTCGACGCCGACGGCCTGCTCTACATCGACGGCCGCGACGACGACATGATCGTCTCCGGCGGCGAGAACGTCTTCCCGCTCGAGGTGGAGAACCTCATCGCCGGTCGCGACGACATCTTCGAAGCCGCGGTCGTCGGCGTCGAGGACCGCGAGTTCGGCAAGCGGCTGCGCGCGTTCGTCGTTCCCGGTCCCGATTGCAAGCGCGATCCGCAGGAGATCAAGGACTACGTCAAGGCGAATCTCGCCCGCTACAAGGTGCCGCGCGAGGTGGTCTTCCTCGACGAGTTGCCCCGCAACGCGACCGGCAAGCTGCTGCGCAAGCCGCTCATCGAGATGGAGGTCGACGCGGGCTGAGCGGAGCGCGTCCACGGTCTTCCTGGCGGTGCGCCTGCCGCCCGCCATGGAGGCCTGAGTATTTTCGGGGCCTGCTGATGCGGTCGGACGCGTGCAACCGGTCCGCTATCATCAGCGGGTGAGTTACGAGTTCGACCGGTCTGCCGCGGGACGTCGCGGCGCCGTCGCGCGGGTGCGCGGTGGCTCGGCCGGTGCGATCTCGGGGGCCATTTCCGTCGCGGCGCACGGCTGGGCTTCCGGCGGCATGCTGCCGGACACCACCGCGCTGGCCCTGCTCGCCGCCGCGTCCGCCGTGATCGGCGCGCTGGTCGCGGGCCTGGCCCCGCTGCGCGAGACGTCGACCGGGCTGGTCGCGGCGCTGGTCGCCGGGCAGTTGCTCGGGCACTTCACCATGGGGATCAGCTCGGGACACCTGCATCACGGTGATGCCCAGCTGACCCCGGCCATGCTGGCCGCGCACGTGTGCGCGGCATTCGCGGCGGCCATCGTGATCCGGGGGGCGGAGGCCGCCTACCGGATCGGCACCGCGGTGCTGCGCCGGGTGCTGCCGGTGCGGCACACCCCGCCCGTCGTCGCGGACCGCGCTCCTTTGCGGACGGCCCATCGTGACCGGGTCGTCCTGCGTGTTTTCGCCACCGAGGCGCTGCGCACACGCGCTCCGCCGCTCGCGGTCGTTCTCTGAATTCTTTCCACACCCGGTGCACGCGTGGCGTGAGTATCGCTCATCGTCACGGTCTTTCCTCGTGCAGCGCAGCGTCGCGGCGCACTCTCGTGCCCACTCCTGAGCGTGCCGACGCGACGCCGTTCACCGAATCGCACACCTTCCTTCCGTGCGGTTCCGAGATCGCGCTTCCGTCGAATGGACGCGTCCGCAAATGATTCCGCGACGGCTGTCCGCGCAGGACGGTCGCCGCGGCGGTCGCGTGCCCACGGCCGTCAGAAAAGGTTGCGTCCCACCCGGGTTCCGCCGTCAGAAACGAAATGATCGTGAGTACAACAGAAACTATTTCCGACGCCGACTTATCGGAGCCGTCGGATTCCTCCGGCCCACGCCGGGCCACCGCGCGTAACAGTTTGTACGCGCTGGCCATGCGGCTGCACTTCTACGCGGGAGTGTTCGTCGGGCCGTTCATCCTCATCGCCGCCGTCACCGGCGCGCTCTACGCGATATCCCCGACGCTCGAGTCGATCGGGTCGCGCGACCTGCTGACGGTCACCGCGACCGGAACGCCGAAGCCGCTGTCGGAGCAAGTCGGCGCGGCCGTCGCCACGCGGCCGGATCTCCAGCTCGTCGCCGTCGCCCCGGCGGGGGGCGCCGAAGACACCACCCGGGTGCTGTTCAGCGACCCGTCGCTGGGGGAATCCGAGCGGCGGGCGGTGTTCGTGAACCCGTACACCGCGCAGCCGGTGGGCGATTCCGTCGTATACGGCAGCTCGGGTGCGCTGCCGATGCGCACCTGGATCGATCGGTTGCACCGGGACCTGCACCTCGGCGAACCCGGCCGGCTCTACAGCGAGCTCGCCGCGTCCTGGCTGTGGATCGTCGCGCTGGCCGGGCTGGTCATCTGGGTGCGCCGGGTGCGCAGCCGACGGGCCCGCAACGGCTGGGGCTGGCTGTTCGCGGCCGATCGGTCGCAGCGCGCGCGAGGCCGCACCCTGAACTGGCACGGGGCGGTCGGAATGTGGGTGCTTCCCCTGGCGCTGCTGCTGTCGGCGACCGGCATGACCTGGTCGACCTACGCGGGTGCGAACGTCACCGAACTGCGTGAGCAGCTCAGCTGGACCACACCCGCGGTCAGCACCGCGCTGCCCGGAACCGCTGCCTCGAGCCATGATTCGGGTTCCGATCACCACGGCGGCGGGCACGCCGACCACGCGCCCGCCGCTCCGGCCGAGCGGATCGCCCAGCTGGATCGGGTCTACGCGACCGCCCGCGCCGAAGGCATCACGCAGCCGGCCGAGATCGCCGTACCGGCCGCGCCGGGCAAGGCGTTCGCGGTGAAGGAACGCCGGATGCCCGGCACCTACACCGTCGACTCCGTGGCCGTCGACGGCGCGACCGGCGCGGTCACCGACCGTCTGCCGTACGCCGACTGGCCGCTGATGGCCAAGCTCACCAACTGGGGCATCCAGTTCCACATGGGGCTGATGTTCGGGTTGCTCAATCAGTTGTTGCTGCTCGCGGCGATGATCGGCCTGATCACCGTGATCGTGCGCGGCTACCTGATGTGGTGGCGCAGGCGGCCGACCCGCGATACGGGGCGGTTCGTGCTGGGCCGCGCCCCGCGACGCGGCGCGTTGGGCAAGACCTCGCTCTGGCTGGTCGTGCCGCTGGTGACCGCCGTGCTGGTGGTCGGCTGGTTCGTCCCGCTGGACGGGTTGAGCCTGCTCGCCTTCCTCGCGATCGACGTGCTGCTCGGCCTCGCCGGACGGATGCGCGCCGCCGCTTAACCACACATTCGCGGGCGAAGGCCCGTCACCCCAACGACCTACCGAAACGTCACGGGTATGGCCGTCGCTTCGCCATGCCTTCGAAACCGAGGATTTCCCATGCAGATCACGAAACTAGCCCTGGCCGCCGCGTTCACCACCGCTGCCGTGAGCATCGCCGCGGGCACGAGTTCCGCCGCCCCCGAGGTCGCTGCGGTGGACAGCGCGTCCGTCGAGGCCACATCCACGGAGGCCGCCGAGGCCGTCGGTTTCACCGCCCACGCCACCGAGACCGCCAGCATCATCAGCATCGATTCCGGCTCGCTTGTGGTCGAGGACCAGGTGCTGAAGGTGAAGGCCGCCGACGGCACCGTCGTCGCGGGCACGCCGTTGACCTTCCTGGTCGACGAGTTCGAATTCCCCATCGCCGCGGAGATTTCCGACCGCACCGCGACGCTGACCCCCCAGTTCGACCTGGCACACGCGGTCTACAAGCCGGTCGCCCTGCCGTTCGAGGACAAGGCGCCGTGGAAGACGGAGTACGACCGTGAGCAGGCGGCCTGGTCCCGGATGACCAGCACCATCTCCATGGGCGCCACCATCGGCACCCTGGTCGGCGGCATCGGCGGCGCGGCGGTGGGCTGCGTGCTCGGCGGCATCGCCGGAGCGACCGTCGCCGCCGCCACCATCGTCGGCATGTTCGGCCCGTTCATACCGGCCGCCGCCGTCGGCTGCCTCGGCGGCATCGTCGCCGTCGGCGCCCTCGGCACGGTCGCGGGCCAGATCCTGGTGACGGCCCCCGTCGCCATCGGCGCGGCGATCATGTACTTCTCCACGATCAACGCACCCATGCCGGCTCCGCTGAAGTGATCTCCGGCCCGGCATCGAGGGCGTGTCACTCGATGCCGGGCCCCGCTTCATCCGTTATCCGAAGACCGATTTCGGCGAGCAGGTCGCGGACGTGCCGTTTTATCTCGGTGCGGATCGCGCGGACGGTGGCGCGGTCTTGTCCGGCGGGATCGTCGAGCTTCCAATCGAGATAGCGTGTTCCGGGGTAGTAGGGGCATGCGTCGCCGCAGCCCATGGTGATGACGACGTCGGAGGCTTCGACAGCTTCGGGCGTCAGGATCTTCGGCTTCCGGTCGGTGAGGTCTATGCCGATCTCGTTCATGACTTCGGCGACGACAGGGTTGATCTCGTCGGCGGGGGCCGAGCCTGCGGAGCGGACCTCGATTTCGTCTCGAGCGCGGCGATCATGTACTTCAGCACGATCAACTCGCTCTTCCGGGGGCAATGAGCTGACCTGGGCGAATAGTCCAGACCCTCGCCGTTGACCAGGCTTTTACAGGGAAGAGCGAGTTGTGTCACAGCGGCTCCGGTTCGGAGACCCTACCCGCCGCGGACCGGGGCCGCGCACCAAGGAACTACGGACCCTTGAACTCTCCCAAGAGAAGTCCGGAGCAGCACCGCCGTCCTGAACGGATCAAAAGGTACAGCCGACCTGGCCCCGTCGTCACGTACAACACCCGGTCGCCAGGCTGCCACTACAGTTGCGTCTTCTAGGTACGCATTTCAAACCATTCGGTACGCCTAGGTCGCAATCTCTAGTGCATTCTCGGCGAGAAATCTACGAACAAATCTGAGGATGCCTACTAAAGTGGCCATCATGCAAGAGAAGGCCTCCGCGTCAGCGCCCAGTGCAAAGGTCCAGGTACGTCCCTGGGTCGATCGCGCAGCAGGGGGGTTGCCACTATTTCCCGGATCCTACGCGAAGTGGCTGGATCTCCTGAAGTCACTACTGGCCGCACTGAGCGTGGAGAGTGATATCCGGACCCAAATCGCATGGCCAGCGGATGGTGAGTACACAACGGTTGGCGATGCGTCCAAGACGATATCCCGAAGTGGCCTGATATCCGTCAGCAAGAGTGTTGTCAAGCTCACAAAAGAGGGTGAGCACTGGCTGGCGTCAGGAGACAACGAATACCTTGCAGCCGTATTCCACGGGAACATCAGATTCATCGGCGAGCTACTGTCGGTCCTTTCAGAAAATGGTCCGACAACTCACGAAGAGCTCTGGAAAATAGCTGACGCGCAGTACAGGTTGAAGTGGAGAACTGTCACTCAAATTCGCAATAGAACAACATGGCTGAGATTGCTTGGAATGGTTGATTTCTACGGCGGTCGCTTATATCTAACAGAATCCGGTAAACGCGTCCTGGAAAGAGTTGAGAACGGATCGCCGACAGAAAGCGAAAGAGTTCCTTCATTATCAATCAGCGACCCGTCACCGGCTGTTGCGCAACTACTGAAGCAAATGACGGATGAGAGGCTGGCTCGACGCTCTCGCCAACTCTATATTCCCAGGGGCAGTGGCGAGAAAGGGAAGTTGGAAATAATAGCGACGCTTGCAAAGCGCGCGGACCCCACTGTAGAGACGGCCGCATTGACAGAATTCTGCGCAAGAGAATTCGGCATAAATGCCGACTCTGCCGAATCGGTTCTGATCAGCCTCAGATCTCTTGGGGTGATCGCGAGATCCTCCTCTAAATCGCACTCGATTACACCCGCTGCCAAATCCTGGCTGGCAAGCGGTGACCCATTAGATCTCGCTAGGATCGCCCATTCCAACGTGTGGTATTTCGGCGAGCTGCTTCATGAACTGGATAACCCCGATATAGGACACAACCCGAAGGAACTCGCAAAACAAAGTAATAGATACCACCCTGATGGCCGCGGGGTCGATCGCACTTTGGTCGGGAGTCGGATAACAATATTGATTGCTTGCGGATTAGTCGAGAAGCTGGCAAGGATGGATTATCGAGCAACACCATTAGGCCGTCTCTTTCGGACAACCATCCGCTGTCAAGATCCTACTCACTCATCGGATATTCGGCAACCAGCTAGTTCAGATATCACAGAGCCCATCGTTACTGAGGGAGGGGGCGAAGCGGCGACGAGCCAGCCTAGGGCGGATACCGCTGACAGTCTGATTACCGACCCTATCGCTAGTGATATCGTTAGCCTTATGGCAACGGCTTCGCCTGCGATGGTTGAGGCCCAGGACATCGCCGACGAGCTTGAGGCTGCCAGTCGTGATAGCAGGGAAAATTTTGCGCGTTTCGAGTATGCGGCGGTGGCGGCGTTTAATTACCTCGGGATGCCCAGCACCCACCTCGGCGCGCCTGGTAGGGCAGATGGGATCGTCTACACGGAAATCGGAGTAAAGTCGCGCAAACTTGCGCTTGAGACAAAAAGCTCCGCCAAGGGTAGCGTATCCGAAGAGTCTGCCAACCTTCTTGCCCTTCCGGAACATCGGGAAAAAGAGGGCGCTGCGTTTACACTGCTCATCGGACCAGGATTCGATCGAAGGCTGCTGGAGGCAGCGGATAAGGATCCCAAAATTTCCGCAATATTGGCGCCGCTCCTTGCGGAAGCCGTTCGTCGCCAGTCCGTTTCTCCTCTGACACTAGACCAACTTGCTCCACTCATAGATCCAAATCTCAAATGCGGAGAGCGTCAGGAAGCGCTATTGAAACTATGGATGAGAGAGGCGCGCCGTTGTGAGCTGGAGCAGATGCTCGTGCGGGTTCTTGAGGAGGAAGCTTTGAATCCTTTTCATGAGGATGGGTGGCTCGATACGATTAGTATTCGGCGAGAGCTCCGTCGTCATCGGCTTCATGCTAGTGAAGAAGAGGTCCTCGATGGCCTGGAGTTCTTGACGTCATCGAGAATTTGCGCTGTCGAAAAATCGACGAACGGCTACAGGTGTTCGATGCCGAGCGCTGCAATCGCGCGAAGGGTCCAAGCTATCGGGCGACAGTGGCAACGAGTCTAGCGATTAATCGCTTTAGAGGTTGCGTTGCACCGTGTGCCCAACGAATTCGATCCTCATTCCGTGCCAGTCGGGAGATCTATGGTCGCAGAGCAAGCGCACGTATGGACCGGTACCTAATAGACATCAACTGAATTTGCCAGCCAGGCCGGTGACATGGTTACACGCAGAGGCCAAAGGAGCGCTTTCCGCCGCTGCCCAACTTCTTGCACTGTGCTACTAAAACGGAGAACGTCTCGCACCCCACTAACCCGCGATTGCTTCCGCGCACGCTAGGACAAGCGGACGCAAAGGGCGTGGCACTGCTGCCGCACAACCCATCGTGCGACCCACCAAGCCCACCGAGGACCGACCACACGTGAGCCGGTGGAGCGAGTGGCTATCGGTCGCGGGCTATTCCGCGTGTGCGGTCCTGCCCGTGCCCGGTTCCGCCACGCACGACACTCGGTGCGTGGCCGGGCGGCTGCCTAACTGCCGCTTGTGGGTGATGCGCCTGCCCCAGCCACACGAGTCTTTCTACCTCTGATAGACGGCCCTTCTCGTCCAACTCTTTGAATGCCGCGTTTCGCGCCTCGTCGAGAGACTTGTACGCGGCCTCACGTTCCTTCTCCGCTGCCGCACGAGCTTCGGCCGTTTCTCGCTCTACGCTGGCCGCGTCGGCCGCATCTCGGGTCGCTTGTTCCTCCGTGTTGACAGCCACCCGTTCGTCATACTGGCTCGGCATTGGGAACTCCTGCACCACCCATTCGGCGGCCTCACGCTCAACCCGTGCCCGCCCGGTTTCCGGCGTTTGGCGTGCTTGCCTGGTCCGCTCGGCTTCTTCTCGGGCCTGCCGGTCGCGTTCGACTCTCTGTGGAGCATCCGCGCGGCCACGTGCGGCGGCTTCGCGGAACCGCTGCATCTTCCGAAACTTCTCGGCCCGATCGCGTGCCCTCTGCACCAGCTCCGCGGCTTTCACCCGCTGCTCGAGCTGCTGCGCCTTCTGCTGCCGCGCTTGGTCGCCGACGCCAGGCAATTCTAGCTGTTGAACCATCTCGAGACTTTTACCCAAGTCTATGGCCTGCACAGCCATTTCTTGCGATACCTCTATATGCTGGAATCGGTCCTTGAAGTCCTGCTCCATCTGCCGGAGCAAAGCTCGGATTTCCTGCGGGATATGCTTACCCTGGACCGTTACCCATGCCCCGATGCGATATCTGTCCGTCTTGAGTAGATGCCGGTCGATGGCGAGCTGCTTGCGTACCTCTTTCGTATCATCGACGCGGCCGGACTTGTATTCAGTAAATGCCCGTTCTCCACGCTCGGTGTACACCCGAGCCTGGTCGATACGGCGGTTTCCTTCGGCCGTGCACTCTCTGTGCTCGCGAACCCACCCGTTTTCGCGTGTCTCACCGCGCATCTGCGCCATACCCCGGTGAAACCGCTCCCCTTTCTGTGGGTTGTCCCGGCCGCGCTGTTTGCTCTGCGCCTCCTGTCGGCGGAATTTCTCGCGGTCTTCCTCCCGGCGTCTGGCATCATCGTCGGACATCGGTCAGCCACCCCCCGTACAGCAGAAGTCAGGTAAAAAAATTTTGGGCTACAAGCCATTAGGGGCGGGAATGGGTCTTCCAGTCGTCCCAGTCCAGGCCCATGCTGTGAGCTTCCATCGTCACGTCCGAGCAGCCTTCCTCGATCGCCCACTGCACGAGATAGAGCGCGCTGAAAACGTCATCGGTGTAGTCGAAACGCAGACTCGGACCGATGGTTTCGTATATCGGGGCACTGGAAGCAGGCGCGTCGAACCATTGCGCCCCGGCTTGGCGCACGAAATATTCACCGAGGAATCGGGCATACTGGTCGACGGTGTCGAAATTCTGGGGTGAGAGGATGGTGCGCTTGTCGAGGAAAACGGTGTCGGCTGCTTCCTCGATGCGGGACAGAAACGGACGCTCCCACCAGAGGCACGGTGATTGTTCCGGGTGCACATCTGGAAGCGTCTCTGTGAGGAATTTCCGGATTTGCGATTCCATGCGTTCCGGTGCTATCCACGCGGCCCATTCCTGCCGCCGCCGCACCAGCTTTGCGTCTACATGGATCTCTACGCCGAGATCCATGGCCATCTGCTCGTCATCCTCCACGGCTACCTCTTTGTTGGCACGGTCCGAACAGGTCAGTCTCGCGTCTGCGCGTGCCTGAGGCAAGCGACAGGCTGAGAGGCGGGAGTCGCATCAGCGCTCGACATACAGGCGTTCGCATCGCAGCCGGGGCAGCCGATCGGTTCTGCCGCTGGCGACAGATACGGCGTCGGTGCGTCGGTGGATACCTTCGTCTTGCACGAACACCAGAGCCGCAGTCAGGCATGCCGCGTAATGCAAGTGGTAGCCACGCATCCGCACGATCAGGTGCACGTCGGGTTCGTCCGGCAGGGGTGAACCCGACGCATGCTGGTGGTTGCTGCTGATTTCTGCGGGGCAGTAGTTCAGTTTTGGGTCGGGTTGCATGTGAGGGCCTCCGTTGAACGGTTTGACCGGTCGTGAATATGACTTTTTGCAGGAGGTTTCGAGAGCGGGAGGCTGGCGGCGGGATCGATTGGGCACACCGATGCGGAGTCCCGTCCGCACAGCCTCCCCCTCATGTGTCCCAGCACGTGCCTACGTCCCCTGCGGTGCAAAGGGGGACCAGGGGACGGCTATCCGTGCGGGGCGGCCCAGGTGGTTTAGGTGTTGTTGAGGTGCTGGCCGATGATGGCGGGGATCAACAGGTCCAGAAGGGTGATGTCGTCGGCGGCGGGGACGTTGTCGATGATCGGGTCGAGTAGCGGTGCGGCGTACAAGCGGCCGGTGTGCGGTCCGGCGGCGGTGCGGGCGCTGCTGATCAGTTCATAGACGACCATCGCCATCACACGCACGCGGGTGGTGTCGCTCATCCCGTCCCGCACTGCGTCTGCGGTGGTGGCTACCAGAGTTCCGATCACGTCGGTGAGGACATCGAGTTCGGCGGCGGATCGCTCCACGTCCTGGTCCCCGGTCACCGATCCACCTGCGGCGGTTGAACTCTCGGCGGGGCGGGCTCGGCGGCGTGTTCTGGGTACTGGGCGCGGTGGAACACGACGCGGATACCGATCCACGGGCATTTCTGCCCGCCAAGTGCGATGTCCCTCGGGGAGTGGTGGTCGGCCATGCGGCCGTGGACGACTTTCCCCATCCGCCCGAAGCAATTCACCGAGGGCACCTCACCAGTTCCCTGGTCGAAGGTGAACACACCGCACTGCTCGACAGTGATCCACGGCCGACACGCCGGGCTACACGCGTAAAGCACCGTCGCCGTGATGGCGTCAGCCATACGCCCTCACCGCCCGGCGCTGCCCGGCGTGCTGGGCGGCGCATCCCCGGATCGCCTCGACCACAACCCGACCTGGCGGTCGATAGGAATCCTGGGGAGGCTGCACCCACGCCCGGAATAGACCGGGGCGCTGTCCGGGACCGGGCAATGCGATCTCTCCGGCACGGAGGATGGAAACGTTCAGCCGCGACATCTCAGCGAACAATCGAATGTCCTCCGGCAGATCCGGCCCGGTGAGGAACGTCCAGCGCTGCGAACGAGGATGCGTCAGTATCGGTCCGGACGGGTGGCCCGTGCGGTGCATCCACGCTTTGACTTCCGAGCCGATGAACGCAGGCATCATCAACCCACAGACCCGCCCCGCGCGTAGCGTGATGCGGCCTAGATGCGGTGGGTGGACTTCGGCGGGCAGGTCACACACGTGCCGGTAGAAGTGGCACAACGACAATGGTGTGTGTCCAACGTGTTTGGATGAATCCACAATCGTCTCCCCTGCTCGATGCACTGGTGTGCACCGACGCCGAGGCCCAACCGCTGGCCGCCCGTCATCGGACGACCAGCAGGGCCGGGATGAGGAACCGGCAGCACCCGGCGTCGGGGCTGAATCGAGGGTGGCGGAGATTATTCGCCGGAACTTGCACAAAATCGGCACACTGCCGAGTTTGGTTGACGTGGGGTTCTCAGCGTTGGACGCTGGGCATATGACCGGCGAGTCGAGAACAGCCATCGGTGTCCGGATTGCCGAGGTGCGTAAGACGCATGGTGTCACTCAAGTGTCGCTGGCACGGCGGGCGCGTGTGTCGTCATCGTTGTTGCAGAAGGTCGAGCGGGGTACCCGGCCAGCTAGTCCGTCGCTGATCGCTGCGGTTGCGGCAGCGTCGGCGGGGGCCGAGCCTGCGGAGCGGACCTCGACTTCGCCCTGAGCGAGGTGGGCGAGCAGGGCGGCGGCCATTTGGGAGCGTCCGGCGTTGTGGACGCAGACGAACAGCACGCTCGGTATGGCTGGCATCGCGGCCTTTCAGTGAGTGTCGATGGTGTCGCGGGGGATGACGGCCTTGTCGGCGGCGGCGGTGGCCGGGTAGAGGATGGCGACGAGGGCCATGCCGATGAGTGCGCCGAGGAGTTGGGCGGCGAGGTAGCCGGGCACTGAGGCGGGGGCGATTCCGGCGAAGGTGTCGGAGAAGACGCGGCCGATGGTGACGGCGGGGTTGGCGAACGAGGTGGAACTGGTGAACCAGTACGCCGCTCCGATGTATGCGCCGACCGCTGCCGCCGACAGGGCCGCTCGCCCGCTGCGGGCCAGGCCGAAGACGACGGCGATCAGTCCGGCCGTGGCGACGACTTCCGCGATTACATGGCCGGTGGTAACGCGATGGTGGGTGGAGATCTGCAGCGCGGATCGATCGAACATGATGTTGGCGAGGATCGCTCCGAAGACGGCTCCGGTCGTTTGGGCGGCGATGTAGCCAGGGAGGTCTCGGCCGGGAAGGCCGGTGCCTCGGCGTCGCCCGAGTAGCCAGTCCACCACGGAGACAACGGGATTGAAGTGCGCGCCCGACACCGGCCCGAAGACCAGGATCAGCACCGCGAGTCCGAGAACGGTGGCGGTGGAGTTCTCCAGTAGCTGCACGCCGATGTCATCGGGCGACAGTTGCCGGGCAGCGATGCCGGAGCCGACGACGACGGCGACGAGCAGGGCGGTGCCGAGGAATTCGGCCAGTAGCCGCCGGGCCAGGTCGGTCATCGCGCCGCTTCCGAGACGGTGATGTCGAGCAGGCGGGGCAACTGCCGCAGCGCGGCGGGTTCGATGCGGTAGTACACCCACGACCCGCGCCGCTCGCTGCTGAGCAGTCCGGCTTCGCGCAACACTTTCAAGTGATGGGAAATGGTCGGCTGGCTGACGTCGAAGCCTTCCGACAGGTCGCAGACGCACGCCTCCCGCCCGGCATGGCCGGCGACCACCGACAGCAGCCGCAAACGGACCGGGTCCGACAGCGCTTTGAAGACGCAGGCCAGCTCGATGGCGGCGTCGGCGGTCAGCGGTTGGCGGATCATCGGCGTGACCTCACACGATGGTGCGGTCACGCCGACGAGCGGTAACTCCTGTTTCGACACGGATCGATATTGATGTACATCGAATCCACAGGCAAGCGAACACCGGGTTAACGTCGCCCGGGGTCAGTGGCAGCAGGTGGCACCCGAGTCGATTGCCTCCTTCTTGGCGACCGAGCCGCAGCACGCACCTTCGGCGGCGGCTTCCTCGACCGTGCCACAGCAGGACTGAACCGCCTCGGCGTCGGAAGGCGTGGCCGCACCGGTGAGTTCGGGTGCCGTACCGAAGGTTTCACTGTCGGCCAGCACGGTGTAGACCTCCCAGCGTTCGGCGTCCGGCGCTGTCACCCAGACTTTGTCCTGCGTGGCGAAGCAACAGGTGGTGGAGATCTGCTCTTCGGTGAACAACCCGGCTTCCGACAGGCGGGCGATCTCGGCGTGCACCTGGTCGGAGGTCTCGACCTCGACGCCGAGGTGGTTGACGCTGCCGCCGTGGCCGGGGTTCTCGATCAGCACGAGTTTCAGCGGTGGTTCGGTGACGGCGAAGTTGGCGTAGCCGGGCTTGCGCTTGGCGGGCTCGGTGCCGAACAGGGTCGAGTAGAACCGCACGGCCCGGTCGATGTCGTCGACGTTGAGGGCGAGTTGGATGCGGGACATGACTACCTCCACTTGTGTGACATATATCGAAGAACCGGTTCGGTGCCGAGTCTGCCACCTTTTCGACATATGTCAATGAAGTGGGTAGAGTCGACCGCATGCCCAAGACGCTGCCCGTGATCGACATGTCCGCCCCGGTCTGCTGCACGCCGGTCGCGGCCGGGCCGATCGACGACGACGCCGCGCTCGCGGTGGCGCTGCGGTTGAAAGCGATCGCCGACCCGGCGCGAGTGAAGCTGCTGTCACTGCTGTTGACCAGCACTTCCGACGAGGAGAACGGCGGCGATCTCGCCGCGGCGGTCGGATTGTCGGAGTCGACGGTGAGCCATCACCTCGGCCAGCTCCGTAAAGCCGGGCTGGTGGAATCCGAACGGCGCGGCATGAACACCTTCCACCGCGCCCGCCGGGACGCCCTAGCGGCACTGTGCTTCGTCCTCGACCCCAACTGCTGCCGCTGACCCTGTTCTGAACAACAAGATCAACGGCACATGGTGGAGCGGCTTACTCGCGAAATGCCGCAGTCATGCGCCGTTGATCTTGAACTTACTTGGGAAGCGCGGTGACGCATTCGTACATGTGACCGTCGAAGGAGCCGAGCGGGGCCACGCTCCAGAGCATTCCGGTTTCTTCCATGCTGGGGGTGTAGATTTCGCTGCCCGCGCTGTTGAAGTAGCCGAAGGACGTTCCGGGGAACTTCTTGCCGGAGGAATTCAGGTATTCCGTCATCGAGTCGACGAAGGCGGAGAAGCGCGCGGAGTCGCTGGATTCCTCTTCCGCTACCGCGGCGGCGTTCTGCGACCAGTCGTCGTATTGCTCCATCAGCGAACCGGAGGGCGCGGGTGTGCCGGACGGGAAGGCGATGGCCTCGTAGATTCGGGAGCGGTCGCGGAACCCCGACAACGTCCAATAGATCGACGACGCGTCGCCACGATCGACGCCCGCGTTGTCCGACATGTGGCACACGCCGTACGCATGGACGTCCAGTTTCAAGCCGAGGCGGCTCAGCCAGCCGGGGAGCGCGTCTTCGAATTGGCTGAGACACGCCTCGTCGTCGCTGCCGTCCTCTTCCGCCTCGGTGGCAGCCATCAGGCAGGCGAGCTGGTACGCGCCGTAGGCATCGTCCCGGCCGCCGTTGGAGCCCTGAATGCGATTCTTCAGTGCCTCGGGATCGCGCCTCTCGCTGCGGGTGGGCATGTCGAAGATCTCGACCTTCTTCATTCGAACCCTCCTTCACTCGATCGTCCGGCATCTGTTCGTCCTCAACCCTGACCACACGCGGGCCTGCCGTCCTCGCACATTCCGGGTGGTTCTCACGCTCGGGATGTGCGGCACGTCGGTTCCGGAGACGCCCGGGGCGGGCGGGCCGAGTCGGTGGCGGAACGGCGGAGCATGCCGACTCGCCGGCGGTCGAGGACCAAATGCCGGAGGTGAAGACCGCGGTCGCAGCGACCGCCACGCTTCCCGACGCCAGGCGGCAATACCGCGGGAACGATCGCGCAAGCCCTCGATTGTGTTGTGCCAGAACGATTGTCGGCTGTTCTGGACAGATGTTACGTTGGCCGCGAACCGCTCTTCGTGAACCAGGGGGCATCTCGATGAAGTCGAAGTCCGTACTCGCTGGAACAGTCGTCCTGTGCGTGCTGGCTGCCTGCGGTAACGAGGATCAGAGCAACCCAGGAACCTCCGACACAAAGCTGGCAGTGCCCGGGCTGGCGGATAGAAGTACGCGAGGAACCGGCCATCTTGCCCCACTCGAAGGCCGTCGCGGTCTGGCGCGGCGAGCGGCTGGACGAAGGCGCGTTCGCCGTGCTGGACGCGACCACCGGGAAGGCTCGTTGGAGCCGACAGCGGTACGCGCGCTGGGCGCGTTGGCCGCCGACGTCCTCGTCTGAATTGATTCGGGAAGAAAACAAGGCCTGATCGGGCCTGGGACCTGGTCCGACGGCGCTGGTCGGCACGTGTGACGGGGATTCCGCTCTGTTTGCCCCCCAACGACCCGGGTAAGCGACCAATGTCCCGAGTCGCCCCACAAGGGAGCGCTTGTCAACCGAGAGACGCCGACCCGCGAAAGACGCGGATGGGCGAGGAAAGGGGTAGCAAGTGAGCACAATGGCCGCCACGGTGGACGTCGAGGTTCCGGTTCGCACCGCCTACAACCAGTGGACGCAGTTCGAGTCGTTTCCGCAGTTCATGGAGGGTGTCGAAGCGGTACAGCAGATCGATGACCGGCATATGCACTGGCGTGTCCATGTCGGCCCGTCGACGCGGGAGTTCGACGCGACCATCACCGAGCAGCATCCCGACGAACGCATCGCCTGGAAGTCCGACAGCGGACCCAAGCACGCGGGCGTCGTCACGTTCCATCGGCTCGACGACACCCACACCAGGGTGACCACGCAGATGGACGTCGACCCGGAAGGGTTCGTGGAGAACGTCGCCGACAAGCTCGGTGTGCTGAAGCACCGGGTGAACGGTGACCTGGAGCGCTTCAAGCACTTCATCGAGCATCAGGGCAGCGAGACCGGTGCGTGGCGCGGCGACATCCCGCGTCCGGACGCCGGCGGCACCGCGACCGAACGCGGCACGGCTCCCCGGCCCGGCGTCGGCGGAACCGGCATGCCGGGCGCAGGCGGAACCGGGACCCCGGGAACGGGCGGAACCGGCAGCCCGGGTGTCGGTGGGACCGGCACACCCGGCACGTGGCCCGGCGGAACCGGTAGCCCGGGCGTCTGACCAGTGCGATGACGACGCCCCCTGGGTCTCCCAGGGGGCGTCGTTCGCGTCAGGCGGAGTCGCGCTCCTCATCGGTGTCCGCCGGATGCGCTTCCGGTGGCACCTGGACCGGGCGCAGCAGCGCCCAGGCCACGAAGGCCACCGCCACCACGCCCATGCCGAGCCCGGCCCACAGGTTCACGTTCACCCCGCCGGTCTTGGCCTGCTCGGCGGCGGTGTCGTGCACCAGTCCGGTGACCACGAGAACGATCGCGTAGCAGCCGAGCAACCCGCCGACGATGGTACGGATATCGAAAAACATTGCGGCGATTCCTTATCCGACGAAGATGTTGAGCGCGATCACGAGCACGAGCGCGATGCCTGCCAGCAGGACCGGGCGCTGGTACCAGGGCAGCGTGTCGGCCTCCGGGTCGGTGCGCACTTCCTTCGGCGTCTCCGAGTAAACCAGCCCGATCAGTTCCGCCGCCGGTTTCGGCTGGGTCACCTGGGTGACCAGGACACTGACGAGGATGTCGACCACGAACGCGACACCGGCGGCGACGAAACTCGCCCCTTGGCCGGACAGCTCGAAGACCTTCGTCTCGTGCAGGATGAAAACGACTATGGCGGAGGCTGTTCCGCAGACCAGACCGGTCCAGCCCGCGGTCGGCGTCATCCGTTTCCAGAACATGCCGAGGATGAACGTGGCGAACAGCGGCGCGTTGAAGAAGCTGAACAAGGTCTGCAGGTAGTCCATCATGTTGCTGAACCCGGAGGCGATGAACGCGGTGAAGATCGCGGCCACGGTCGCGCCGATCGTGGCCAGCCTGCCCACGCCGAGGTAGTAGCCGTCCGCGCGGTCGCGCCGCACGTACTGCTGCCACAGGTCGTAGCTGAACACCGTGTTGAACGCGGAGACGTTGGCCGCCATGCCCGCCATGAACGCCGCGAGCAGGCCTGCCAGCCCCACACCCAGCAGGCCGTTGGGCAGCACGTCCTTCATCAGGTAAAGCAGCGCCTGGTTGTAGGTGGTGTCGCTCTCGAAGTCCGGATTCGCCGTCACCGCCGCCTTGTACTCCGCCATCTGCGGCACCAGCACCGCGCTGATCATGCCGGGGATCACCACGATCAGCGGGATGAACATCTTCGGATACGCGCCGATGATCGGCGTGCGCCGCGCCGCGGAGATGGAGTGCGTCGCCATCGCGCGCTGTACCTCGACGAAGTTCGTGGTCCAGTACCCGAACGACAGCACGAATCCGAGGCCGAACACGATGCCGAGGATCGACAGGAAATCGTTGGAGAATCCGCTGAGCGCGTTACCGGGCCACGATTCCAGCTGCGCCGCGCCGCCCGGCGAGGCGGTCACTTTGTCGCGCAGCCCGTCCCATCCCCCGACCCGGTGCAACCCGACCAGGGTGAGTGGCAGCAACGCGGCGACGATGACGAAGAACTGGAGCACTTCGTTGTAGATCGCCGCGGACAGACCGCCGAGGGTGATGTAGGACAGCACGATCACCGCGGCCACGATCACCGAGACCCACAGCGGCCAGCCCAGCAGCACGTTCACGATCGAGCCGAGCAGGTACAGGTTGACCCCGGCGATGAGGATCTGCGCGACGGCGAAACTCAGCGCGTTCACCAGATGGGCTCCGGTGCCGAAGCGGCGACGCATGAATTCCGGCACGCTGCGGACCTTGGAGCCGTAGTAGAACGGCATCATCACCACGCCGAGGAACAGCATGGCGGGCACCGCCCCGATCCAGAAGTAGTGGAAGGTCGGGAAGCCGTACTCCGCGCCGTTGGCGGACATGCCCATGATCTCCACCGCGCCGAGGTTGGCGGAGATGAACGCAAGGCCGGTCACCCAAGCCGGTAGCGAGCGCCCGGACAAGAAGAAGTCGATGCTGGATGACACCCGTTGCCTGGCCAGAAGGCCGATGCCGAGCACGAACACGAAATACAGGGCGACCAGCGCGTAGTCGACGGGCTGCGCGTCCAGGCGGAGGGTCTCGGCGGCTTCGAGGTGCGGTGGCGAAGCGGCCGAGTGCAGGCCGGGCACGGCGGCGAGAACGGACGAATCGACGAGCGGCACAGCGTTCCTCCTGGCGGTGAAACCGGGGCGGCGAGCGAGGTCGTTCGTCGTGCGAGAGCCGCGTCGTGCTGGTCCTGCCCGGCGCGCGCGACCTCCTCGTCGCCCGCCGAATGGTGTCGGCAGACACCACTGTGCGCGATCATGCCCAACGGCGTGGCACATTCGCGCACAAATCCGGTCGGTCGCTCAGTCGACCCGGTGGGCTCCAGGGGCGGGGACCACCACGAAAGTGCGCGGATCGGGGAGATCCGCGTCGGCGAAACGCTGCCGCACCGAATCCGCCACCGCCGCGGTGCGGTCCCGGTCGACGAGCGCGATGACGCTGCCGCCGAATCCGCCGCCGACCATCCGCGCGCCGTGCGACCCGGCCGCCAGCGCGGCGTCGACCGCCGCGTCGAGGGCCGGAGTGGACACCTCGAAGTCGTCCCGCAGCGAGACGTGTCCGGCGGTGAGCACCGGGCCGATTCCACGCGGGTCGAGCCCTTCCCGCAATTCTTCGGCAACTGCGACCACTCTGGCGTTCTCCGTCACCACATGCCGGGCGCGCCGACGCAGCACGTCGTCGGCGATCCGGGTGGTGTCCGTCGCCGACGCCACGTCGCGCAAGGTCTCGACGCCGAGTGCCTCGGCCGCCGCAGCGCATTCCGCGCGGCGCTCGGCGTAGCGGCCGTCGGCCAGTTCGTGCGGCTGGCCGGTGTCGACGACAAGGAGTTCCAGCCCGAAAGCGCCGAGATCGAAAGGGATCTGCTCGACGCCGCGCGGCGCGGCGGTGTCGGCGGCGAATGCCCGCACGTCCAGCAGCAGCGCGTGCCCGGCGGTGCACAACATCGCGGCCGATTGGTCGAGCAAGCCGGTCGGCGCGCCGACGTAGTCGTTCTCGGCGGCGCGGGCCATGTCGATCAGCGTGCGATCGGTCAGGCCCGGCGCGAACAGATCACGCAGCGCGATGGCCACCGCGCAGGACAGCGCCGCCGAGGACGACAGGCCCGCGCCGATCGGCACCGCGCCGTCGAGATCGAGATCCACGCCGGGGATCCGGTGTCCGCGCCGGGTGAACTCGGCGACCACGCCGAGCGGATAACGCGACCAACCAGGCACCCGCGCCCGCGCGCCTTCGATGTCGGACACCGCGACGAGCACCGGCTCGCCGGGCCGCTGCCGCGAGCCGACCCCCACCAGCCCGTCCGTGTGCGGCGCCGCCGTACACCGCGCCACCAGCGGCAACGCGATCGGCAGGACGTAGCCGTCGTTGTAGTCGGTGTGCTCACCGATGATGTTGACCCGCCCCGGCGCCACCCATGTCCGCACACTCGCTCCTCGCTGTCCCGGTCGGTGCCAGGGTACGAGACACGCCGCCCGGACATCGTTTTCGGCCCGGTCGGCTGCGGGATCGGCGTTCGTGCCGCAGAGTCGAATTCGACGCAAGTCCGGCCTGCGAAATCTGGTGGCCGCGGCGGATCGGGAGGGCACCATGATTCACGACGCCTCACGCGGCGACCTACGCGCGCGGCCTCGCCCGGATCGGCTGCGGCCGCCGCTGGAGCGGACGTTCCCGGCGCCGCTGACGATCGAGATCGGCGCGGCGACCGGCGCGGGACCGACCGCCATGTCGGCGTTCGACGCGGCGCTGCGCGATCTCGGCGTGGGTGAGGCGAACCTGATCCGGTTGTCGTCGGTCATCCCGCCGCGCGCCACCGTCGAACGGATCGGCCGGGTACGCAAGCCGATACCGTGGGGTGACCGGCTGTACTGCGTCTACGCGGTGCGGCACGCCTGCGAACGCGGCGCGACCGCCGCGGCGGGCATCGGCTGGGCGCTGCGCGACGACGGCTCCGGCGCGGGATTGTTCGTCGAGCACGAGGCCGACACCAGCGACGAAGTCGACGCCCTGATCCGCGCCAGCCTGGCGGACATGACCCGCCACCGCGGCGACGGCTTCGGCCCCGTCCAGTTGTGCACCGTGGACGCCACCTCCGACGGTGACCCGGCGTGCGCGCTGGTCCTCGCCGCGTATCACACCATTCCGTGGGGCCCGCGATGAGCGAGATCACCGTCACCGTCGAGGCGGCGATTCCGGAGGAACGGATCGCGATGTTCCATCGCCTGTACGAGGAGGCGTTCGGCCCGTTGCGCGCGAAGGCCATCGCACGGCAGGTGCTGCACCCGGAGGAGTTCCGGGAGGAGATGGTGGATCCCCGCGTGCAGAAGTACGTGGCGCACGCCGACGGCGAGCCGATCGGCGTCACCACGCTGACCAGGCATCTGGAGACCGTGCCGTGGATCAGCCCGGACTATTTCGCGGCCCGCTATCCCGAACACGCGGCGCGCGACGCGATCTACTACGCGGGTTTCACCCTTGTTGCGCCAAGTGCCCGCCAAGGGGCGGCGTTCCATGCCATGATCAAATCAGTTGTCCAGATATTGGTTGCCGAGCGCGCTGCGGTCGGTTGGGACATCTGCTCGTACAACAACACTCGGTTCTCGTTCGCCGACAGCATCAGGGCGGTGCTCGACGAACAGGCGAACGTCGAAGTCGCGGTGGAGGATTCACAGATCTATTACGCGGCCCGGTTCACCGGGGATGGAGCGACCAAGGGGGGCTGATGACACCAAGTGAACAGCCACAGACCAGCCGTCCGCGCGGCATCGGATCGGGCTGGTACCCGGTGCTTCTGGGGGGAAGCGCGGCCGCGATCGCGGTCCATCTGGCGGTGGACTCGCACGTGGCGGCGTTCGTGACGATGACGATCATCGTCGGCGCGACCCTCGCCATGATCGCGGTCGGCGTGCGCACGCACCGGCCCGCGCACCCGTTGCCGTGGTATCTGCTGTCCGGCTCGGCGGTGCTGTTCGCCACCGGCACCACGCTGCGCGACATCGGCGACCACGCGGTCCATCCGCTCGACGACGCGTTCACTCTGCTGGGTTATCTCGGCGTCGGGCTCGCGGCGCTGATCTGGTTGTGGCCGCGCCAAGTGCACGGCGACTACGACCTGCTCCTGGACTCGGCCCTGATCGGGCTCGGCGCGCTGCTCGCCTCCTGGACCTTCCTCATCTCCCCGATCCTGCAATCCACCGCGACCGGGCTGGACGCGCTGTTGGCGGCGACCTACCCGGTACTCGACGCGCTGCTGCTGACCTTGGTGGCGCACTCCATGGCGACCTCAACGCGCGCGGAGACCTCGCTGTGGTTGCTGCACGCCGGACTCGTCGCGGTGCTGCTCGGCGACTTGGGCTACAGCCTGGAGACCGCGGGCGCGACCGTGTTCGGGCGCGAAGTGCTGCTGGCTCCCCTGCTCGCCGCCTACGCCACCGTGGGCGCCGCGGCGCTGCACCCGACCATGACCGCGCTCGGCACGCCACGGCGCATCCACCCACACCACTCCAGGCAGCGCGCCAGCCTCATCGCGATCGCGCTGATCGTGGCCTCACTGGTGCCGGTGGTCGGGTCGAGCCTGCGCCCGCTCGATCGCGTGGTGGTGTCGTCGCTGTTCGGGTTACTGCTGATCGGCATGCTGGTGCGCAGCGAGCGCGCCATCGTGCGCAGCGCCCGCAGCGAGCGGCGCGCGCAGTACCAGGCCGACCACGACATACTCACCGGATTGCTGAATCGAGCCGCACTGCTGCGCGCGCTGCGGCAGCGCGGCGAACAGTGGGCCGAGCAACCGATCTCGCTGCTGTTCATCGACCTCGACGGCTTCAAGCGGGTCAACGACAGCTACGGGCACGCCGTCGGCGACGAACTCATCTCGACGGCGGCCGGCCGGATCCGGCGAGTCGCGCGCCACGAGGACGTGGTGACCCGCTACGGCGGCGACGAATTCGTCGTGCTCGCCCGGCTCGCCCGGCCGGAGGCCGCCGTGCTGGCCGAACGGCTGCTCGGCGCGTTCGTCCGGCCGTTCGGGCTGAGCGCCGGGGAGATACCGATCACCGCGAGCGTCGGCGTGGCGTGCGTCGGTCCACGCAGCTCGGACACCGACGTGCACGGCCTGCTCCGGGACGCGGACGCGGCCATGTACCACGCGAAGCAGTACTCGCTCGGTTACGCGTTCCACGACGACGTGCGGCACACGCCTCCCAGCACTGAGCGACGGATCTGGCGCACGGCTGCCCGATCCGCCAGCCCCGCGGTCTGACTCAGTCGCTCAGCTCGTTCAGCAGGCGCTTGGCCTCCTCGAGCTCGGCCTGTAACTGCTGCACCTTGGCCTCCTGCACCCCGCGCAACGCGTCCAGGACGCCCGCGACCACCTCGGCGACCTCCGGATGCAGGATCTTCGCCGCCTGCGCCACCGTGGAACCGGCCACCGGAAGACCGCGCAGGGTGCGCTTCTTCCCGCTGACCACGTCGATGGACCACTCGCCGTCGGCGGTGCCGGTGAGCGTCACGGTGACCTCGGGCGCCTTGGCCTTGCGGGCGGCGGCCGCTTTGGCCGGTTTGGGCGCCGCGGCCTGCTTGGCCGCGCTGTCGGCTCGACTCGCTTCCGCGGCCGCCGCGGGCTTCGGGGTGGCCGCGGGCGCGGGTGCGCTCGGCCGCGCGGGCTCGGTCGTGGTGCTCGTCGTGGTCGACGACTGCGTCACAGGGGATTCCTTCCGTGTTGTCGACTTCTGCTGGGCGGTGGCGCCCGCCGCCCCTCGCGGCGGCTTGGTCAAGGTCACCTCGGTGGGAGAGAAGGACAGTACATCCTTCGATCCGGTCGGCCGGACCTGGAGGAAGTCACCGTCGGCAGGGTCGCCGAGCGCGATCACCTTGCCCGAGCGCCCCTCCGGCACGCCGACCGCGGCGGAGGTGAACCACACCATGGGCGGGCTGCCACCGGCTATGTCCGCGGCGATCTGTTGAATCTCGCTGTCCGACAAGGGCTGCGGCTTGGTTCGTGGGGACGACATGGGTAACTCCGAGCGATTTCGTGGTTGGCTGCGTGCACAGATGATGCCGCACGACGCCGACAGATTCGCGGGCCACCGTCGAATAGGGGCGGCGGACGACACCGTTCACGCATCCAGCGAACAGTGGGCAACACATGCCGTCACCCTGCGGACAGCCCCCACAGACCACAACGCTTCGGCGTCCTATGCGAGAAAACCAGTGCTGGAGGCCTTCTCGCACCTCAGCCGACCCGACGTCACCGACTGGCCCGCCCAGGAAGGTCGACTGTGCCGAACAAGCCCGCTCAACTCGCGTCCGTCGGCGCGCGCAGCGCCGGAAACCAGATGTCGGTGAGCACTTCGACGGCTTGCTCCACCGAGACGTCGATGGTGCCCTGCATCGCCCATCGGGTGAAGAACCGCTCCAGTTGCGCGACGAGCAATTCCACGCGCAACCGCGCCTCGTCGCGCCGGTCGGCGGGCCACGCCGCCAGGTAGGCGGTCATCGCGTTGGGCAATGCGAGGATGCCGTCGCGGGCGATCTCGCGAAACTCCGGTTCCAGCGCGGTCGCCTCGTCCCAGGCGGGCAGCAGGTCTTTGTATTGGTGGAACCACTCGATGGCGCGGGTCATCCAACGGGCGAACTCGGCGCGCGAACCGGTCTCCAGCACCCGGTCGAGGTCCTGATAGGAGTGCAGCACGGTAGACAGGGTGCCCTGCTGGGCGATCGCGCGCAGGATCTCTTGTTTCCCCGCGAAGTGCAGGTAGAACGTGGCGCGGCTGCAACCGACGGCGGCGACGATGTCGTCCACCCGCACCGCCGCGTAGCCGCGGGTGGCGAACAGCTCCTTGGCGCCCTCCATCAGCCGGACCCTGGTCTGCTGCTTCTGCTCGTCCCGCAGGTTCGCGCTCGCGTTCGTACGCATGGTGAACAGGTACCTCGTATCCGTGAAAAGAGGGACTGACGTGCGGTTGACGCCGCCCGAGTCTACGCGGCAAAGGGAGTGATGGACAGCGCGTCACTCACTAGACACCATGTCTACCGAGTGCTAATTTGTTGCCTACGTCACTCCGGCGCGTGAGCCGCACCGGACGGTTCGGCCGTCACCGACGACGGCCTCCAGCACGAGGACAGTGAATGACGTCAACCGCACTCCCCCGCGTCTGCGTGATCGGGGCGGGTCCCTCCGGGATCACCGCCGCCAAACGCCTGAACGATTACGGCATACCGTTCGACTGCTACGAAGCGTCCGACGAAGTCGGGGGCAACTGGTACTTCAAGAACCCCAACGGCATGTCGGCGTGCTACCAGAGCCTGCACATCGACACGTCCAAGTTCCGCCTGGCCTTCGAGGACTATCCGGCGCCCGACGAGTGGCCGGACTTTCCCCACCATTCGCAGCTGTTCCAGTACTTCCGCGACTACGTCGACCATTTCGGCATCCGCGACCGGATCGTGTTCGACACCAGGGTGACCGCGGCCGAGCGCGGGACGGACGGCCGCTGGCTGATCAGCACGAGCGACGGGAGCACCAAGGACTACGACGCGCTCATCGTCTGCAACGGGCACCACTGGGATCCCCGCCTTCCGGACTACCCGGGCGAATTCGACGGCACGCTGCTGCACAGCCACGCCTACAACGACCCGTTCGACCCGGTCGACATGCGCGGCAAGCGCGTCGTGGTGGTCGGCATGGGCAACTCGGGCCTGGACATCGCCTCCGAGCTGTCGCAGCGGTTCATCGCGACGAAGCTCTACGTCTCCGCCCGGCGCGGAGTCTGGGTACTGCCGAAGTACGTCAACGGCAAGGTCGGCGACAAGCGCTCGATGCCACGGTGGATGCCGCCGAAGCTGGGCCTGAAACTCAAGCAGCGTTTCGTCCGCAAATTCCGCGGCAACATGGAGGACTACGGCCTGCCCAAGCCCGACCACCTGCCCTTCGAGGCGCATCCATCGGCGAGCGAGGAGTTCCTGCACCGCGCGGGCTGCGGCGACGTCACGTTCAAGCCCGCGATCACCGCGCTGGAAGGTTCGCGGGTGCGCTTCGCCGACGGCAGCGCCGAGGAGGTGGACGTGATCGTCTGCGCCACCGGTTACCGCATCTCCTTCCCGTTCTTCTCCGATCCGGAACTGCTGCCCGACAGCGACAATCGCTTCCCGCTGTTCAAGCAGATGGTGAAGCCCGGCATCGACAACCTGTTCTTCCTCGGGCTGGCCCAGCCGCTGCCCACGCTGGTGAACTTCGCCGAGCAGCAGAGCAAGCTGGTCGCCGCCTATCTGACCGGCCGCTACCACCTGCCGCCCGCGGAGGAGATGCGGGCGGCCATGCGGTCCGCGGAGTCGGCCAGGTCGGGGCGCTACTACGACTCGCCCCGGCACACCATCCAGATCGAATTCGAACCGTACGTACGGGACATGCGGCGGGAGCTGGCGCGCGGCGCGAAACGCGCCACCGCCGCGGGTAACGCGCTGCCGGTTCCCGGCCGCACGCCCGAACACGTGTGAGGCGGCGATGACCACTACCACGGGCACCGCCACCTCGGGATTCTGCGCCGAACGATTCGCACGGGTCCGCACGGAACTGGAGACCCGGCTCGCCTCCGGCGACGAGCTGGGCGCATCGATCTGCGTCACCGTCGACGGCGAAACGGTCGTCGACCTCTGGGGCGGCTACCGCGACCGGGAACGCACGCGGCCGTGGACCGAGGACACCTTGGTCAACGTCTTCTCCATCACCAAGACCATGACCGCGCTGTGCGCCCTGCTGCTGGTCGAGCGCGGCGAACTGGACGTGCACGCGAAGGTGGCCAGGTACTGGCCGGAATTCGCGGCGAACGGCAAGGGCGACATCGAGATTCGTCATCTGCTCGCGCACACCTCCGGCGTCTCCGGGTGGCAGCCGCCGATCGAGCTCGCCGATATCTACGACGCGGAAGCCTCCGCCGCCCGTCTCGCGAGCCAGCCGCCGTGGTGGGAGCCCGGCACCGCCTCCGGCTACCACGCGCTGGCCTACGGCCACCTGATCGGCGCGGTGATCCGCCGCGTCACCGGTCGCTCGCTGGGCGAGTTCTTCGCCGATGAGCTCGCCGGGCCGCTGGGCGCGGACTTCCACATCGGCACCGCGCCCGAGCACCACGGGCGGATCGCGACCTTGATCCCGCCCGCCATGCCGGAATTCGACATGGCCGCGCTCGACCAGGAAAGCGTGCTGGTCAAGACGCTCACCAGCCCGCTGCTCGACATCGCCGAGACCGCGAGCGCCGGGTGGCGGCAGGCCGAGATCGGCGCGGTGAACGGCCACGGCAACGCCCGTTCGGTGGCGCGGGTGCAATCGCTGGTGTCCTGCGGCGGCGAACTGGCCGGACGGCGGCTGCTGTCGGAGCGGACGATCGAGCTGATCTTCCAGCAGCAGTCCGACGGCGTGGATCTCGCGCTTGCGGTGCCGCTGCGATTCGGCATCGGCTACGGTCTGCCGCAGCGGCAGACCGCCCCGGAGGTTCCCGACGGCCGGGTGTGCTGGTGGGCCGGGTACGGAGGCGCGATGGTGGTCAACGACCTCGAGCACCGCACCACCTTCGCCTACGCCATGAACCGGATGGCGCCGGGGCTGATCGGCTCCGACCGCGGCGATGCCTATCTGCGCGCGACATTCGCGGCGGTGCGCGGATGATGCGGGCACTGCAGCTCACCGAGCCCGGTGTGCTGGAACTGCGCGAGGTATCGATTCCGGAGATCGGTCCCACCGATCTGCTGCTGCGGGTGGGCGCGGCGGGCATCTGCCATTCGGATCTGCACGTGCTGCACATCCCCTTCCGGATGCGCGAGGAACCGTTGACCCTCGGCCACGAGATCGCGGGCACCATCGAAGCCGTCGGCGCCGGGGTCGGCGGCCGCCGGGCGGGCGAGCGCGGCATCGTGTATCTGTGCTGGTCGTGCGGGGTCTGCCGGGAGTGCGTCGGCGGCAACGAGAACGTCTGCCTCGCCGCGGGTCGCACCGCCATGCCGCCGTGCCCCGGACTCGGGCCGGACGGCGGGATGGCCGACTACATCCGGGTGCCCGCGAGTTCGTTCGTGCCGATCGGCGACCTCGACTTCGCCGAGGCCGCGCCGCTGGCCGACGCCGCGCTGTCGAGCTACCACGCCATCCGCGGCGCTCGTGATCGGCTGGGGCCGGGGTCGGTGGCGGTGGTTGTCGGGATCGGCGGGCTCGGCCACCTCGCGGTGCAGATCCTCGCCGCGACCACGGCGGCCAAGGTGCTGGCCGTGGACGTGAGCGCCGACAAGCTCGAACTCGCCGCGCGGTGCGGTGCGGCCGAAGGACTTCTCGCGGGCGACGACACGGCGAAGGAGATCCTCGACCGGACCGCAGGTCGCGGCGCGGACGCGGTGTTCGACTTCGTCGGCGTCGACGCCACCGCACGGCTCGCGGTGGAATCGGTGGCGCCCAACGGGGCCTACCGCATGGTCGGCCTCGGCGGTGGCGCGCCGGAGATCACGGCGGCGCCCGCCACCGGCACAGGCTGGCCATGGGGCGCCACGGTCCGGAAATCCTACGGCGGCACCAGATCCGACTTGATCGACTCCGTGGCGTTGGCCGCGGCGGGCAAGCTGCGCGCCGAAGTGGAGCGCTATCCGCTGGCCGACGGCCGCGCCGCCCTCGACCGGCTGGAGCGCGGGCTGATCACCGGCCGCGCCGTGCTGATCCCAGAGCCGTGACGAATCAACCCTTGCGCAGTGACGAGGAAGTATCCGATATGACAAAAGCCATCGACCCGCAGACGTTCGTGGCACAGGCCGCGAGCAGGCTCACCGGACCCGGCGGTCGATTCGAGATGGTGGTCGAGGACGTGCTCGGCGCGCCGCTGCCGGTGGTGCGCCATCGCAAGTCCTCGCTGCGGGAAGTGCTCGTCGCCGGGGCCGCGCACGGCGACCGGGACTATCTGGTCACCGCGGACCGCAGGATGTCGTTCACCGAGCACGCCGCCGCGGTCGCGGCACTGGCCACGGCCCTGCGCGACCGCTTCGGCGTCGGCAAGGGCGACCGCGTGGGCATTCTCGCCGCGAACACGCCCGAGTGGGTGCTCACCTTCTGGGCGGCCCAAGCGCTCGGCGCGATCGCGGTGGGTTACAACGCGTGGTGGGCGCCGCGCGAGATCGCCTACGGCGTCGAGCACACCAGCCCCTCCGTGCTCGTGGTCGACGCGAAGCGCGCGGCGCTGGTGGCGGAACTGGATATCCCGGTCCCGGTGCTCACCATGGAACACGACATACCCTCGCTGCTGGCCGAATACCGCACCGACGACCTGCCCGACACCGAGATCGACGAAGACGATCCCGCGGTGATCCTGTACACCAGCGGCACCAGCGGCCGACCCAAAGGGGCGGTGCACTCGCACCGAAACCTGGTGGCGGTCACCGACTACCACCTCTTCAACGACGCGCTGGCCGCCGCGCTCACCGGGGCGGACGAACTGCCGAGCGGGCGGCGCTTCCTGCTCACCTCGCCGCTGTTCCACATCGCCAGCCTGCACAACCTGGTGGTTCCCCGGCTGGTCACCGGTGACGCGGCGGTGATCCACCAGGGCTCGTTCGACGCCGACCGGGTGCTGCGGCTGATCGAGGCGCAGCGGGTCACCAACTGGGGCGCCATGCCGACCATGGCGACCAGGATGCTCGAACTCGACCTGTCCGACTACGACCTGTCCTCGCTCGCTTCCTTCTCGCTGAACTCCGCGCCGTCCTCGGCCGCGTTGCAGGAGAAGCTGCGCGATCAGCTGCCCGTCGCCCGCAACGCGCTGGTGACCAGCTACGGGCTCACCGAATGCAGCACCGCCGCGACGCTGGCGAGCCCGGCCGAACTGGCGGCGTTCCCGGACACGGTCGGTCGTCCGGTCGTCGGGGTCGCGCTGGAGATCCGCGACAGCGCGGGCAACGTGGTCCCCGACGGCACCGAAGGCGAGATCTGCGTGCGCAGCCCTTACGTGATGCTGGGCTACTGGCAGAACGAGGCAGCGACCGCCGCGGCGATCACCGCCGACCGCTGGTTGCGCACGGGCGATATCGGGGTGCTGGAGGACGGCAGGCTGCGCTTGTCCGGGCGTCGTTCGGATCTCATCCTGCGCGGCGGGGAGAACGTCTATCCCACGGAGATCGAGCAGTGCCTCGAGGAGCATCCGGCGGTGCGCGAGTGCGCGGTGCTCGGGGTACCCGACGCCGACCTCGGACAGCAGGTCGCCGCCGTGGTCGTGGTCGAAAGCGTCACGGCGACCAGCGAAGAGGAGCTGCGCGCGTTCGCCGCCGAGCGGCTCGCCTACTACAAGGTGCCCGCCCGCTGGCGGCTCACCACCACCGCACTACCGCGCAACGCGACCGGCAAGGTCATACGCGCCGATCTCGAGGTGTAAAGCCATGTACGACACCATCATCGCGAACGGCCAGTGGTTCGACGGCACCGGCGCGCCCTCGGCGATCCGGCACCTCGGCATCCGAGACGGTCGCGTCGCGACCGTCTCGGCCGACTCGATCGATGACCCCGACTGTCCGAACATCGTGGACGCCACCGGGAAATGGGTGATCCCGGGCATGCTCGACATCCACACCCACTACGACGTGGAGGTGCTCCAGCATCCCGCGCTGACCGAATCGCTGCGCCACGGCATCACCACGGTCCTGCTGGGCTCGTGCTCGCTGTCGACCGTCCACGTCGACGCCTCCGACGCGGGCGACCTGTTCGCACGGGTCGAGGCGATTCCGCGCAAGCACGTCCTCGCCGCGGTCGGCGAGCACAAGACCTGGCGCTCGGCGCACGAATACGCGGCCGCCCTGGAACAACTGCCGCTGGGCCCGAATGTCGCCGCGTTCATCGGGCATTCGGACATCCGCGCCGCGGAAATGGGTCTGGAGCGCGCGACCCGCAAGGACGTCCGGCCCGATGCCGCCGAACTGGCGGGGATGGCGGCGAAGCTGACCGAGGCGCTGGACGCCGGGTTCGTCGGCATGTCCTCCCAGCAGCTGCTGTTCGACAAACTCGACGGTGCGGTGTGCCGATCGCGCACCCTGCCGTCCACCTACGCGACCACCCGGGAACGGCGCAGGCTCAACGCCATCTTGCGCCGGCGCGGGCGGGCACTACAGGGCGGACCCGACGTGTCCCGCCCGCAGAGCCTGGTGACGATGGCGGCCGGTAGCCTCGGCCTGTTCCGCAAGCCGCTGAAGGTCAGCCTGCTCTCTGCCGCCGACCTCAAGGCCATTCCCGGCATCGCGTACCTTTTCCCGCTGATCGCGCGAGTGCTCAACGCGCTGGGCGGCGATTTCCGCTGGCAACACCTTCCGGTGCCGTTCGAGGTCTACGCCGACGGCATCGACCTGGTGGTGTTCGAGGAGTTCGGTTCCGGCGCCGAAGCGCTGCACCTCGCCGACCAAGTGGACAAGCGCCGGGAACTGTTGCGCGACCAGCAGTACCGGCGCCGCTTCCGCAAGGACTACGACAAGAAATTCGGCCCACGGGTGTGGCACCGTGATTTCTTCGATGCGCGGATCGTGGAATGCCCGGACGCGAGCGTGATCGGCAAGACCTTCGGCGAGGTGGGCGCGGAGCGCGGCGGCACGCACCCGGTGGACGCGTTCCTCGACCTCGTGGTGGAACACGGCGGGAAGGTCCGCTGGCGTACGACGATCTCCAACCACCGACCGGAAGTGCTCGATCGGCTCGCCGCCGACCCCGGCGTGCAATTGGGCTTCTCCGACGCGGGAGCGCATCTGCGCAACATGGCGTTCTACAACTTCGGGCTCCGCTTCCTGCGCCGGGTGCGCGACGCCGCGAACGCGGGCCGTCCGTTCCTGTCGATGGAACAGGCGGTGCACCGGCTCACCGGCGAACTCGCGGACTGGTACGGCCTGGACGCCGGACATCTGCGGGTGGGCGACCGAGCGGACGTCGTCGTGCTCGATCCGGCTCGCCTGGACGATTCGCTGGACGCCTACCACGAATCCCCCATCGCCCCCTTCGACAACCTGTCGCGCATGGTGAACCGCAACGACGAGGCGGTCACCGCGGTCTTGGTCGGCGGCGTGCCGGTGTTCGGCGGCGGCGCGCCCGCCGCGGAGCTCGGCGCCCGGCGGACCGGCCGTTTCCTGCGCGCGGCGACCGCCACCGGATAGTCCAACCGCCCGCTCGGTCCGGTTCGTCCACGTAAAATCGCTGCTACCCGGCGGTTCGCTCGCCGGTGGTTCGTAGGGAGTCAGCGTGGACGTATTCGAACATCGGGGCAGGTCCGTGGTCTTCGACCGCACGGGCAGCGGGTCTCCGGTCGTGTTCCTGCACAACGCGGGCACGCAACGCCGCATCTGGGACGACCAAGTCGCGGCACTGCGGGACTCGCATGAGGTCTTCGCGCTCGACCTGCCCGGCTACGGGCAGTCCGACCAGCCCGCGACCGGCTACCGCCTCACCGATTACGTCGACATGCTCACGGCGTTCCTCGACGCCCAACGCGTCACCGACGTGGTGCTGATCGGCAACTGTCTCGGCAGCGCCACCTCGCTGCGCTACGCCATGGGGCATCCCGACCGGGTGCGCGCGCTCGTCCTGATCAATCCGCTCACCTTGGACACCGTGAGTTCGGGACAGTCGGCGGGCCTGGCCTGGCTGGGCGCGCGGCTGCCGCTGGCGCCGCTGGCCCGCCGGATCAGCCTGCCGAACCCGGTGGTCTCGCTGATCGTCGGCAATCAGCTCGGCCCCCGCGGCCGGCGCTTGCGCACTCAGCACGAGCCGCGCGTGCGGGCGTACTGGACCGATCGGGGCAGGCTGCGAGCTCTGCACGGCTTGGTGCAGGATTTCCCGTCCTACCGCGCGTTGGACACCTTCGAGCCGCCCGCCGGTTTCCCGCCGATCTGCACGATCTGGGGGCGGCGCAACCGCATCCTGTCGGCGAAGGCGGGCGGACGGCTGAACCGCAAGCTGCGCCCGCACACGGCGGTGGAACTACCGGACTGCGGTCATCTTCCGATGGTGGAGGCTCCGCAGCGGGTCGCTTCGATCATCACCGGCTTCCTGGCCGCGACCGACGTCCCCGCGCGCGAGCAGTCCGGCGGCCGCTGAGCCACACTCAGAGCGGAGCCATAGTCGGGCACAGTTCGGCGAAACTGGCCGAGTGCACTCCGCATCCGGCGCATTCGAACACCATGCCCATGTCCAGCATCCAGTGGATGCGGGTATGGCAGGTCTCGCAGAGGAAATCCACACCCGCCGGATGGCAGCAGGACCGTTTACGGATGAACCATTCCGCGCGATGACGGCAGGGCACGGAATCGAAGCGGAACGTGCACTTCGGCGCGGCGGGCAACTCGGCGACGACGGCATCGAAAGCCGTTGTGGCCGTACGGGTGTTCACAGCGGATACCTTCCGGCGGAGCAGGGGCGGGAGAACGAGCGGTGCGGCGGCGCCTTCTACCCCCTGGATCGATCTCTCTCGATTAGCTGTTACCCGGATGAGTCCGCTTTCACACGGCGGCGGACCCGCTTGTTTGGTCACGAATCGCGCGGGAATCCGAATTGTGACGCCATCTAAGGGAAGGGGTTCTGTCATGTTGTTGCGCCGACTCGCCCGGCCGCTACTGGCCACCGTGTTCGTGGTCGACGGGGTCGATACGCTGCGGCACCCGGACGAGCGGGTGAAGTCCGCGAACGCACTGCTGGAACGGGGGCAACGGCAGCTGCCCGCAGAGGTCGCCGCGAAATTGCCATCGAATCCGTCGACCGTCGTGCAGGTCAACGCCTTCGCCCAGGTGGGCGGCGGCGTCCTGCTGGCCCTCGGCAAGGCGCCGCGACTGGCCGCTTTGGTGCTCGCCGCGACCGTCGTGCCCGCGGCCGTCACCGAGCAGGACTTCTGGAACGAACAGGATCCCGCCCGCAAGTCGGCGAAGCGCACCGCGTTCCTGAAGGATCTCGGGCTGCTCGGCGGACTGATGATCACCGCCGCCGACACCGAGGGCAAGCCTTCGCTGGGCTGGCGCGGACGCAGGGCCGCGCGCGATGCCGCCGCCGCGGTGACCGCGGCGTTGCCGTTCGGCGCGGCCTCGGACACCGCCACCGGCGCGGCACTGCGCAAGCACGCGCACGAGGCCGCGGACAAGGCGCGGGCAGTGGGCGCGGTGGCCGCGAGCAAGGGGGCGGAACTCGCCGAATCGGCCCAGCGG
This sequence comes from Nocardia sp. NPDC051929, assembly GCF_044548645.1. NCBI lineage: Bacteria > Bacillati > Actinomycetota > Actinomycetes > Mycobacteriales > Nocardiaceae > Nocardia > Nocardia sp. NPDC051929. The sequence continues at coordinate 133,688 of NZ_JBIUCG010000006.1, read as the reverse complement.
CACCGGCCCGGGTGGGCGGAGTCGGCCAAAGAGCACAGCAGCGACTGGGCCGAGACCGCCAAGACGCACGGGCAGGAGTGGGCCGAGATCGCCAAAGAACACGGTGCCGACTGGGCGGAGATCGCCAAAGAACGCGGCGCGGACTGGGCGGAAATCGCGAAAGAGCGCGGCGCGGAATGGGCCGAGATCGCCAAGGAGCGCGGCGCCGAATGGGCGGAGGTCGCCAAGGAGCAGAGCGTTCACCTCGCGGATCTGGCGAAACAGCGCGGCGCCGAATGGGCGGAGATCGCGAAAGAGCGCGGGCCTGAGCTCGCCGACGCCGCCAAGGAACGCGGTGTGCACGCGGCACACCTGGCGCGCGAGCGTGGAGCCCAGACCGCGCACGCGGCCCGCGACGCGATCGAGTCACGTCGCCACTGACGCGTCGCCACGGGCTCTCGGCCCGGAAAGGAAAGACGTGTCCGGCGAGCTGCACGAGGTGCGGCGCCCGAGTCCATGGCCGCCGGTCATGCCGGCACGGACACGTCGCGCACAAGCTGGTCGGCTGGGCCCTGCTCGGTCTCATGAGCGTTCGGTAGCGGGTGTCGCGCGACACCCGCTACTTTCGCGGGTGGGCATCCGTTTCGCCGCGCACGCCTTCGAGCGACTCGCCGTTTCGCGCCTGTTGTGACGGGACATGCGCTATGAGGTGCTCGCGCTCCCGCCGCAGGAGATGGTGACGGCTTCGCCGTTGAAGTGGCGGCCGTGCTCGGAGACCAGCAGCAGCATCGCCTCGGCCACCTCGGCGGGCTGGATCAGATCACCGTTGGGCGGCCCGGATTCGATGATCGCCATCCAGTCCTCCCTGGTGGGATTCTCCTTGTCCGGCATCATGAGCCGCCAGGTCGCCGGATTCTGGATCATGTCGGTGTCCACGCCGGAGGGCAGCAGCGCGTTCACCGTGATGCCGTACTCCGCCACTTCCAACGACAGTGACTTCACCAAGCCGAGCACGCCCCATTTGCTCGCGGCGTAGTGCGCCGCGTTGCGCACGCCCATCTTCGCCACGATGGAGGAGGTGGCCACCACGCGACCCCAGCGGCGCTCGATCATGTGCGGGACGACCGCGCGGAAGCTGTGGAACACGCCCGTCAGGTTGGTGTCGATCATGTCCCGCCACAACCGCTCGTCCATCTCGGCGACGGGCGAGTTGGACGCGATGCCCGCATTGGCGACGAGGATGTCGATGCGATCGAACTCCTCGAGCGCGCGCTCGGCGACCGTCCGCATCTGTTCCAGGCTGCGCACGTCGGCTCGGACGGCGACACAGCGGCGGCCGGTCCGCTCGACCAGCGCGGCGGTCTCGGCCAGGTCGCCGGGGGTGCTCAGCTCGTAGGGCAGGCCGGGCACCGGTGCGGCGATATCGCACACCACGATGTCCGCGCCCGCGTTCGCCAGCGCCAAGGCGTGCGCGCGCCCCTGTCCGCGGGCGCCGCCGGTGATCACCGCCACCCGGTCGTCGAGGTTGCCCATGACTGGCCCTTCGTCGGTCGGTACCTGCTTCGGCCGCCCCCATCGTGTCATGGGCGAACGAGCTGATCTCCCGGTTTTCCGGGGGCCGCGTCGCCGAGGCGATATTTCCCAGAGTTGGGAACGGGCCGCACCCGCTGCCTGGCACGACGTGCGCTTCTGCGTGCCGCAGCACGTCCGCAACCTGCGTAGACGGGGTCGCTGCGCCGAATTGTCCAGGGAGAGTGGAACAATGGGCACGATCTCGGCGCCGGAGCGGGCACGGCCATGGCACGGACGCGCCGACCCGACTGCGGCACGGAGACCACATGCACCCATTTCGACCCGGTCCAGCGACCGACCGTCCGCGATGTACGCTGCGCCCCGGAACGATCTCGCCCGTGCCCACGCGTCGTTCCAGGCACGAGCGTCGCATTGACATGGTTTCCTGGGGGCCCGATGACCGATTGTGAGTACCTTCCCGTGAATCTCGACCGACAGCTCGACGCCGAACCGACCGAGCACGACAACACCCTCGCCGACCGGCTCGCCAGCCCGCGGCTGCGCAGGCTGCTGCACACGGCCATCGGCCTGTCCGAGGACTCCGTCGACCTGCTGACGACCATGACCACGCGCCTGCGCGCGGCCGAGGGCATGATCCTGCGCGACCCGCTCGAGGACTACTGACCCACGGGCGGCCGGGGACTCCGGGCGGACAGCCGGCGGGGCGGGTTGCCGAACCGGCAACGATATTTGCCGTTTCGGTCGGCCCGATGGATGGTGGGACGCATGAGTGCGACACCCCATCACCACGCCGACCGGACGACGCCGACCACTGTCGAGTACTGGGAGGCCTTCTACCAGGAGCGCGACCAGATCTGGTCCGGACGGCCGAACTTCTTGCTGGTGCGTGAGCTCGAAGCCGTCCCCCCTGGCACCGCACTGGACCTGGGTTGCGCCGAGGGCGCCGACGCGATCTGGCTGGCCGAGCGCGGCTGGCGGGTCACGGCGGTCGACGTGTCGGAGACCGCGCTGGCCCGCGCCAGGACGAACGCGGCCCGCCAGGGAATCGACGGCGAAATAGATTGGCAGCGGCACGATCTGGACCACACCTTCCCCGCGGGAAGTTTCGACCTCGTCACGGCGCAGTATCTGCACTCACCGGCGGCGAAGGACGGCGAACGGACGCGCATCCTGAGCCGGGCGGCCGATGCGGTGGCTCCCGGCGGGCTGTTGCTGATCGTCGGTCACGCGCAATGGCCCTCCTGGGTACTGGAACCACCCGCCGACGTGCATTTCCCGACCACTGCCGAAGTACGGGCCGGTCTCGCGCTGGATCCGGCCGAATGGCACGTGGAAGTGGACGAGGAGGTCGAGCGCGAACACGCGAGCCCCGAGGGCAGGCCGGGCACGCGAAAAGACAACATCCTACGAATTCGCCGCAACTGACGGCGAGAGCAAATAACGGGCCAATCTCCTTGCAGCCGAGGAGAATTCGCGGAGCCTGCGCACGGAATTAACTCCGATATTACTCAGGATTCATGGTGCCGAGACGGATTTCTCGCTACTGTGGACGCAGCCTACAGTGCGGTGGGAATCGAGAATCTCACGTCGGTCGGGGGGAAATTCGCCCGTAGGAGAGTTCCCAGTGAAGTATCCCGTATGCGCACGCGTGCTAGGTCCGTTGACGCTTGCCCTGAACAATCACAATGCGACGCCGACCGCGCAGAAGCAGCGGCAGTTGCTGGCATTACTTTTGGTCCGGCACGACACCGTGGTCCCGGTGACGGCCCTGATCGAAGAACTGTGGAACGACGATCCGCCACGCAGCGCGGTGACGGTCGTGCAAACATACGTGCTCGGCATTCGCAAGAAGATGGCGGAGCAACTCGGAGTCGGACAGGCGGAGGTGGCCGAACGCTATCTGCGCACGCGCAGCAAAGGCTATTCCTTCGACGTGCGGGACTGTGTGTTCGACCTGCGTGACTACCAGTCCATGTCCGACGCCGCCCGATGCGCCGCCAAGACCGGCGACGACGAGCGCGCGGTGGACCTGTTCAGCGCCGCGGAAGCGCTGTGGAGCGGTCCCGCGCTGGTGGACGTGGAGGGTGGCATCCCGCTCGCCGCCGAGATCTCGCATCTGGATCACCTGCGGCTGACCAACATCGAGTTGCGCGTGGAGGCGGAATTGCGACTGGGCAGGCATCGTGAGGTCTGTCCCGACCTGGCGCGGCTGACCATGCAGCATCCGCTGCACGAGCGGCTCCAGGCGTACTACATGTTCGCCCTGTGCCGGTCGGGCCAGCGCGCTCGCGCCCTGGCCTCCTACCAGCGGTTCAGCCGGTCCATGCAGGACGAACTGGGGCTCGACCCCTGCCAGAAGCTGCAGAAGTTGCACCGGGACATCCTGACCGCCTCCGACGACTCGGTGAGCGCGATGCTCAACAGCCGCCACGCCGGTTACCTGATCGGGTGGTACTCCCCCGAGCGCCGCGCCGCCGCCGAAACCGCCTGACGCCGACGCCCGGCCGCGATCGCCGCCGGCCGGGCGAACCTCCGGCGCGCTCATCCCCGCCCGAGGAGCTCGTCCACCAGCCCGGTGGTGTGCGTGGCGGCGCGCATGGCTGGATGGTCGAGCACCTCGTACAGGAAATCCCGGGTGGTCGCGACGCGGGCGCCGGAAATCCGGAATTCCGCCAGCGCCCGCCGCATCCGGGCCAGCGCCCGGTCCCGGTCCGGCGCCCACACCACCAGTTTGGCCAGCAGCGAATCATAGTGCGGAGGTATCGAATAACCGGCGTGCGCATGGGTGTCGACACGGACGAAGGGGCCGCCGGGCGGGGTGAATTCCGCCAGGATTCCCGGAGCGGGCGCGAATTCCGCGGCAGGGTCTTCGGCATTGATCCGGCATTCGATCGCCGCGCCGCGCAGGACGATATCTTCCTGATCGATGCCGAGCGGTTGCCCCGCCGCGACTCGAATCTGCTCGGCGATGAGATCTATACCTGTCACCATTTCGGTGACCGGATGTTCGACCTGAATTCGGCAGTTCACTTCCATGAAATAGTAATTGCCGTCCCGATCGACCAGGAATTCCACGGTTCCCGCGCCGGTATACCCTGCCTCGAGCACACCGTGCACGGCGGATGCGCCCATTCGCTCGGCCAGACCGTCCGGCAGCAGCGGGGCAGGCGATTCCTCGATCAATTTCTGGTGCCTGCGCTGCACCGAACAGTCGCGTTCACCCAGGTGCACGCCATTGCCGTAGGCATCGCACAGCACCTGGATCTCGACGTGTCTGGCGGCGGCGAGGTACTTCTCCAGGTACACCCGGCTGTCGCCGAACAGCATCCGCGCCGTCGCCCTGGTCTCCTGATAGGCGCGCGGGAACGCCGCACTCTCGTGCACCACCTGCATGCCGCGCCCGCCGCCGCCCGCGGCCGCCTTGACGATCACCGGGTAGCCGATCGAATCCGCGAGCGCGTGCGCCTCGTCGAGTTCGAGCGGATCGAGGCTGCCCGGCAGCAGCGGCAGTCCCGCCTTCGCCATCAGCGTGCGCGCCGACTGCTTGTCGCCGAGCTGGGCCATCACGTCGGCGGGCGGCCCGATCAACGTGACGCCCGCCGCCCGGCACGCGTCGGCGAAATCCGGTGACTCGGAGAGGAATCCGTATCCGGGATGGATCGCGTCCGCGCCGGTGAGCTCGGCGGCGGCCAGGATCGCCGCGGCGTTCAGATAACTGCGCTTGGCCGCGGACGGGCCGATCTGCACCGCCTCGTCGGCGAAACGCACCACCGCCGACTCGGCGTCGGCGACCGAGTGCACCGCGACGGTGCGCACGCCGAGTTCGCGGCAGGTGCGCGCGACGCGCAGCGCGATCTCACCACGGTTGGCGATCAGGATCTTCTCGAACATGGCGCCACTCCTACGCGACCGACCGGACCAGGACCTGCCGCCGCGCGCCGAAGCGCCGGAACCGGGCGCGGCGCTCGTCGGCCAGCTCCGCACCGCTGCGACCGGACAGTTCGCCGAGGGTCGCGGTCAGGGCCCGGTGCAGCTGTTCGGCAGCGGCCACGGGGGCCGCGCCCACGTCGTCGCCCGGCTCGGGCAGCACCGCGTCGACGACACCGAGACGCAGCAGGTCTCGCGCGGTCAGCGACAGCGCGGCCGCGGCCTCCGGTGCGGCGGCGGGATCGTTCCACACGATCGCCGCGCAGCCTTCCGGGCTGATCACCGAGTACGTGCCGTTCGCGAACATCAGCACCCGGTTGGCGACGCCGAGCGCCAGGGCCCCGCCGCTGCCGCCTTCGCCGATCACCACGCTGATCACCGGCACCCGCAGCGCGGACATCAACCGGATGTTCTCCGCGATGACGATCGCCTGCCCCTGCTCCTCGGCGGTCGCGCCCGGATACGCGCCGGGCGTGTCGATCAAGGTGACCACGGGCAGCCCGAGCTTTTCGGCCAGGCGCATCAGACGAGCCGCTTTGCGATAGCCGGCCGGAGTCGGCATGCCGAAGTTGCGTTCCATCAGCTCCTTGGGGTCGTGTCCTTTCTGGTGGCCGATCACCATGACCGGCCGCCCGCCGAGCCACGCCGTTCCGCCGACCACCGCGGCGCAATCGCCGGAGATCCGGTCGCCGCGCAGCTCGCGGAACCCGTCGAAGGCGAGTGCGAAGTAGTCCAGCGCGGTCGGCCGCTGCGGAGACCGCGCCCGGCGCACTTGTGTCCAGGGATCGGTCGCGGGAACGCGGGCCGGATCGGTGATCACGCCCGCGTCGGCGGGTACGAAGGTCTCGGCGGAATCGACCGGCCCCGCGGCCCGCAGCAGTGCGCCGAGCGCCTGGCGCAGGCCCGCGCGCGGCACGATCATGTCGATGAGCCCGCGTTCCAGCAGGAATTCGGCGGTCTGGAACTTCGGCGGCAATTCCTGCCGGATGGTCTGCTCGATCACTCGCCGTCCGGCGAACCCGAGCCGGGCGCCCGGTTCGGCGATCAGCACGTCGGAGAGGGTGGCGAAGGAAGCCGCGACGCCGCCGTAGGTGGGGTCGGTGATCAAGGTGACGGTGAGGATGCCCGCCCGGTCCAGTTGCTCCAGCGCCGCGCTGGTCTTGGCCATCTGCATCAGCGACAGCGGGCCCTCCTGCATCCGGGCGCCTCCGGAGGCGGTGACAATGACCAGCGGAACACGTTGGGCCAGAGCGGTTTCGGCGGCAGCGGTGATCATTTCGCCGACCGCGGTGCCGAGGCTGCCGCCCAGGAAGCGGAAGTCCATGGCGGCGATCACCACCGGCCTGCCCTCGATCGCGGCCAGCGCGCACAGCACCGCGTCGTGCATGCCGGTGCGGGAGCGCGCGGCGGCCAGCCGGTCCGGGTAGGGCTTGGTGTCGGTGAAGGTCAGCGGGTCTTCGTCGGTGGCGGCGACCGGCAGCGGCTCGAAGCGTCCCTCGTCGGCGAGCTGCTCGATGCGCTGCCGCGCGGTGATCGGCGTGTGCCTGCCGCATTCGCCACAGACGCCGAGGTCGCGGGCGAACCGCTTGCCGTACAGCGGGATCAGGCATGCCGGGCAGAGCACCCAGTCCGCGGCGCCGTGCTGGCCGTGTGCTGACTTCATCACGCGTGTCTCCTGTGCTCGGGAACAGGTGATCGATCCGGGCGGCGCCGGCCGGGCGATCACAGCGACAGCCTGCGCCCCACCGCTCGAGAACAACTCGACTCGCTCGCTCGAGCGAGGTTCGAGGACCGTCCCCGATGCTCGATCGCACCATCGAAGGGAGAACGCCATGAACACCAATGCATCCGGTGGTGTGCGATGAGCCGCCGCGTTGTCGTCACCGGGCTCGGCGTCCGCGCGCCCGGCGGGTCGGGCAAGGACGAGTTCTGGAAGCTGCTGTCCGAGGGCCGCACGGCGACGCGCCGGATCTCGTTCTTCGACGCCTCGCCGTACCGGTCCCAGGTGGCCGGCGAAGCGGACTTCGACCCGGCGCTGGAAGGGCTGTCCCCCAGGGAGATTCGGCGCATGGACCGGGCTGTGCAGTTCGCCGTGGTCTGCGCGCGGGAGGCGGTGGCCGACAGCGGGCTCGACCTCGCGACGGTCGATCCGCACCGGCTCGGCGTGAGCCTCGGCAGTGCGGTCGCCGCGGCCACCAGCCTGGAGCGCGAATACCTGGTGCTGTCGGACTCCGGGAAGAACTGGCTGGTCGACGAGACGTATCTCTCTCCGCACATGTTCGACTACATGATCCCCAGCGTGATGCCCGCCGAAGTGGCCTGGAGCGTGGGCGCCGAGGGACCGGTGGCGATGGTCTCCAACGGATGCACCTCGGGACTGGACTCGGTGGGCCACGCGGTGCAGCTGATCCGCGAGGGCTCCGCCGACGTCATGGTTGCGGGCGCGTCGGACACCCCCATCACACCGATCGTGGTGGCCTGCTTCGACGCGATCAAGGCGACCACCCCGCGCAACGACGAGGCGGAGGTGGCCTCACGGCCGTTCGACAACTCGCGCAACGGGTTCGTACTCGCCGAAGGCGCCGCGATGTTCGTGCTGGAGGCGTACGAGAGCGCGCGCAAGCGTGGCGCGCACATCTACGCCGAGATATCCGGGTACGCGACCAGGTGCAACGCCTACCACATGACGGGCCTCAAGGCCGACGGCCGCGAGATGGCCGAGGCGATCCGGGTCGCGCTCGACGAATCCAGGATCGACCCGACCGGTGTGCACTACATCAACGCGCACGGCTCCGGCACCAGGCAGAACGACCGGCACGAGACCGCGGCGGTGAAGCGCAGTCTCGGCGCGCACGCCTACGCCACGCCGATGAGCTCGATCAAGTCGATGGTCGGGCATTCGCTCGGCGCGATCGGCTCGGTCGAGATCGCCGCCTCGCTGCTGGCGCTGGAATACCAGGTGGTGCCGCCGACGGCGAACCTGCACGAACCCGATCCCGAATGCGATCTGGACTACGTGCCGCTGGTCGCCCGCGACCATCGGATGGACACCGTGCTCACGGTGGGCAGCGGGTTCGGCGGCTTCCAGAGCGCGATGGTGCTGCGCAAGGCGGAGGCGGTGGCGGCATGATCCTCGTGACCGGAATGGGAGTGCTCGCGCCGAACGGCATGGGCGTGGAGCGTTTCTGGGACGCCGTGCTGGCCGGGCGCGGCGGGATCGCGCCGCTCACCCGGTTCGACACCAGCGGTTCGTCGGCGCGACTGGCCGGACAGGTGGCCGATTTCGACGCCGGTGAGCACCTGCCGAGCAGGCTGCTGCCGCAGACGGACGTCTCGACCCGGATGGCGCTGGTCGCCGCGCAGTGGGCGCTGGACGACGCGAAGGTCGACACGGCGACGATGACCGACTACGACATGGGCGTGGTGACCGGAAACGCCTCCGGCGGTTTCGAGTTCACCCATCGCGAATTCAACAAGCTGTGGTCGCTCGGCTCCGAGCACGTCAGCGTGTACGAGTCCTTCGCGTGGTTCTACGCGGTCAACACCGGCCAGATCTCCATCCGGCACGGCATGCGCGGACCGAGCAGCGCCTTGGTCGCCGAGCAGGCGGGCGGACTGGACGCGATCGGCCACGCGCGGCGCACCGTGCGGCGCGGGACGCCGCTGGTGGTCACCGGCGGCGTCGACTCGGCGCTGGACCCGTGGGGGTGGGCCTCGCATCTGTCCAGCGGCGGGGTGAGCGCCGCGACCGACCCCGACCGCGCCTATCTACCGTTCGACGCCCGCGCCGCCGGCTACGTGCCCGGTGAAGGCGGCGCGATGCTGGTTGTGGAGGACGCCACCGCCGCGCGTGCCCGTGGGGTGCCCAAAGTGCACGGTGAGATCGCCGGCTACGCCTCGACCTTCGACCCGCCGCCCGGTTCCGGTCGTCCGTCGGGCCTGCGCCGCGCCGCCGAACTCGCGCTGGCCGACGCCGGGATGACGCCCGGTGACATCGACGTGGTGTTCGCCGACGCCTCCGGCATACCCGATCGCGACCGCGACGAGGCCGCCGCCATCGAGGCGCTGTTCGGGCCGGGCGGCGTTCCGGTCACCGCGTCGAAACCGCTGACCGGACGCCTGTTCTCCGGTGCTGGTCCGCTCGACGTCGTCACCGCGCTGCTGGCCATGCGCGACTCGGTGATCCCGCCCACCGCCCGCACCTCCACGCCCGCCGAGGATTACCGGATCGATCTGGTTCTCGGCGCCCCGCGCTCCGCCACCGTCGGCGGCGCGCTCGTCCTGGCACGCGGGCGCTGGGGTTTCAACTCCGCGGTCGTCGTGCGCGCCGTGTCCGATCGAGATCTGCCGAGGAGCGAATCATGACCATGACCATCACCGAACTACGCCGCATTCTGGTGGACTGCGCGGGCGGCGAGGACCTCGCCGAACTCGGCGGCGACATCGCCGCCGTGGAATTCGAGGAGCTGGGCTACGACTCGCTCGCGCTCATCGAGACCGCGGCGCGGATTCAGCGCGATTTCGGCGTGACGATCCCGGAGGAAGAACTCGTCGAGGTCAAGACGCCGCAAGAGCTGGTCGACATCGTGAACGCCCAACTGCGCGGTGCGGCATGAGCGGTCAGGCCCGGAGGAGGCAGCGCAGCGTAACCACGCAGGGCCCCGCCCGTGCCGGAGAGGACAGAGCATGAGCGGCGAAGTGATGTCCCACAGCAGGGTGGTGCAGGCCGCCCCGGACGTCGTCTACGGTCTGGTCGCCGACGTGACCAGATGGCCGGTGATCTTCGAGCCGAGCGTGCTGGTGCGCCACCTGCACCAGGGGCCGGACGAGGAGCGCTTCCGGCTGTGGGCGACCGTCGGCGGCGCGGTGAAGAACTGGACGTCGCGGCGGGTGCTGGACGCCGAGCAGCGCCGCATCGTGTTCGAGCAGGAACGCAGCCAGGCGCCGTTCGCGTCGATGGGCGGCGGCTGGTCGTTCCGCGAGATCGGTCCCGGCGCGACGAAGGTCACCTTGGACCACCACTTCGCGGTGGTGGACGGGGCCGATGCCGCGCAGGTCGCCGCGTCGGTCGATCGCAACAGCGTGGTCGAGCTCGCGGCGCTGGCCCGCGTCGCCGAGCTCGGCCACCCGGTGGACGAGGTGATCCACACCTTCGAGGACACCGTGACGCTGGAATGCTCGTCCTCCGAGGCGTATGACTTCGTTTACCACAGCGAACGCTGGCCCGAGCAGGTGCCGCACGTCGGCCGCATCGAGCTCACCGAGGATGCCGATGGCGTGCAGCTGATGGAGATGGACACGGTGACGGCGGGCGGTATCCCGCACACCACGAAGTCGATCCGGGTGTGTGTTCCCGGCGAACGAATCGATTACAAACAGTTGGTGCCGCCCGCGATCCTGTTCGGCCACAGCGGTGCGTGGGAATTCGCCGAGGGTCCGGACGGCGCGGTGGTGACCGCGCGGCACACGGTCGCGATCAATCCCGAGGCCGCGCGCGAGATCCTCGGCGCGAACACCGATCTCGCCGACGCCCGCGCGTACCTCACCGAAGCGCTGTCCGCCAACAGTCGCAACACGCTGCGTTGCGCGGAACGCTCTGCCGCGACGACGAAGTCACCGACATGACCGCCACCGAGACGACCGCGACGCCGCGCGTACAGGAGATCGCCGACGGCGTCCACGCCTACACGCACAGCCGCGGCGGCTGGTGCGTCAGCAACGCCGGCGTGCTGACCGGGCCGGACGGCGCGGTGGTGATCGACACGCTGGCGACGGAAGGGCGCACCCGGGCACTCGTCGAGTTCGTCGACGGGCTGGATACCGGCCCGGCCCGCGTCATCGTGAACACCCATCACCACGGCGACCACAACTTCGGCAATCACCTGTTCGGCCCGGCCGCCGTCGTCGTCGGCCACGACCGGATCCGGCCGGAGATGATCGAGACCGGCCTGGCGCTGACGAAGCTGTGGCCGGATGTCGAATGGGGCGATGTGCGGGTCACGTTGCCGAGCATCACGTTCAGCTATCACCTGACCTTGCACCAGGGCGAGCGCCGGGTGGAGCTCATTCACTTCGGCACCGCCGCGCACACCACCAACGACGTGGTGGCGTGGCTGCCCGAGGAGCGCGTGCTGTTCGCCGGAGACCTGGTGATGGCGGGCGCTGCGCCGTTCTGCCTGATGGGGTCGGTCAGGGGTTCCGTCAACGCGATCCGGCGGCTGGCCGCGCTGGGCGCCGAGACGGTCGTCGCCGGACACGGCCCCGTCACCGGACCTGAGATCTTCGACCAGACGCTGCGTTATCTGCGCTGGGTGCAGGACCTGGCCGCGGAGGGACGCGCACTCGGGCTGACGCCGCTGGCGATCGCGCTGGAGGCCGACCACGGTGAGTTCGCCGACCTGGTCGACCAGGAGCGGTTGGTCGGCAACCTGTATCGCGCCGACGCGGAACTGTCCGGCGGCGAACTCGGCGAGCCACTGGACGTGCCGGCGATCTTCGACGAGATGGTGCTCTACAACGGCGGGCAGGTGCCCACATGCCTGGCGTGAGCACCGAATCCGTGCGGGTCTGCGTGATCGGCGGCGGCCCCGCCGGATTGATGACCGGCCTGCTGCTGGCGCGTTCCGGCGTGGAAGTGCTGGTGCTGGAGAAGCATCCGGACTTCCTGCGGGATTTCCGGGGCGACACCGTGCACACCTCGACACTGCTCGCGATGAACGAACTCGGCTTGGCCGAGGAGTTCCTCGCGCTGCCGCACGTCGAGCTGCCCCGGCTGCCAATGGCGACCGCCACCGGTCCGGTGGTGTTCGCCGACTTCAGCTCCCTGCCCGGGCCCTTCCCGTTCGTGGCGTTCATGCCGCAGTGGGATGTGCTGAATTTCCTCGCCGAGGCGGGCGGGCGCTACCCCGGCTTCCGGTTGGTGCAGGAAGCGGAGGTCACCGAGCTGATCCAGCGCGGCGGTGCGGTGGCGGGCGTACGCGCCGAGACCGCTGACGGTCCGCTGGAGGTCAGCGCCGACCTGGTGATCGCGGCCGACGGGCGGCACTCGATCGTGCGCCGATCGGGGCTGCTCGAGGTCGCCGCCAGCGCGGCGCCCATGGACGTGCTCTGGTTCCGCGTCGGCAAGCCGGAGGGCGAGCGCCTGCCCACCGTGCGCAGCGGGAAGGGATTCTTCATCGTCTGTATCGATCGCGGTGACTATCTCCAGGTCGCGTACATGATTCCGAAGGGCGGCTTCGCGACGATCCGGGCGGCGGGGCTGGCGCGGTTCCGTGCGGATCTGTCCGGCATCTATCCCGTGCTCGCGCCGTGTCTGGAGGCGGAGATCCTGGACTGGGACGACGTGAAACCCCTCGACGTCCGGGTGGACCGGCTGCGCCGCTGGTACCGTCCCGGGCTGCTGGCGATCGGGGACGCGGCGCACGCGATGTCCCCGGCGGGCGGGGTGGGCATCAATCTCGCGGTGCAGGATGCCATCGCGACCGCTCGCCTGCTGGCGCCGATCCTCGCCGCGGGCGCGACCGCGTCCACGACGCAGCTGCGCACCGTTCAGCGCCGCCGCGAATTCCCGATGCGCGTGGTGCAATTCGCGCAATTGCACTTGCTGTCGGACCTCTACCCCAGTGCGGGACGGCCCGGGACCGACAAGCCGCTCCTGGTGCGGCTGCTGCGCCGTTTCCCGCGCCTGCCCCGGCTGGTGGCCAGGGTGATCGGCCTCGGCATCCGCCCGGAGCCGGTGCCGACCGCGACCGAAACCGTCACGACCCTAACGAAACTCAGGGAGAACTGATCGTGTCGACCTACCTGCTCATTCACGGCGCCTTCCACGGCGGATGGGTCTGGCAGCGAGTGACTCCGCTGCTGGAAGACGCCGGTCACCGCGTGCTGGCCCCCTCGCTGGTCGGTCTGGGCGACCGCGCGCACCTGCTGACCCCGGATGTCGGGCTCGACACCCATGTTCAGGATCTGATCGAGCTGGTCACCGCAGAGGACGCGACCGAAGTCGTCCTGGTGGGTCACAGCTACGGCGGCATCGTCGTCACCGCGCTGGCCGACGCCGTGCCGGACCGCATCGCCGAACTCGTCTACATCGACACGTTCGTGCCGCGCGACGGCGAGGCGGTGGCCGACATCATGCCGGGCATGGTCGATGCCTTCGCCACCGCGGCGGCCGCCACCGGCGACGGCTGGCTGGTGCCGCCGCAGACCGAACCGACCGGCGACGGCGGCCTCTACGGCGTCACCGAGGAACCCGATCTCGGTTGGCTGGCGTCCATGCAGACGCCGCAATCGCTGAAAACCTTCCAGCAGCCGATGACACTGACGAATCCCGCCGCACTGGCGAAGATTCCGGTGACGCACGTCCACTGCGGCGAAGGCGGCGAGGACTTCAAGGCGATGCGCGCGGCCATGCCCCGCACCCTGCCACCGGCCGATCTGCCTCCCGACCGCCTCCATGTACTCCCCACCGGGCACGACTGCATGATCACGATGCCGCGCGAGTTGGCCGGATGCCTGCTCGAACTCGCCGCTCGACCAGCGCCCGCACCGTAGCGCCACCGCGCTCGGCGCTCGTCCGCGATGGCCGGCGCAGTGACAGGCGGCCGCCCTGGACCACGGATCACTCGTGTCTTCGGTAGGGCGGATCAGCCCGGGGTCTCTCCCGAGTCATAGGCGGCGCGGGCCGCGAGGACCTCGCCGAGGTGTTCGGACGACCAGGTCACGATGCTGCTGAACACCGGGGTGAGCGTTCTGGCCAGTGGGGTCGCCTCGTATTCGACGCGCGGCGGGACCTCGGGGTGGTAGGTGCGCGCGACCAGGCCGTCGCGTTCGAGCTGGCGCAGGCGCTGGGTGAGGACCTTGGGTGTCAGGCCGGGAATGCGCTGTTGCAGTTCGGTGAAGCGCAGCTTGCCGTCGTGGGTGAGCACCCAGAGCACCTGGGTGGACCAGCGGCCGAACACCAGGTCGATGACGGGTGTGATCGGACAAGGGTCGACCGGCGCGGTTGTCATACGTCCTCCCAGTAAGTCACTTTCCCCTTGGTTACTACTATACTTTGGAAAGTAACGTGTTTCCAGGGGTCGCGAATACGCGAAATCGAAGGGAGCACAGTCATGACGACGACAACAGTGGACGGCCGCCTGGATCTGCCACGGCGCTCCGGTGACCGGCCGCGCACTCGTGCGCACAATCCGCACCAGCAACTCGACCAGATCGCTCCGCCGGAGTTGCAAGAGGAGCTGTGGTCGCGGATGACCACGCTCGACGGCGTTCTGCTCGGCCGCAGTGGAGTCTCCCTGCCCGACACCCGGGCCCTGCACCTGCGGCCGACGATCGCCCATGGACCCGGCGAGGCGTATCTCGCGGGCACCGAATTCGCCCACCTGCACGGGCACGGGGACGGCAGTCTGCACATGTGCCTGCCGAAAGACACTGTGGCACAGTCGGTTCGGTTGGGCTGGGCGGAGGCGCATCCGATGGCCCGGCGGGGATACCTGCCCGGGACGCTGGTGATGGTGTACGGGCCGCGCGATCGCGAGGAGCTGGACGTCGTCTGGCAGCTGGTGCGGGCCAGTCACCGCTTCGCCCGGCAACCGGCTACAGCGTGATTAGAGCGGCGGCCGCCATCGTCGGTGTCATGAACGCAACCGATCTTGTCGGCACCTGGGAACTGGTCTCCTACTACGACATCGACGAGCAGGACGTCACCAGCACGGGACCGCTCGGCGACGCACCACGCGGCCTGCTGATCTACGGCGCGCACGGTTACATGTCGGTGAGCATGATGCGCACCGACGGAGCCAAGGGAGCCACCCCGTTCATGGGGTACGCGGGCACCTGGCGGCGCACCGGCACGGAGGTGGTGCACGCGATCAGCGTCTGCTCCAACCCGGCTTGGGCGCGGACCGAGCAGGTGCGGCAGATGTCGCTGAACGGCGACGTGCTGACGCTCATCGGCGCCGCACAGGTCGGCGGGCGGACACAACGCCGGGTGCTCACCTGGCGTCGCGGCCGCCCGCTCGAAACACACCGTCATTCCGGCGAATACGAGAACAGGGGCTCGTCGAATTGAACCGGTTCGCCGTCTTCCTTGAGGATCCCGGTGATCACGCCCGCCTGCGCCGTCACCGGGATCATCAACTTCATCGCCTCGACGATGCCGACCTGCTGCCCGGCGCTCACCCGTTCGCCGACCTCGACGAACGGGTCCGCGCCCGGCTCAGGGCATCGGTAGAACACGCCGACGCTGGGCGCGCGGACGACCGCGCCCAGCGCGGGAGCCTCCGGCGCGGCGACGGCTTCCACCGCGGCCGCCGCGATCGGGGCGGGCAAAGCCGCCCACTCGGCCTCTACGGTCACCTCCCCCACCTGGAAGCGCAGTGCGCTCGGCTGCTGCGGAAAGCCCGCGAGCAACTGCAACGCGCCGGTCTGGATCGCCTCCAGCACCCGCAGATAGTCCTCGTGTCCGGTGGTGGGGACGTTCTCCTCCACTGCGGTCATTGCCGTCACTCCTTGTCAGTAATTACCCAGGCCGCCACAGACGTTCAGCGCCTGCGCGGTGACGGCGCCCGCTCCGGGACCGATCAGATAGTCGACCATCGCCGCCACCTCGAACGGCTGCACGTAGCGGCCGATCGGCACTCGCGCGCTGACCCGGGCGTGCACCTCGTCGGTGTCCACGCCCCACAGCCCCGAATACACCTCCCGCACCCGCTCGGCCATCGGCGTCTCCACGAATCCGGGGCACACGGCGTTCACGGTGATCCCGGTCTTGGCCAGTTCGAGGCCGAGCGCTTTGGTGAAGCCGACCACGCCGTGCTTGGACGCGGAATACGGGGCGCCGTGCACCACGCCCTGTTTACCGCCGGTGGAGGCGATGTTGACGATGCGGCCGCTGCCGCGCTCGAGCATGCCGCCCGCGTTCAGCACCGCCTTCGTCATCAGGAACACGCTGTTGAGATTGGTGTTGATCACGTCGAACCACAGTTCGTCGGTCACCTGCGCGGTGACGCCGCCGCCGCTGCGGCCCGCGTTGTTGATCAGGATGTCGATCGGGCCGTAGCGCCGCACACCCGCGTCGACGTACTCGCGGACCTGCGCGGCGTCGGCGACGTCGCAGACGGTGCCGTCCACCTCGTGACCGTCGTCCTGCAGACTCTTCACCGTGTCGGTCACCCGCTGCTGATCGCGAGCGCAGAGGAACACCGCGATCCCCTGGGCCGCCAGGCTTTTGGTGATCTCCAGGCCCATTCCGCTGGTCGCTCCGGTGACCAGCGCGACGCGCCGATTTTCCGCCATGACTCCTCCATCGGTCGAACTTCCGAACTCGCCGGGCTTCTCGACCACCAGGGTCGACCCGCGTCCTATAGATCCGGTCAACCGCGGACGACGGAGGTCGGCTCAACCGAGGCTCTAGCGGCGTGGACCACGCTGGCGTGCAGCCGAGCCCCGCCGCGACCACAGGAGCAACCATGACCACCGTCGCCAGCCGCACCGAGTTGTACGCCGAGGTCCAGCAGTTCTACGCCGAACAGATGCAGCGGCTGGACAACCGCGACATCCCCGGCTACGCCGCGACTTTCACCGAGGACGCGGAATTCGAGCACACACCGGGCATTCCGCCGGCCCGGACCAGGGCCGGGATCATCGCCGACCTGGTCGAGTTCCACAAGCGCTTCGAAACCGACCCGATGCAGCGCAGGCATTGGTTCAACATGATCAACCTGCAGCCGCAGGACGACGGGACCATCGTGTCCACCGCCTACTGCCTGGTGGTGAAGATCCGCCCGAACAGCAAGCCGGAGATCGCGCCGAGCTGCGTCGTGCACGACGTGCTCGTCCGCGCCGACGGCGCCTTGCTGACCCGGTCGCGGCGCGTCGTCCACGACTGATCCGACCACTATCGAGGAGAAACCCTGTGAACTCCGTTCAGCCGGACTTGCTCACGCTCGCCGCCGACGCCGGGGACCTGCTGTTCCGGGAGGCCCGCACGGCGAACGCCTTCACCGACGAGCCGGTCACCGACGAGCAGATCCGCGCGATCTACGAGCTGGTCAAATACGGACCGACCTCGATGAATCAGCAACCGCTGCGGATCGTTCTGGTGCGCAGCGCCGAGGCCAGGGCCCGGCTGGTCACCCACATGATCGACAACAACAAGCCGAAGACGGCCGCCGCGCCGCTGTCGGCGATCCTCGCCGCCGACCTGAATTTCCACGAGCACCTGCCCACGGTGTTCCCGCACGCGCCGGAGGCCAAGGACTACTTCGCGGACGCCGACTACCGCGCGGAGTCCGCGCGCTTCAACGCCCTGATCCAGATCGGCTACTTCATCCTCGGCGTCCGTGCCGCCGGTCTGGCGGCGGGCCCGATGAACGGTTTCGACGGCGCGGGCCTGGACGAGGACTTCTTCCCTGGCGGCGAATACACCGGCCTCGTCGTGGTCAATATCGGCAAGCCCGGCCCGAACGCGTGGTTCCCGCGTTCGCCGCGACTGGCGTACGAGGAGGTGGTCAGCACGGTGTGATCCCGCCGAGCGAGTGATGAGGGCCGCTCGGCCGCACAGCGCACTCCCAGGTTTGCCCCAGCTTGCGGGCAGGCTGCCTTCCTAGCCTTCGAGCAGAGGTTCAGACGAAAGGAAGGCGAAATCATGGCGCTGATCACGAGCGTCCCGCCGGGCGTCGCGGCCGACGAGCGACTCGTCGGCGCCCATCGCGCACCGGCACGCCGGTCCCGGGCGGATCGCGTGTTCTTCGGGCCCGCGACCCAACCGCGATGGGCGCGCCCGGCGTTGTTCACGCTGCTCGGCGCGACCGCGGTGCTGTATCTGTGGAATCTGACGATATCCGGTTGGGCGAACGAGTATTACGCCGCCGCGGCGCAGGCGGGCACGCAGAGCTGGAAGGCACTGCTGTTCGGCGCGCACGACGCGGGCAACGCGATCACGGTGGACAAGCCGCCCGCGGCGCTGTGGGTGATGGGGCTGTCGGGGCGGCTGTTCGGATTCGGCTCGTGGTCGCTGCTGGCGCCGCAAGCGTTGATGGGCGTCGGCTCGGTGGCCCTGCTGTACGCCGCGGTGCGGCGGTGGAGCGGGCCCGGCGCGGGCCTGCTGGCGGGTGCGGCGCTGGCGGCGACTCCCGTCGCCGCGTTGATGTTCCGCTTCGACAACCCGGACGCGCTGCTGACCCTGCTGTTGATCGCGGCGGCCTACTGCACGGTGCGGGCGATCGACTCGCACGACCCGCGCTGGCGTTCGGCGAGCACCGGCTGGCTCACGCTGGCCGGTGTCGCCATCGGTTTCGCGTTCCTGACCAAGATGATGCAGGCGTTCCTGGTCCTGCCCGCCCTGGGTTCGGTCTTCCTGGTCGTGGGCGCGGGCGGATTCTGGTCCCGCATCGGCAAATTGGTCACCGCGTGCGCGGCCATGGTGGTCGCGGGCGGCTGGTACGTGCTGCTGGTGGAGCTGTGGCCCGCGGATTCGCGCCCGTACATCGGCGGGTCGACCGACAACAGCCTGTGGGAGCTGGCGCTCGGCTACAACGGCATGGGCCGGTTGCTCGGCGGCAGCGGCAATCCGAGTGGAGGGGGTTCCGGCGGCCCCGGCGGTGGCGGGGGCATGGGCGGCGCGTTCGGCGGCGACACCGGCCTGGCCCGGCTGTTCAGCGGCAGCATGGCGACCGAAGTGTCGTGGCTGCTTCCGGTCGCGCTGATCGGCTTGGTCGCCGGGCTCTGGCTGAGTGGCCGCGCGCCACGCACCGATCGGCTGCGGGCGGGGATGATCCTCTGGGGCGGTTGGTCGCTCGGCACCGGCCTGGTCTTCAGCTACATGATCGGCATCATCCACCCGTATTACACGGTGGCCCTGGCGCCGGGCGTCGCCGGTGTCGCGGCGATCGCGGTGACGCATCTGTGGCGGCGGCGCGGGCACGTGGCGGCCAGGATCACCTCGGCGCTGCTGTCGGCGGTCACCGGCGCCTGGGCCTTCGTGTTGCTGAACCGCACGCCGGACTGGCTGCCGTGGCTGCGCTGGACGGTAGTGGCCGCGACGGCGATCGCCGCGGTGGCGCTGCTGGTGGGCGCGCACCGGTCGCGCCGGATCGCCGTCGCGATCGCGGCGACGGCGTTGCTCGCCGGATTCACCGGGTCGACGGCCTACGCGGTCGAAACGGTCACCCACGCGCACAGCGGCGGCATTCCTACCTCCGGGCCCGCGCAGGCGGGTTCCATGGGCGGGCCCGGTGCGGGCGGAGCCGGTGGTCCGGGCACGGGAGCGGACGACGGCCGCGCGGAGGCCGCCGACGGAACGTCCGGGGCCGGCCGCGCGGCTCCCCCCGGCCCAAGCCGGCCGACCGGAGAAGCGGCTCCCACCGGCAGCGAACTGCCCACCGGAGACATGGCGGCCGACGGCGGCATGCCGACCGGTGACGGGGCTCCCACGGGCGGCGCTCTCGGCGGCGGTGGACCGGGCGGCAGCGCCGACAACGCCGAGCTGAACGCCCTGCTGAAGGACACCGACAGCCGGTGGTCGGCGGCGAGCATCGGCTCCGGCACCGCGTCGAGCCTGGAATTGCGCACCGGCACGTCGGTGATCGCGATCGGCGGCTTCAGCGGCGGCGACGACGCGCCGACGTTGGCTCGGTTCCAGCAGTACGTGGCCGATGGCGAGGTGCACTGGTTCATCGCGCAGGGGCAGGGCATGCGGCCCGGCTCCGGGGGCGAGAAGTCGGCCGCGGACGAGATCGCCGAGTGGGTGAAGGCGCACTACACCGCGAAGACGGTCGGCAACGTCACGGTCTACGACCTGACCGCACCCACCAGCTGACGATTCCGATCCCCGCCGACGGAGTATCGCCGCGTCCCGCGACGCGGCGATACTCCGTTCGCGTGTCCGCGCCCGCGCGGCTCCCAGGAAATACCCAGCTTGCTCGCAGGTCGCTCCGGGTCTGCGGCGTAACCATGGGATCATGACCGGCACCGAACCCGAAGCCCGCGTCCTCATCGTGGACGACGAACCGATGATCATCGAACTGCTCGCCGTGAGCCTGCGGTTCCAGGGCTTCGAGGTGGCCACCGCGCTCAGCGGAACCGAGGCGCTGGACCGCGTGCGCACCTTCCGGCCGGACGCGCTCGTCGTCGACGTGATGATGCCGGGCATGGACGGTTTCGGGATGCTGCGGCGACTGCGCGCCGACGGGGTCGACGCCCCCGTGCTCTTCCTGACCGCGCGCGACGACGTCGACGACAAGCTCACCGGCCTCACCCTGGGCGCGGACGACTACGTGACCAAGCCGTTCAGCCTGGAGGAGGTCATCGCCAGGCTCCGAGTCATCTTGCGCCGCAGCGGAATACAGTCTCTACAGGAGAACGCCAGCCGGATGGCGGTCGGCGACCTGGTGCTCGACGACGACAGCCACGAGGTGTGGAAAGCGGGCGCGCCGGTGTCGCTGTCGCCGACCGAGTTCACCCTGCTGCGGTACTTCATGGTCAACGCGGGCAAGGTGCTGAGCAAGCCGAGGATCCTCGACCACGTCTGGCGCTACGACTTCGGCGGCGACGCGGGCGTGGTCGAGTCGTATGTGTCGTACCTGCGGCGCAAGATCGACACCACCGAACCGAAGCTGCTGCGCACGCTGCGTGGCGTGGGATACGTGCTGCGCGAACCGCAGGTGAGCCGGACGTGAGCGTACGGGAGCAGCTCGCGCGGCGGGTATCGGCGGTCCCGCTGCGGATAGGGCTGGTGATCGTGCTGCTGCTGTTGACGGCGGCGGCGTTGTTCGCGTCGGGCGCTGCGGTGACCTCGGCGCTGAGCCGATCGCTCACCCAGCGCACCGACGAGCAGCTCTACGACGCGGCACGGCAGTGGGCGGAGCCGCGTCCGATGCGCCAAGTGACCACCGGCGACGGTCGCGTGCAATGGATTCCGGCCGACCTCCCGGCCCTGCCGGTGCAGCCGAGGTCGGCGGGCGAGCAGCCGCGCCGGTTCTTCGAACTGCGTACCGGCGCCGACGGGCAGGTGTATCAGGACCTGCCGGGCGCCAACAGCGCCGCGGGCAGCCCGGATCTCAGCGGCGCGAAAGCCCACACGCCGCAGACGGTGGGTTCCGCGGACGGTTCCTCGGTGCGCTGGCGTGTACTGACCACCACCAACCAGTACGGCTCGACCACCATCGGCCTGCCGCTCACCGACAACCAGGAGACGGTCTCACGGCTGATCTTCTTCGAGATCGGCACGGGGGCGGCGGCACTGCTGGCCCTCGGCGCCGTCGGCTACCTGGTCATCCGGCGCAGCCTGCGGCCCTTGCGCGAGGTGGAGCAGACCGCGGCGGCGATCGCAGGCGGCGACCTGCACCGGCGGGTCCCGGTGCGCGGCGTCGACACCGAGGTCGACCATCTGGCGCGGTCGTTGAACGAGATGCTCGCGCAGATCCAGCACGGCGTGGCCGCCATCGAGGCCTCGGAGGAAGCGGCCCGCCGCTCGGAGACGCGGATGCGCCGCTTCGTCGCGGACGCCAGCCACGAACTGCGCACGCCGCTGACCACGATCCGCGGTTTCGCCGAGCTGTACCGTCAGGGCGCCAGCAGCGACGCGGGGATGGTGGTCGGCCGGATCGAGGCCGAGGCCGAGCGGATGGGTCTGCTGGTCGAAGATCTGCTGTTGCTGGCGCGACTGGATGAGAAACGCCCGCTGGAGCGCAAACCCGTCGACCTGCTCGCCCTCGCCGGCGACGCCGTGCACAACGCCAGGGCCATCGCCGCCCGCCAGAAACCCTCGCCCGAGGCGCCGGATCGCCCGATCACACTGGCACTCGGCGACGGCGAGGGAACCATGGACGTCATCGGCGACGAGGCCCGCCTGCGCCAGGTACTGGGCAACCTGCTCGGCAACGCGCTGACCCACACCCCGCGGGAAACGCCGATCACGGTGCGGCTCACGGCCGCCCCCGACCGTGTCCGGGTCGACGTGATCGACGCGGGCCCCGGCCTGTCTCCCGAGGCCGCCGCCCGGGTGTTCGAACGCTTCTACCGCGCGGACGCCTCACGCACCCGCACCAGCGGCGGCGCCGGCCTCGGCCTGTCCATCGTCCAAGCCCTGGTGACGGCCCATGGCGGACGCGTGTCGGTCGACAGCGAACCGGGACGCGGTGCGACCTTCACCGTGGTGTTGCCTCGGGAACCCGCCGATACGCGCTCCGCAGGTGAGCGCATGCCACCGCAGTAGGCCGCCGCGAGAGAGGCTTCCGCGCCGAACCTCACCGCTCACCTGACGCAACCGTCGAATACCGGTCG
Organism: Nocardia sp. NPDC051929; assembly: GCF_044548645.1. Taxonomy (NCBI): domain Bacteria; kingdom Bacillati; phylum Actinomycetota; class Actinomycetes; order Mycobacteriales; family Nocardiaceae; genus Nocardia; species Nocardia sp. NPDC051929. The sequence continues at coordinate 110,963 of NZ_JBIUCG010000006.1, read as the reverse complement.
GCTTCCCGTTGACGCGCGAGCAACCAGCGGCCGTGCTCTATCGGCATCGACGCCCCGGCTGGGAGCGCCCGGGTTCGGCGCGGTCCCGGCGACGCTCGTCCGGATCGAGTCGGCACAGCCCGCGCCTCACGACCCGCGCCGAAATGAATGCTGCTCGCGTCGAGAAATCTCGTCGGCGCAATCGCGCAAGTAACGCGGTGGGTCGCGCACCCGAGGGCACACCGCTCAGCGGGACGCGGGCCGGAAGATGTCGTCGAGCGGAGTTCCCGAGGTCGAGGTAGCGCCTTCTTCGGCGAACCACTCCCAGCGCATCACCCGGGCGAGCACCGGCGTCGGCATGCGAAGTAGCACCTTCGCGATGGCCGCGAAGCGGCTGGAGCCCTCGATGATCGACCGGTGGGCGGCCAGAGCCCTCTTGCGGCGGGCGGCTTGGGCGGAGACGTCGATCCGGTGGGTGATCGCCGAACGCGGACTGTAGAACGAGTCGAGCACCGATAAGTCGTAGTGGAAAAGTAGTCCCAGCCGCGTCAGCGAACGCACGAGGCGTGCGTAACCATCGCGGGGCAGGGTGGCATCCAGAACGCGCGCCACTTCGGCGAATTCGGCCGCGCGTTTGCCCACTTCGTGCACGCGGATGTGGTCGCGGTGGCCGTACCCTCCGTTGCGGTCGTAGCTGAGCAGGATCTCCGCGTTCTCCTCGCGCAGGATCGCGGCCAGCCGACGCGCCGCGTCCTCGGGGTCCGCGCGGGCGAATCGCATCCGGTCCGGCGGGTCGGCGTACAGCACCGGGCCGTGCCCGCTGTCGGCGTAGCCGAGGTGCGCTACGCGGTGCACGCCGAGGGCGGCGGCGCTCGCCTCCAACTCACCGAGCCGCAGCGCCTTCCGGCCGTCGAGATCGGCCATATGGCCGTCGGTGGCCACCACGATGACGGTCCGGTGCCCGGCGGCGGACAGTCCGGCCAGCGTCCCGCCGGTCAGCAGCGTCTCGTCGTCGGGGTGCGCGTGGAATGCCACAACGGTCGCCATCGCACCAGTGTGCCAAAGACATTCACAGCAGATCCCTGGCCAGCCTGGTCGCGCCGACGAGCATGTACCCGCCGGTCAGGGCGACCAGCGCGACCGCGGTCGGCCGGGGGACGTCGCCGCGCAGGACGCGCACCCCGCCGTGTGTCGTGTCGAGGATGTCCACCAGCAACGCCAGGCGCTGCCAGCGCGGCAACTCCTCGGCGGGCGCGGTGAGATACCCGAGGCCGAGCGCGATCGCCCGCGCGCCGAAGATCCGGGTCATGTAGTCGAGTTCGGGCGTGGGCCGCACGCCGAGCGCCGTGGTCAGCGTCCGCGGGGCCACGAGCGCGGCCGAGCCCAGCGCGACCCGCCCGAGCGCCAAGCCGCGCAGCGCACCGGCCAGTGCGGAGCGGTTTCGCCGCCTGCTGTTCGTCACCATGCTCCGAGCCTCGCCCACAAGGCCGATCAGGTCGATTACCAGCGAGGTAATCGACCTGATCGGCGGCGTGTCGAAGGACTCAGGGCAGCGGGACCCACTGGTTGAAGAACCAGAATCCGTGCGGGCTCGGCTGCGGGTCCTGGTGGTGCTGCTCGGGAACCGGGCCGCGGCCGTGGTCACGATCGTCGTGGCCAGGATCCGCGCTCGCGACGCCCGCGCCGACGCCGACCGCCGCCAGAGCGATGCCTCCGACGGCCGCGGCCTTCGCCACCTTGGACTTCAACGCCTTCATACTCGTTCTCCCTTGGTATCGGCCCGTGGGGCCATCGGCCGGACTTCGACCGCGAGAACGATCCTCGGCCCGGGATCTCGAGGGAGCCCGATACTGCGCTGGGAAATAGCTGGCAGCCGGATCGATATCGCCAGCGAATTCACAGCTTCGACAGCGTTCCCCGGCCGGGCTCGGACGCGATGATGGTTCGGAACCCGGACCCGGCCGCCGGCGCCCTCGTCACGGCCTACTCTGAGATCTTCCGCCAGCCACCCCCAGGAGAGGACATCCGTGAAGCTTCTCGTCACCGGCGGCGCCGGCTACATCGGCGGCGTCGTCGCGCATCAACTCGTCGACGCGGGCCATGAAGTGGTGATTCTCGACGACCTGTCCACCGGCTTCCCGGCGAACCTTCCCCCGCGCGCGACGTTCCACGAGCTGTCGGTCCACCGCGTCGCCGATGTGCTCACCCCGGCGGCGGGCTTCGACGGCGTGCTGCACTTCGCCGCCAAGATCGAGGTCGCCGAATCGGTCGCGAATCCGGAGAAGTACTGGTGGAACAACATCGAAGGCTCGCTCGCCCTGTTGCGCGCCGTTCGCGCCGCGGGCACCCCGCGCCTGATCTTCTCCAGCACCGGGTCGATGTACACCGGCGACGGCAGCACACCCTTCGACGAAAGCGCCGAGGTGCGTCCGGCCAACCCGTACGCGGCGACCAAGGCGACGGTGGACCTGATGATCGCGGGCGAGTGCGGCGCGAGCGAACTCGGCGCGGCGTCGCTGCGCTACTTCAACGCCTCCGGCGCCGTCGTCACCGGTGACACGCACCTGGGCGAGCGGCACGAGCCGGAGTCGCACCTGATCCCGATCCTGCTGCAAGCCGCTGCGGGACAACGTGATTCGTTCACCCTCTACGGCGCCGACTACCCGACGCCGGACGGCACCTGCATCCGCGACTATGTGCATGTGGCCGATCTGGCCGCCGCGCACCTGCTGGCGCTGGAGGCCATCCGTCCCGGCGAATACGAGGTGTACAACCTCGGCAACGGCAGCGGGTACTCCAACCGGCAGGTGCTCGACACGGTGCGCGAAGTCACCGGACGCGACTTCCCGGTCCACTACGGCCCGCGCAGGCCGGGTGACCCGGCCGTCTGCGTGGCCGCGAGCGGCAAAGCGGGGACCCGGCTCGGCTGGAAGCCACAGCGCCCCGACCTCGCCGACATCGTCTCCGACGCATGGGAGTTCCACCGGTCGGTGCACGGCGACTGATCGACCGGGAGAACGATCCAGCGAATCTCCGTGATTCCCGGGCAACCTTCGTCGGCGGGCCCGGGAAACACGAGTCGCTCAGAGGATGAGCAGGATCAGCGCCTTCTGCAAGGTGTCCACGATGCGGCCGATGGTGATCGCGATTTCGACGGTGCCCATGACAGGCCCCTTTCCTCGGACATGGCAAATCCTCGACACATCAATTCAAACGCGCGCGAACGGGATTCGCCAAGCTCGCGCGGGAACCCAGGTGGTCGAGGCGGCTTGATCCGCGTGTCCTCGCTCTTCGAATCATCTGTGTCGCGGCACCGGTCGCGACCGCGGGGCGGAACGTCGCCCCGCGCCAAACCTTTCGATCGACCGTCAGGAGCACCTGTGACATCGTCGCAACCGTTGGCCCGGAGACACTCGCACGACTGTTCTCGGCGGGCGGCGGATACGGTCGGGCGGGCCGCGGCGATGCTCGACATGCTCCCCGTCGTTCCCGACGCGGTAGACGCTCGGCTCTCGGCACTCGCCGAGGACATCGCGTGCGAGCCGAACTGCGATCTCACCCGCGCTTTGCGCGATGTCGTGGTCCACCTCGCGGCGACAGCCGAGCTCGCCCACCGGCACCGCGTGACGGCGCTCGCGGACGAACTCGCCGAGATCATCGGCATCGTCGAGGAATGCGGCCGGAACACGGCCCGATCGTTCGCGGCACCGTGGGATCCGGTCGGGGCGGCGCGCTATCGCGCCGAGATCCTGCGGCTCGCGGGTGACGCCGACGACGCGTTCCGCCGCTTGTTCGCACGGTGGTACTTCGACATCGACGATCTGGCGGCGATCGCCGGGATGCGGGATGTCGGCGACGAACTGGAGAACGTGATCAGAGCCTTCGAGTCGGTCGCCGACGCCGTGCTCGTGCAGCCGCCGAACGAGCTGTCCGGGTGACTCGGCCCCGCTACATCCCGACGACGTCGATGATCGGCGCCGGATAGTCCGCCGGATCGACGTTTTCCCGCCACGGTCGGTGAATGCGCGCACCGGGTAGATGCGCCAGCTCCGGAATCCAGCGCCGGACGTACGCGCCGTCCGGGTCGTAGCGCTGCGCCTGGCGCAGCGGATTGAGCACCCGGTTGGGCCTGGTGTCGGTCCCCGTACCCGCGACCCATTGCCAATTGAGCTGGTTGTTCGCCAGATCGCCGTCCACCAGCCAGCGCAGGAAGTGCTCCGCTCCGACCCGCCAGTCGACCAGCAGCGACTTGGTCAGGAAGCTGGCAGTGATCAGGCGTGCCCGGTTGTGCATCCAGCCTTCCGCGCGAAGCTGCCGCATGCCCGCGTCCACGACCGGGTGCCCCGTGCGCCCGTCCCGCCAGGCGTCGACCGCCTGCTGGTCGTCGCGCCAGCGGACCGAGCGGGGACGGTAGTCCGACCAGGCCGCGGACGGGCGGGCGGCCAGCAACTGGTGGTAGAAGTCGCGCCAAGCCAGCTGCCTGGCGAACGCGTGGCCGCCCTCGGTCGACATGTCGACCCGGTGCGCCAGTTCCACCGGCGACAAGCAGCCGAAATGGAGGTAGGGCGACAGCCGTGAGGTGGCGTCGGCGGCGAGGTCGTCGTTGTCGCGCGCGTAGTGTTCCACCGGCCCGGACAACCAGTCGCGCAGGATCTTCCGGCCCGTCGTCTCACCGCCCACCGTGAGCTGGGGCGACGTCGGGCCCGCGCACAGCTCGGCCGCATCCGGCAGCGGCAGGCCGAACACTCGCGGCACCGTGAGGTTGCGCGGCTTGTTCAGCGGCTTGCGCTGTGGCGCGTCGGACCAGCGCCGGAAATACGGGCTGAAGACCGCGAAGTGGTCGCGACCGGTGGCGGGCAGCAGCGTCTCCGGATCGGCGGCGGTGACGGTGGCGGGATGTGTGTGCAGCAGGCAGTCGCGGCGGGAGAGAAGCTCGCGCAGCGCGCGTTCCCGCCGGCGGCTGTAGCCGCTGACGTCGGCGGCGACGTGCACGCTCGCGGCGCGCACCTGCGCCGCCACGCGATCGACCTCCGCGGCCACGTCACCGCGGCGCACGACCAGGCCGCCGCCGATGGCGCGCAGTTCGTCGTCCAACTCGGCGAGGGCGGCGGCGAGGAACCTGGCTCGGTTGGGCGCGGCGAAGCGGCCGGAGAGGATGGCGGCGTCGAGCACGAACAGCGGCACCACCTCGGCGCCCTCCCGGTGCGCGGCGGTCAGCACCGGATTGTCTCGCACCCGCAGGTCGCGGGTGAACAATGCGATCGTGACGGTCACCGCGCACGCTCCCGACATGCGGCGCGAATGGTCATTCTCGAGCCTCCTTCGGACGGTGCGGTTCGTGCTCGGCGCCCATGAGGGCCGCGCCGGGACGGCATCGGGCGGCTCAGCCATACCGCGCGACGCGACCCTCGCGAGCGCCGAACACGCCGGATCACCCCGCGCAGAGCGGGACGATGCGCGACTCACCGCCTGTCGTCGGTGAGGTCAGATACAGGCAGGTGTTCTGGCCCGCGGCGGTGATCGCCGCGCGGACCTGCTGCCACGCATCGGCCTCCAGCGACACCGCGCGAGCCAGGACGAATCCGGACGCCCGGCTCGGGTCGGTGACCACCGCCCACGAATAATCCGGGCCGAGCGCGGTGACGATGTAGTTGGTCGGCCCGTCCAAGGCGTCTTGGGTCGGCACGCTGGGGAAGCTGACGTGCAGTTGCGCCCCGGTCTCCCGATCGTTCACCACCGCGGTGCCGTTGATCTCGTTCTGCGTGTTCGCCCACGTGGTGCAGGTGTTGCGCACCGCGATATTGCCCTGCGGATCGAGCGCGTAGTTCGCTTGCGTGTCCCGCGCGCAGGCGAGGTTGAAGTACTGCGGGATGGCGGCGAGTTGACGCCACGTGCCCAGATATCGCTCCAGTTCGAGGCGCGGCACCGGCGCGGGCCCCGCGACCTGGCCGGGCTGCCCCGAGGCGCCGCCCGCCGCCAGCGCCGTGACGGACAGGGCCGACACCGCCGCGACGAGCAGGCGGGTGGACGTACGCAGCAGATTGCGACGGTGCACGCTAACTCCTCGGAAATCGGCGACGCGGTCCACACTAGCATAGAACGATGCATAATTGATGCAACAGCTCTTCCCGGAGGACCGATGACACCGCGGACAGCGCCCCGGCTCACGACGACAGCCCGTCGGCTCACGCGCGACCGCCCGGCCCGAGATCGAGGATGACGTGGCGCCGCCGCGCGGACCCGTCGACCGGCCGGGTGGAACGAATCCCGTCGGCGGCGGGCAGAATAGTGCGATGCCCGCCGGTCCCGTCCCCGTGTCCGACGCGGCCGGATACACGGTGCGCGCGGTCGCCGAACGCCTCGGTATCCCGACCGCGACGCTGCGCAGCTGGAACCGCCGCTACGACATCGGCCCGCCGCAGCACCGCCCTGGCAAGCACCGCCTGTACACCGAGGCCGACATCGCCATGCTCGAGCGGATGCTGACCCTGATCCGCGGGGGCGCGAGCCCGGCGGGCGCGGCCGCCGCGGTGCGCGGGCCAGCGCCCACCCTCGGGCGCCGCGAATCGTTGCTGGAGGCGGCCTTCGCGTTGGACACCACCGCGGTCTCCGATCGAATCGAAGCGCATGTCCGCGCGTTCGGCGTGGTGGACACCTGGGATCTGCTGTGCCGACCGGCTTTCGCCGACATCGTCGACCGTCAGCTCAGCGGTGAGGGCTGCATCGATGTGGAGCACTTGCTGTCCTGGTGCGTGATCTCGGTGCTGCACCGGACGAACCCGCCGTCCGCGCCCGTCGGCACGACGCCGGTGGTACTCGCCTGCACCAGCGGGGAAACGCATTCGCTTCCGCTGGAGGTGCTGCGCGCGGCCCTCGCCGAACGCGGCGTGGGGGCGCGGATGCTCGGCGCCGACGTGCCCGCCGCCGCGCTCGCCGACACCTTGGCCCGGTTCGAAAACCCCGCCGCCGTGCTGCTGTGGTCGCAGCAGGAGTCCACCGCGCTGACCTCCGCGGTACGCGCGTGCCTGGGCGCGGGGGCCCGAGTCCTGGTCGGCGGCCCCGGCTGGGAGGCGGTCCTCCTCCCCGACGGCGTGGAACGTGTCGACAGTCTGCTCGACGCCGCCGACCTGCTCGCCTGAGGCGTCGAGATACGCCGGAACGGAACACTCGCCGCGGATCGTTCTCCGGCGCAGATCATGTGGGACCCGATCGACGACTGACGGCACCGATCCTTCTCCCACTATCGATGCAAAATTGATGCGTGGCCGAGAGGCGTATCGCTGTCGCAGCGCCACAGTAGGAAGACGGCGATGATCGAGCACACGCCACCGCCATCCCAGCTCTCGCCACTCGTCGGCAGCGATGCGCCGTAACACGATTCGGCCCTCGCCTACACAACGCCTCGCGTCGACCGCGGCCACCGACCGGACGCGACTCGCCCATGAACGACTTCCCGCCGGACCCAGAACCGCCTCAGGCGTCCCCTCGGTGTCGCCGAGGTCAGTCCGCGGACCTGCCGAGCAAGTGCCGCAGCGCCGGTTCCAGGGCCGGGGTACGGAACGGGTGACCGGCTTCGGTCAGTCGCGCGGGCACGACACGCTGGCTGGCCGAAGCCACTTCCCGGTTGCCTTCGCGCCCGAGTAGCAGCGCCGGACCGAACCCGGGTACCGGAAACAGTGCGGGCCGATGCAACACGCCCGCGAGGACCTTGGTGTACTCCGCGTTCCGAACAGGCTGCGGTGCAACCGCATTGACCGCGCCAGACAAGCCGGTGTCCCAGAGCGCCCGATGGTAGACGTCGATCAGGTCATCGATCCCGATCCACGACAGCCACTGTCGACCGTCACCGATGCGCCCGCCGAGCCCGGCCGTGAACAACGGGCGCAACAGCCGCAGCGTGCCGCCGCGCGGGGACTGCACGATTCCGGTGCGCACGCGCACCACCCGCACCCCCGCCTCCGCGGCGGGCGCCGTCGCGGCCTCCCATCCTTCGACCACGTCGGCGAGAAAGCCCGCACCGCGCGCCGACTGCTCGGTCAGCGCCTCGTCGCCCCGGTCGGCGCCGTAGTAGCCGATCGCGGAAGCGCTCACGAACACCGGCACCGCCGCCCGGGCCGCCACTTCGGCGAGTGCGCGGGTCGGTCCGATCCGGCTGTCGGCGATGGCTCGCTTGTGTCCCTCGGTGAACCGGCCCGCGATGGAAGCACCGGCCAGATGCACCACCGCGTCCACGCCGTCGAGCAGATCCGGCGCGGGATCGGCGGTGACCCACTGTCTTTCGTCCGCGGCGCGGGGTGGATGCCGGACCAGCCGCACCACGCGATGACCGCCGGCGGACAGGAACGCGGCCAGTGCCGAACCGACCGTGCCGGATGCTCCGGTCACCGCGACGGTCTTCGACACGAGCCCCGCCCCCGCCGCCCGCGCGTGGGCCGCGAGATCGTCGGCGAGCTGCCGGTGACGGTAGGCGAACATGGGGCGCAGCACCGCGGCGGGCACTGGCGCGTCCACCCTGTCCACCACCCGGGTGCGCGTCTCGTCGACGACCTCGAAATCGTGGGTGTGCCGCCACGGCAGCAGCCCGGCGGGCAGCGACCCGATTCCGTCGACGGTCACCGCGTCGACGAATCGGCGCGGCGGGTCGTACTCACGAGGATCGTGCCGGGCCACCCAGCGCAGTCCGCCGGGCAGTCCGAGCACCGCCCGCCCGTCGCAGAGCGAGTCCGATTCGGCGCGGGGCGACACCGGCTGCCAGGGCGGCGCCAGGCGGGTCATGGCGCCGGGGCGCGCGTGCCAGGCGAAAACCTCGGACCGGGGTAGATCGATGACGCTCGCGTACTCGATACCCATGACCCGACTGTAGCCCGAAATCGCCCAGACGCAGCGTTTCCGCATCGTTTTAGCCAAACTTCCCGAAAAACCGCAGGAAACTACCCGCGACAAATTGGTCCGATGCAATCCATCTGGCTCGATAGATTCGCGAGCGGCACAGGCCCCGGTGGATCAGTCCATCGAGTTCCCTTGTCGCGCGGAGGCGACCGGCGCGGACACACCGGATCACGACGCCAAAACTAGAACTTGTTCTACCATATGTCGAGTCCGGCTCACGTCGACGGAGGTTCTGCCATGCCGCTGGATCACTCGAGCGCAGCGCTGCTGACGGCCGTCGAGGCGTCGCCGCTCGCGGTCGCCGCGCACGACAAGTCCGCGTGGGTCGGCCTGTTCGCCCCGGACGCGGAGGTCAACGACCCGGTGGGCTCGCGCCCGCACGTCGGCCGCGCCGCCATCGAACGCTTCTACGACACCTTCATCGGGCCGAACACCATCGCGTTCCGGGTCGACCGCGACCTGGTCCATCCGCCGACGGTGCTGCGCGACCTGACCATCGTCACCACGATGTCGACCGGCGCCACCGTCTCGGTCCCGATGCATCTGCGCTACCGGCTGGTGGAACAGGACGGCGTCTGGAAGATCGCCTACCTGGCCGCGCACTGGGAGCTGGCGGGCATGATCTGGCAGCTGTTGCGCACCGGGCTGCCCGGGCTCGCCGCCGCGTTGAAGCTCGGACCGCAGTTGATCGTCAACCAGGGCGTCGGCGGGGCGCTGGGCATGCTGCGGGCGCTCGGCGGCGTGGGCCGTCGCGGAAAGCGGGCTACCACAAGGCTTTTCGCCGCCGCGGCGAGCACCGACCTCAGCGCCGTGCGCGAGCTGGTCGGGCAGCGGGTCGACATCGAACTGCCCGCGGGCACACCGGTGTCGGTGGAGGAGTTCACGAATCGAGCGCGCAACATGCGCTGGAGCAAGGTGATCGCCGCCGGACGCACCGTCACGGCGAGTGTGCGGCTCGGCGCGATACCGGGAGTCGCGGTCGTGGAGTTCGCGACCGATGGCGACGGCATCACGAGTCTGCGGTTCTATCTCGATTCCGTCTGATCCGAGCTCACGTCATCCGCCGCTTTCGAACGGCACCGATGCCGCCGGTAGCCGGACGGCTGGTGCCGCCCGGCTACCCGTCACCAGTCGATCAGGACGCGAGTCGCACGGCTGGGACGTGCTCCTCGGCGCGGACCGGCGGCTCGATCGAGGCAGGTGGTGCGGGGTGCTCGGTCCAGCCGGGCGGGCCGAAGACGTACCCGAGCCGCCCGCGCCAGGTGCTCGCGCCGCGCACGTCGCGGATCAGCGCCGCCAGTTCGTGGTAGTTGACCTTCAGCGGATTGTCGGTGCCGATGTTCTTGGTGAGGCCGTAGCGGACCGGTTCGGACTCGGCGGCGAAGCTGCCGAACATGCGATCCCAGATGATCAGGATGCCGCCGTAATTCTTGTCGATGTAGGGCTTGTTCGACCCGTGATGCACGCGGTGGTGCGACGGGGTGTTGAACAGGAATTCGATCGGGCGCGGCAGCGTCTGGACCCGCTGGGTGTGGATCGGGAACTGGTAGAGCAGCCCGATGCCCTGCAACAGGAAGATCATCCAGGCCGGGAAGCCCAGCAGCGCCGCGGGCACCCACGCCAGTCCACGCAGGATGTTGGGGATCGGATGCAGCCAGGAGAGGCGCAGCGCGGTGGAGAGGTTGAAGTGCTCGCTGGAGTGGTGCACGTTGTGCGCGGTCCACATCAGCCGGACCCGGTGATCGGCGCGGTGCGCCCAGTAGTAGCAGAGATCCGTCACGATCAAGCCGAGCACCCAGACCCACCACGATCGCGGCGACAGGTGCAGCGGCGTGATCGCCGCGGCGACGACGACCGCCGAGAACGGCACCAGATGCTGCATCAGCGGCTTGACCAGCCTGCCCAGCGTGAACGTCGTCACGTTGGATGCGGTGTCGCTGGCCGATCCGCCGTTGCCGGATCGGTCGGGATCACGGCGGTAGGCGATCCACTCGACCAGCATGAGCGCCGCGAATGCTGGGATGGCGTAGGTCAGCAACTCGAACTCCACACGGCCCATGGGTACTCCTTCTTCGTCTGCCGTCGATCCCCGACGCTACGGCCTCGGGCCTGGGAAGACATCGCGCCGACGAGGGACTTCGCGTCCCCCGCACGGGGGACGCGGGCGCGTCCGCACCCGGGCAGAGTTGTCGTCCGTGCGGCGTCTTCGGACGGGGCCCGATCATTAGGATCACCCTCAGGGCTCGGCACCGGAACCGAATGGAGGCGGTGACGAACTGGTGGACGTGAGCAGGTCGCTGGCTCGCCAGTCGGTGGTGGTCGCCGTGGTGGCCGCCGCCATCGACGCGGTGGTGCTCGGTCTGTGCGGCGTGTTCGCGGTGGCGCCGTGGCAGACGGTCGCCGCCGTGACGGCGATCGTCGCCGCCGATCTCGCCCTGGCCGCGCCGCCCCGGACGGCGGGCGTGGTCGCGGCGGTGCAGGTGCTCGTCCGGCTCCTGGCCGCGCTGCTGCTGTACCGGCACGGATTCCCGGTGCGATTCGCCGACGTCGGGTTCCTGGTGGCGGGATATCGCGCGGGGGCATGGCTCGCCGGGCCGACCTCCGTGCTCACCATGCTGCTGCTATGCGCGGGAGTCGCGGGAGCGCACCTGTTCACCGACAGCGCCGCGGCGCACGACTGGCGGCTGTTGCTCGCCGCGACCGTCTCCGCGGGCTGCGTACCGTGGCTGGTCGGCCGCTACACGGCGGCGCGCGGCGCCTACATCGCCGATCTGGAGCAGCGCGCCCGATTGCGGCAGCAGGAGCACCGGACGGCCGTGGAGCGCGCGGTCACCGATGAGCGGGCCGCCATCGCCCGCGACCTGCACGACGTGATCTCGCATCACGTCAGCGCGATCGGCATCCACGCGGGCGCGGCGCGGCTGGCCCTCGGCGGCACGGCGAGCGAGGCCGCCGCCCGGTCGCTGTCCGCGGTGGAGTCCAGCAGCCGGGCCGCGATGGTCGATCTGCGCCGCCAGCTCGACCTGCTGCACGGCCACGAGGACGAGGGGCAGCGCCAGCCGGGACTGGCCGACATCGACGGGCTGATCGAGCACGTCCGCGCGGCCGGGCTGGACGTCGAGACAAGCGTGCGCGGCGAGGCGGTGGAACTGCCGGACTCGCTGAACATCACGCTGTACCGCATCGTGCAGGAGATGCTGACCAACGCGCTGCGGCACGGAGACGGTACGCACGCGCGACTGGAGGTGGAGTACCTGCCCAAGCGGGTGGTGCTGCGCGCGACCAATCCCCTCGCCCCCGAACCGGTCACCGCGGACACCTCGGTACCGCGTGGCCTCAACGGAATCCGCCGCCGCGCCGAGCTGTTCGACGGCGACCTGGACTACGGCCGCGACGCCACGCACTGGCACACCACGGTGTCGGTGCCGATCGGAGGATCGTGAACCTGCCCATCCGCGTCCTGATCGCCGACGACCACAGCGTGTTCCGTTCCGGCCTGCGCGCCGTCGTCGACAGTCAGCCGGATCTGGATTGCGTCGCCGAGGTGAGCGACGGCCGCGCCGCGATCAGCGAGACCGCCCGGGTACGACCGGATGTCGCGATCCTCGACGTCCGGATGCCGAAACTGGACGGGCTCGCCGCCACCGCCGCGATCGTGGCCGCGGGCGGCACGCACGTCCTGGTGCTCACCACCTACGACAGCGAAGCCAACCTGTATCGCGCACTGCAGGCGGGCGCCAGCGGGTTCCTGCTGAAGAGCCTGCCGCCGGAAGAACTGGTCACGGCCATCCGGATCGCGGCGCGCGGAGACGCGCTGATCGATCCGTCGATGACCCGCCGTCTGGTCTCCCGCTTCGCGACCACGCTCGCACCGCCGCGCACCCCACCGGAGGTCGATCAGCTCACCGCCCGCGAACTGGAGGTGCTGCTGTTGCTCGCCGACGCGCGCAGCAATGCCGAGATAGCCGCTCAGCTCGGCGTCGGCGAGGAGACGGTGAAGACCCACGTCTCCCGCATCCTGGCCAAACTCGGTGTCCGCGATCGCATCCACGCCGTGGTCTACGCCCATCAGCACGGTCTGGTGTCGCCGGAATCGGCGCGCTCCGACTGACCCGGTATACCGACCGTGGCCTGGACCTCGACGAATCGTCGCACCCTTCGGCACGAGCGTCGTTCATGAACCGTGTCGACCGGGCCCTACGCTCCCGCGCCGCGAGCCGGGAGTCCGTCGACACCCCCGCCGAAACCACGATTGCTCCGGCGGCGACAAGCGAGCGCAGCGGCTCGGTTGTCGCCGCCGGACGACTCACGCGCCGGTCGGCGGCTCCCCGACTGTCGTCGTCGGGTCGATGAGGCCGAAGACCTCACCCTGCGGCCCCTGGACGAGGCCCATGCGGCCGAAGGGACTGTCGTCGGGTCCGGACATGACGGTGGCGCCGAGATCGCGCGCCTTGGCGAGCGCGTCATCGGTGTTGCCGACCTGGAACCAGGCCAGCCAATACGACGGGTTGTCGCCGGGCATCTTCGTCGAGTCGTTGATGCCGCCGACGGCGTCCCCGCCCTGCGGCAAGCTGAAGGTGGAGTAGACGAAATTCTCGCCGTCGCCGATTTCGGAGTACTGCCAGCCGAACACATCGGCGTAGAACTCCTGGGCCTTCTTGTAGTCGCTGGTGTGCAGTTCGTTCCAGCAGTAGGCGCCGTGCTCGTTGTATACCCCCGCGCCGCTGTGGGCCTTGGCCTCCCAGATCCCGAAGACCGCGCCGGTGGGGTCGGCGCCGACGACCATGCGGCCGACATCGAGTACGTCGAACGGTTGCATCATCAGCGAACCGCCCGCGGCGTTCACCTTCTCCGCGATGGCGTCGGCGCTGTCGGCGGCGAGGTAGGTGGTCCACACCGACGGCATCGGCATGCCTTCCGGCTTGGGTCCGATGCCCGCGGCCGCGCGGCCGTTGCGCATCGCCATCAGGTATCCCCCCGCCTCGGGCGGGCTGTCCTGGATCTCCCAGCCGAAGAGTGCGCCGTAGAATTCGCGGGCGCGCGCCGGGTCGTCGACCTGGCAGTCGACCCAGCACGGTGTTCCCTGCGGCCAGCTTCCGTCATGAGTGGGCATTGCGGGTGCCTCCTGATACGGGTTGCCGAATGTGCGGCCGAGACAGCCGGCACACGGCTAGTCAACCATCAGCATTCCGTTGGAGTGGGCCGATTCAGCCGACACTCCGGTCCTGTTCGCGAGCCTGAGACCAGGCGAAAGACCCCCTACACAGATCAGTCCCCGGTAGTCTCGTCGTTTCCGTGATCCTCAGTCGTCGCTGAGTCTCCGGTTTTGCGACTGGCTTGCCGGGGGCCTAGCCGGATCCTGGGTCGGTGTCTTCACTGCCTACCGACGTCTCAGCTGACAGTGCGCTCACCTACCGGTGCTCCGGTGTAATGACTAGTTTCCTCCACATTTTCCGCTAGTCAAGAGGGTCGGCAGCGCAATTCTCCGAGCCGGGCGCGCCCGTCTTCGCCGCGCCACAGGCATCCTTCAGCAAATCGATCTCGACGTGTACGCTCGGTATCCGAACCATGCGATTGTGACTGAGGTCACACCCGTCGTCCGACTGCACCCGCCTGCTGGGCGGGCCGTCCCGTTGGAGTTTCCATGGCGCTCGTTCCCCCTCCAGTTCCTACGCGGGAAGGCGTGCGCGAGCACACCTGCCGCAACCGCCCCGCCGTGGACCCCGGATCCGTCACTTCGGAGACATGATGAGCGCACCGAACCGATTCGACGAGTTGCAGCATCGCGTCGCGGACCTCGCACCGGTCTTTCGCGAGCCGCTGGACTCGCCCTACGAGATCTCGAACGCGTTGTTCGCCGCCCTCCGACACGTTCTGCACGACGTGGGCGGCCAGCCGGACACTCCGGTCGAGTACCGGGAGAAGGAGGAAGAGGCCTGGGAGATGAGCACGTACGTCACCTGCGAATGCCTCGGCTGGCGCGGCGTATGGAACTCCGAGGAACGCAGGCGAGCGGAGAACGACCTCGGCGCGACGCTGTACTTCGGTCTCCCCTACTACGCGCGCTGGGCGACCGTCGCGGCGAAGACATTGGTCGCCAAGGGATTGATCACCCCCGACGAACTGTCGGCCAAGCTGGACGAAGTACGCGCACGAATGGAGGCGCGCACATGAGCAGGAGATACCGGATCGGCGACCGTGTGCGCGTCCGCGACGCCACGTCGATGTTCCACACCCGCACCCAGGCCTACACCCGCGGGCACATAGGTGTCGTCGTCGAGTACCGGCCGGAGTGGATCATCCCGGAGGACGAGGCATGGGGACGGGACGACGGTCGCGTCGAGCCGTTCTACGTCGTGCGATTCCGCCAGAAGGATTTATGGCCCAAATACACCGGCTTCGACGTCGACACCCTGGAGACGGAGGTCTCCGAGCGCTGGCTCGAGCCCGCGGAGGAGGATGCCCAGTGAGCCGGACCCACGATCACGACGCGCACGCGCCGATCCGGACCAGCGAGGAGATCAGCGAATTCGAGGTGCTCGAGACGGCGGTGCGGGAACTCGCCATCGAGAAGGGGCTCTTCTCCCAGGAAGACCACCGCAGGTTCGCGGAGTGGGCCGAATCGGTGGGTCCGCACGGCGGATCGAAGCTGGTCGCCAAGGCGTGGACCGACCCCGAGTTCAAGGCCCGCCTGCTCGCCGACGGCACCGAGACGTGCAAGGAGATCGGCATCGACTGGCGCGATCCGACCGGATCGGGGACGCCGAGCGACTACACCTACTTCTACGTGCTGGAGAACACGCCCGAGGTGCACAACGTCATCGTGTGCACGCTGTGCTCGTGCTATCCGCGACCGGTGCTCGGGATGTCCCCGGACTGGTATCGCACGCCCAACTACCGTCGCCGCCTGGTGCGCTGGCCCCGGGAAGTGCTCGCCGAATTCGGCTTGCACTTCCCGCCCGACGTCGAGATCCGCGTGCACGACTCCAACCAGAAGTCGCGGTTCATGGTGATGCCGATGCGCCCCGAGGGCACCGAGGGCTGGACCGAGGAACAGCTGGCGGCCATCGTCACCCGGGACACGATGATCGGCGTGGCGCTGCCCCAGGCCGACTGGACCGCACAGCAGCCACCGAACCGAGTCGAAGCCGCCGCCGAGAAGGAGGGACGCCCGTGACGAGCGGTCCGTACGAAGTCCTGCTGGAGACCTTGGACCCCGCGTCGCACCGGGAGACCTCGCTGCTCGAGCTCGACGGCAAAGCCGACCCGTGGGAGTCCAGCATGCAGGCCACGTGCGAATGCCTCTCGTGGCGCGGCGCGTTCGACAACCTGGAACGCCGCCACGCCGAGGACACACTGGGCGAGACGATCTATCGCGACTTCCCGGTACGCACCCGATCGGTCGTCGTCACGGCGCACACCCTGATGGATCGCGGCGTGATCAGCCCGAACGAATTACGCGCCCGCATGGACGCCGTCCGGGAGCGATTCCACCGGCAGTAGCCCCGCGCGCGCCGCGGCCCGACCCGAACGGCCCGGAGCCTCGCCGGTTCCGGGCCGTTCCGGCTCGGAACGACAGCGATGCCGAGGTGCTGCCAGATCAACGCAAAACGGCTCCGGAACCATGTTCCGGAGCCGTTTTCCCTTAGTAGCGGGGACAGGATTTGAACCTGCGACCTCTGGGTTATGAGCCCAGCGAGCTACCGAGCTGCTCCACCCCGCGTCGGTGAACACAACATTACACATGGGTTCGCAGAGTCTGCAAATCGCCAGCTCAGAGGCGGTTTCGACGAGGTGAACAGACCGCACGACAGGAACATCCGCCCGCCACCGAACTCCGGAACCATGCCGCAGCAATCACGATGCCGCACATTTCCACACCGCGCCCTCAAGATTCACCACCGAAAACGCACTTCAAACGTGACCTACTTCACCATTTCAGGGTGATCTCACTCACATAACGATGCGATAACTTCGCACGGAATCAGCGTGTTGACGACGTTTCCCACCTGGTAAAACTCGCATATTCGAGTTATTCGAATCATGCAATTCCGGCGTTATCAAGATGTGATCTGCTGAGAATTCTTCGTTACCGTCACTCCACGGCCCGGATCATCCGAGACGGGCTCGAACTCGAACCGCCGAACACCGGTGACCCTGTCCCGCGGCTCGAGGATCCCCGACGACCTGGGGACAGGGACACGGCAGTAAGCACGATCGCCGTGCCGGCGGGCGCAGGGAGGGAAACGACCATGACTGAGAACCGGAAGATCAGCACCCGCGCCATCGGCTTCGCCGCCATCACCGGCGCTCTTGTTGCCGTCCCGTTCGCATTCTCCACCGCTTCCGCCTCCGCGGCCACCCACGACTGGGACGGCGTCGCGCAGTGCGAGAGCGGTGGCAACTGGGGGATCAACACCGGAAACGGCTACTACGGTGGCCTGCAGTTCTCGCAGAGCACCTGGGCCGCCAACGGCGGCAAGGGCTCGGCCCACACCGCCAGCAAGGCGGAGCAGATTCGCGTGGCGGAGAACGTGCTCGCCACCCAGGGCCCCGGCGCGTGGCCGGTGTGCGGCCGGTACCTGCGCCAGGGCACCTCCGAGCCCGAGACGCTGGCCCCGGCGGAGGAACTTCCCGCCGTGCCCGAGCCCGCCCAGCCCACCGTGAGCGCGGCGCAGTCCGTGGTCGAGAAGGCCAAGTCCGCCGCGGACGAGCTGGCCGAGCAGTACGGCCTGAAGGGACAGTTCGAGCAGATCTTGAGCCAGAACAGCGCGCTGATCGACTCCCTCGGTCGCTGACCCATCCCGCGCCGAAAGAAAGACGCCGCCATCGCGATGATGGCGGCGTCTTTCTTCGTGCCGGTCCTATCCGGCGGCACTACTCAGCGACCGGCGTCCTGATACGCCTTGACCGCGGCGTCCAGCTCGTCCAGCGCACGGCCGAAGTCCTGGAAGTTCCCGCTGCGCATGGCGTTGCGCACGTTCTCGATCTTGCGGTTGAGCTCGGCCGCCGCGGCGTCCTTGGCGGCGGACGATCCCGTCGCCGGTGGCGGGACCGAAGCGGGCGGCGGTGTCGAGGCGTTACTGGTCCCGTTGTTGCCGTTCTCGGCGGGGACCGGAGTGGTGCCCGGCTTGGGCCTGGTGCCCGAGTCACCGCCGAACGGCGTCGCCAGCGCGCCCGCGCCCGGGATCACTTGGTTCAGCGCGTCCGCCAAAGTCGAGGCGTAGCCCACCTTGACGTTGCCCGCCTCGTCGCGATAGCTCACCAGCACCCGCAGCAGCTGCGGGAAGGTCGCCGTGTTCGGCCCGGTGTTGCGTTCGTTGTAGAACGGCTCCACATAGAGGATGCCGCCGTCCGCGACCGGCAGGGTCAGCAGATTGCCATATTTGATCTTGTTCGAATTGGACAGCAGCGTTTTCTCGCGGGACACCTCAGGCGAGGTCGTCATCCGGTTCTGCGTCTGCTGCGGACCCAATGTCTGTGTGTCCGTTGGCAATCGAAGAATCGTGAATTTCCCGTAGCCGTCCGGGTCGGAACGCACCGAGATATAGGCCGCGAGATAAGGCCGGTTGTAGCCGGTCATCGCACTGGTCAGATTGAACGTCGGCTTGTTCGTTTTCGGGTCGCCCAGCAGCACGTAATACGGCGGCTGGTTGGCGGTGGTCCCGCCCTCGGTGGTCGGGTCGGCGGGAACCGACCAGAAAGCGTTGTTGGTGAAGAATTCTCGGGGATCGTCCACGTGATACTTCGACAGCATCTCGCGCTGCACCTTGAACAGATCCTCCGGGTAGCGGAAGTGCGCCCGCAGTTCCGGCGAGATCTCGCTCTCCGGCTTCACCGCGCCCGGGAACACCCCGCGCCATGCCTTCAGCACCGGGTCCGAGGAGTCCACCTCGTAGAGCGTGACGCTGCCGTCGTACGCGTCGACCGTCGCCTTCACCGAGTTGCGGATGTAGCTGACCGCCTTACGCGGCAGCAGCCGCCCGGTCTTCTTGTCGATGCTGTCCTCCAGCGCGCCCTCCAGCGAGGTGGTCTGCGCGTAGGGGTAGTTGTCCAGCGTGGTGTAGGCGTCCACGATCCAGACGATCCGTCCGCCGACAACCGCGGGGTAGGCGTTGCCGTCGGTGGTCAGCCAGGGCGCGACCTTCTGCACCCGCTCGCGCGGGCTGCGGTTGAAGATGATCTTCGAGTCGTCGCCGATGGCCGAGGAGAACAGGATGTTGCGCTCGGCGTACTTGGCCGCGAAGGCCAGGCGGTTGAACCAGTTGCCGATCGGCACGCCGCCCTTGCCGGTGTAGGTGTACTGGGCGGTGTCGGAGTCGTACTCGCGCGGACGCTGGCCGTCCATCGCGCCGACGATCGCGTAGTCCGGGTTCGCCTGCGAGATCAGCTCGCCGAAGTAGACGCGCGGCTGGTCCACCTTGATCCGCTGCTTGTCCGCCGGCGTGAACAGATCGCTGACCATGAAGATCGGATAACCGCCGTCGCCGCTGCCCCCCGCGGCATTCGGATCGTCCGACGGCGGCTTGTTCACCCGGTTGGCCGGGGCGGCGACGAAGCCGTTGCCGTGGGTGTACACGGTGTGACGGTTGATCCAGTCGGTCTGGTTGCCGCTCAGCGCCGCGGGCGAGAGCTCCCTGGCGGCGACGATGTAGTCCTGGACGTCACCGTCGAGGTTGTAGCGGTCGATGTCCAGCGACTCCGGGAAGCCGTAGAAGTTCTTCAGCTGGCGCAGCTGCGTGAATGTGGGCGAGAGGATGTTCGGGTCGAGCAGCCTGGCGTTGCCGACGGTCGCGGCGTCGACCGGCACCTCGAGCGGGCTCTTGCTGCTCTCGCCCTTGTAGTCCTTGTAATCGATCCTGTCGTCGGTGATGCCGAACGCCTGCCTGGTGGCGGCGATGTTGCGTTCGATGTACTCGCTCTCCTTGTCCGCGGCGTTCGGCCGCACCGAGAACTGTTCGACCACCAGCGGCCACACCGCGCCGACCAGGATCGAGGACAGCACCAGCAGCGCGGCGGCCATCGCGGGCACCCGCAGATCGCGCAGCACGATGCCCGCGAAGAAGGCCAGCGCGCAGATCACCGCGATGGACAGCAGGATCAGCTTGGCGGGCAGCACCGCGTTGATGTCGGTGTAGGAACCGCCGGTGAAGGTGGGTTCCTTGCGGCTGCTGGAAAGCAGTTCGTAGCGGTCGAACCAGTAGGCGATCGCCTTGAGCAGGACGAAGATCCCGGCCAGTACGGCGAGCTGGATGCGCGCGGGGCGGGTGAGCGTGCCCTCGCGGCCGGTCAGCCGCAGGCCGCCGAAGACGTAGTGGGTGACCAGGCTGGCGAAGAACGCGATCACCACCGCGACGAACAGCCAGTTCAGCACCATCCGGTAGAAGGGCAGGTCGAAGGCGTAGAAGCCGACGTCGAGGCCGAACTCCGGATCCTTCTCGCCGAACGATCCGCCGTTGAGGAACAGCTGCACCGTCACCCAGTTCGACTGCGCCACCAGACCCGACAGCAGGCCCAGCAGCACCGGGATGCCGACGCCGAACAGCCGCAGCCTGCTCATCACGGTGGTGCGGTAGCGCGCGATCGGATCGTTCGGACCCGCTACCGGCACGAACACCGGCCTGGTGCGGTAGGCCAGCAGCAGCGCCAGCCAGACCACCAGGCCGACGAAGGCCGCCACGACGAGGAACAGCAGCACCCTGGTCCGCAGCACGGTGAGATACACGTTGCGGAAGCCGACCTCGCCGAACCACAGCCAATTCGTGTAGGTGTCCGTCAACCGCGGCCCGAGCAGCAGTAACGCCGCTAGGACGATGGCCGCCACCAGCAGCACACGGCTGCGTCGGGACAGCGAAGGTAAGCCGGTGGGGGGCCGCATGCCCACGATGCCACTCTCCAAGGTCCGGCGACGCTCGCACCGATACGCTCGGCCGATGCGCCGCAGTCCGATGTTGCGGGTGGTCCTTCCGGACCGTCTCGGCCCACTCTACGGAAATCGGACACCATGCAGCTGGCAGGGTTGCGCTTGCCGCGCCGGGGAACCGATCGCCCGGGTTTCCGGCTGTCCGCGCCTGCGGTTTGATTGGATGTTCGCGTGAGCCCAGACCTGCACGCCGAACTCGTCCTTGCCCGATCCGTCCGGGAGGTGGCGGAATTCGTCGATGCCGAGGGGTGGGGCCGTCCCCCGCAGATGTTCGCCCTGGTGCCGACCGCGGATCTGGTCGCGGCGCAGCCGGAACTGGAGGATCAGCTCGACGAGGGCGACGAGCTGACGCCGGTCGCCCAGGAAGCTTTCCCGGACGACATCACCGGCGGCTCGATCGCCCTGGACGAATTCCTGGCCACCACCAGTTGGCCCCCCGCCGTCCGCGGTTGCGTGCTGGTGCAGGAGATCGTGGTGCTCCCTCCGGACGCCGAATCGACGCTCGACGACGCGCTCGCCCCGCTGCTGGCCGACCACGATGCCGCCGACGCGGCCGCGCGCGCCGCCGCCGAGGCGCACCCGGAGCGCCGGGAGGCCCGGTTGTTCGCCGCGGTGCTGCGCGACGGCGCGTCGCTGTGCCTGTTGCAGCTGCGCCCCGCGGACGACGCGGACGATTTCGGCGACCTCGACCTGCGCACCTACCCCAATCTGGCGCCGAACCTCGTCGAAGCGCTGCATCACACCCTGGAGTGAAGCGCTGACGCTCCGGTGCGGCGCTGCGCGGCCCGATCGCGGTTCAACGGCCGGGCGCGCGGCGTTCTTCGGTCGGGATCACCAGCCGCTGCGCGGTCCGGGCGAGTCGCGCGGCTTCCGTCGCGGGTTGTCGACCGACCGAGCGATCCGGCTCACCCGCAGCCGACCGGTTCCTTGCCGGTGTTGATCTCGTTGAGCGACTGCACCGCGCCGGTGAGTGTCTCGACGCGCACCAGCCGCAGGCCGTCGGGAGTCCGCTGTTTGGCCTCGTCGCAGTTGGCGGCGGGGACCATGAAGGTCTCCGCGCCCGCGTCCCGCGCGGCCATCATCTTGTACTGGATGCCGCCGATCGGCCCCACCTTGCCGTCCTGATCGATGGTTCCGGTGCCCGCGACGAACTTGCCGCCGTCCAGTTCGCCGGGGGTGAGCTTGTCGATCAGGGCCAGGCTGAACATCAGACCCGCCGAGGGGCCTCCGATGTCGGCGAGATTGAACGCGACCTCGAGCGGCGGCCGGGCGCCCTCGCCCGGCGTCACGCCGAGGTAGCCCTTGGCCGGGTCGCCGGGGCGGGCGCCGAGCACGATCGACGCGGTCTGCTCGGCGTTGTCGCGCCGGAAAACCACGGTGAGCGTGCTGCCGGGCGCCTGGGACGAGACCGCGGTCACGACATCCTTGGGGGTCGTCATCGGCGTGCCGTTGATGCTGATCAGCTCGTCACCCGCGCGCAGCGCGTCGTGGGCGGGCCCGTCGTCGGACACCTTGCGCAGCAGCACGACCGTGGGCAGGTTCAGGTAGTGCAGGGCGGCGACCTCGGCGTTGCCCTCCGAGTCCTTGAAGTCCTCTTGGTTGGACTTGTCGATCTCCTCGCGCGACACGCCGGGCGGGTAGACCTCCGAGCGCGGCACCAGGCCGTGCTTGCCGCTGGCCCAGAAGCCGAACGCCTCGAAGATGCTCAGCCCGTCGCGCACCGACACCGTGGTCATGTTGAGATGACCCGTGGTCGGATCGATCTCGGTGCCCCGCACATCGACGACGTCCTTGCCGTCCACCGTGCCGAGGGTGTTGAAGGTGGGGCCGGGCCCGAGTGCGACGAACGGCACAGTCAGTACGCTGCCGACGACACCGAGCACGAGCACCGGGATCAGTGCGGCCACCAGGGTGAGGATCCGACGATTCACCTGGACCACAGTAATGACAGCCCGCGGCGTGAGTGGGCGGAGGCGGTCATTTCGCCCGGGCGCGCCGCCTCCGGTTTCGCGCCGCGCGAACACAGGGACGCTGTGCTACACGCGTAACGTGAAGAGCATGAACGACCTCCCCTTCGGATTCTCGAACCGCGACGACGACGATCGCAAGCGCGGTGACGAGCCGAGCGGTCCCGGCCCGAACGACCCGTTCGGTTTCGGTATCGGTGGGTCCGGCGCGGGCGGGTTCGACCCGGCGCAACTCGGCCAGATGCTGACCTCGCTCGGCCAGATGCTCAGCGGCATGGGACAACCGGGCTCGGCGCAGGCCGGGCCGGTGAACTACGACGTCGCCAAGCGGCTGGCCCGCCAGCAGCTCGGCCCGACCGTCGCCCCGGTGAGCTCGGGCGCCGCGAGCGCGGTGACCGACGCCGCGCACCTCGCCGAACTCTGGCTCGACGGCGCGACCACCCTGCCCGCGGGCGCCGCCAAGACGGTCGCGTGGACCGCCAACGACTGGATCGAGCAGACCCTGCCCACCTGGCAGCGGCTGTGCGACCCGGTCGCCGAGCAGATTTCGGGCATGTGGACCGCGGCGCTGCCGGAAGAGGCCAGGCAGTTCGCCGCGCCGATGGTCGGCATGCTTGGCCAGATGGGCGGCCTGGCCTTCGGATCGCAGCTCGGCCAAGCGCTCGGCCAGCTCGCCAAAGAGGTACTGACCTCCACCGACATCGGCCTTCCGCTCGGCCCCACCGGCACCGCGGCGCTACTGCCCGCGGCGATCTCGGAGTTCAGTGCCGGACTGGAGCAGCCGGAAAGCGAGATCCTGGTGTTCCTCGCCGCGCGTGAGGCCGCCCACCAGCGGCTGTTCGCGCACGTGCCGTGGCTGCGTCAGCAGGTGCTCGGCGCGGTCGAGGACTACGCGCGCGGCATCCGGATGGACTTCTCCGCGATGGAGCAGGCCGCGCAGAACATCGACCCGATGTCGCTGACCGATCCGTCGAAGCTCGAGGAGATCTTGGCCCAGGGCACGTTCGAGCCGCAGACCACGCCCGAGCAGAAGCAGGCGCTGGAACGGCTGGAAACGCTGCTGGCGCTCATCGAGGGCTGGGTGCAGGTGGTCGTCGCCGACGCCGTGGGCGACCGCTTGCCCGGCGCGGGCGCGCTGGCGGAGACGCTGCGCAGGCGGCGCGCCACCGGCGGTCCCGCGGAACAGACCTTCGCCACGCTGGTCGGGCTGGAGTTGCGTCCGCGCAAGCTGCGCGAGGCGGCGGCGCTGTGGCGCAGGCTCACCAGCGACGCGGGCATGACCGCCCGCGACCGCGTGTGGGCGCACCCGGACCTGCTGCCGGATTCCGACGACCTGGACTCCCCCGCCGGTTTCATCGACTCGGTCATCGGCGGCGGCGCCACCGTCTTCGACGACCCGCTGGCGCAATTGGCCGAAACCGAGGCTCGTGAGCGAGCAGCACGCGAGCAAAAGGACGACGACACCGGCCCCGACCTGGGCAAAGAAGGCGGCGAATCCTCCTGATTCAGGCTGTGGATGACGCGAAATCCTGTGGATAACCAAGGATTTCGCCACGGGCCGCACCCCCCGAGGTTCGCATACTGATGACATGACAACGATGTGTCGTGGTCCTCGATTGCGGCCGCGGGTTACCGTCCTGGTCCGCCCGACCGGCGTCGTCCAACTCGGTTGCGATCCGGAAACCGCCGTGGTGCTCGATCCGGAAGGCATGGACGCGGAGACCGTCGTCACCTTCCTCCGCCTGCTCGACGGTCTGCGCACCAAGCCGCAGATCATCTGGCGCGCCGGAGAATGCGGTATCGATGCCGAACGCGCCGTGGCATTGCTCACGCTGGTCGACGAAGCCGGACTGCTGGACCACCCGGAGGACCGGGCCGGTCACGTGCGAACAGTGCGAGTACACGGCCTCGGGCCGCTGTCGGACGCGGTGTCGGCCGGCTTGCGGGCGCTCGGTATGCGGCCGAGCCGTTCCCGGGACTACCCCACCGGTACGGCGACGGCGCGGTCCTGGGGAGTGGACCTCGTGGTGCTCGCCGACACGCTGATGCCCGACCCCCGACTGGTGAGTGATCTAGTGCTGCACCAGATCCCGCATCTTTCACTGCGCATCCGCGACAGCAAGGGCGTCATCGGTCCCTTGGTGTTGCCGGGCGTCACCAGCTGCCTGCGCTGCGCGGACCTGATCCGCGCACGGAACGACACCGACTGGCCACACCTGGCGGCCCAACTACTCGGCCGCATCGGCCACGCCTCCCCCGCCGGAATCGCCGCCACCACGGCAATCGCCCTCGCCGAACTCGAAACGATCATCGACTGCTCGCCCCGACGAACCCCCGCCACCTTGAACGCGACGCTGGAACTGGACCTGGACTCCCACACCCTCGATCGCCGCCGATGGGACCGCCATCCCGACTGCGGGTGCGTGCACCTTTCCGCAGCGCACGGCGTCGGAATACCGCCGTGATGCCTCCACCCAGGAACTCATCTGGCGACCGCGAGCACGAACCGCATCGGTCCACCCCAACGACGGCGACGTCGGTCACTGACTCCGCACCGTGGGCGTGGCGGGCGCGGGACAAGATCACCTTCGCCGCGCTGGACTGGCGGCCGGATACCTCGCTGAAGCTGATCTGCCCTGGATGAGCCCCGCCATCCCGAACGCGACTCTCGAACTGAATTCGGATTCACACCCTCGGTCGGCGCGGACGCGACCGGTACCCCGCATGCATGTGCGCACTCGTTTCCGCAGGTCATGCGCACTGAAGCCGATGGTGATCAAGATTGCCGTGGCCGACCGGCCGGTCCGTCCGCCATGATGGGTACGTGTCTGAGATCGTGCGCCGTCGCTCGTCCCGCAACGCCAAGTTGGCCAAGATTCCACTCGGCATAGCCGGGCGGGCGGCCGTGGGGTTCGGCAAGAAGCTCGCCGGAGGCGACAAGTCGGAGATCAACGCGCAGCTCAATCAGAAGGCCGCGGAGCAGCTGTTCACGGTGCTCGGCGAGCTCAAGGGCGGCGCGATGAAGTTCGGGCAGGCGCTCAGCGTGATGGAGGCCGCGGTCCCCGAGGAGTTCGGCGAGCACTATCGCGAGGCGCTCACCAAGCTGCAGGCCGCCGCGCCGCCGATGCCGGCCGCGACTGTCCACCGCGTGCTCGACCAGCAGCTCGGCACCCAGTGGCGGACCCGCTTCCGTGAGTTCGACGACGCCCCGGCCGCGTCGGCCAGCATCGGGCAGGTGCACCGGGCGGTGTGGTCGGACGGGCGCACCGTCGCGGTGAAGGTGCAGTACCCCGGCGCCGACGAGGCGCTGCGCGCCGATCTCAAGACCCTGTCTCGCATGTCCGGTCTGGTCGCTTCCGTGATCCCCGGCGCGGACGTGAAGCCGATTCTCGCCGAGATCACCGAGCGCACCGAAGAGGAGCTGGACTACCGCAACGAAGCCGCCAACCAGCGCGCATTCGCCAAGGGCTTCGACGGGCACGCCGAGATCGTGGTGCCGAAGGTGGTGGCGAGCGCGCCGAAGGTGATCGTCACCGAATGGCTGGACGGCGTCCCCGTCTCCACGATCATCAAGCAGGGCGCCGAGGATCCGGAGGGCACCCGTGCGCTGCGCAATCGCGTCGCGGGGCTGATGGGCCGGTTCCACTTCTCCTCCCCGGAGGTGGTCGGACTCCTGCACGCCGACCCGCACCCGGGCAATTTCATGATGCTGCCCGACGGCAAGTTGGCGGTGATCGATTTCGGAGCCTGCGCACCGATGCCGGACGGTTTCCCCCCGGTGCTGGGCCGAATGCTGGCCCTCGCGGTCGAGGAGCGATTCGCCGAACTCACCGAACTGCTATACGACCACGGCTGGGTGATCCCCGGCCGAGTGGTCACCCACCAGGAGATCGCCGACTACCTGCGGCCGTTCACCGACCCGATCCAGGCCGACTCGTTCCACTTCACCCGCAGGTGGATGCAGCGGGTCGCGGGCAAGGCTTCGGAGATCTCCAGCCCGGAGATGAAAACCGCACGCGCACTGCAACTTCCGGCGCAGTACGTGATGATCTTCCGGGTACTCGGCGGCTCCGTCGGCATCCTGGCGCAACTCGACGCCGAACTGCCGTTCATGCAATTGGTCCGCACCTGGATGCCCGGCTTCAGCGAGGAACGCACCGCCTCCTGAGCAGAATCCCCTCGAACTCGGTCGAAGCGATAACCCCCGCGCTGAACCGCGCAACTAAAGCGCGCAACTAAAAAAAGAAACTTCACGCCACCCCCGGCCCCGTCGGGTGCGAGTCTTACGAGCACCGTTCGCGGCCCGTCTCGCGGCCGCGAACACGCAGCGCCGCAGGCGCTGCAAAGCAGACCAGCCGCCCACCAGACAACGGTGGGCGGCTGGTCTGCTTTCTCGTTCGTTGGCTCGGCCCGTGCCGGGACCGACCGAATCGAGCACATCGACCGGAGGGAGGGAAGTCACTCCCCGGCTCATGCCGGGACCGCGACCTTGCGCGGACGACCACGCGGACGCTTGCGGGCGATCACGACACCCTGGTCGAAGATCTCACCGCCCCAAACACCCCATGGCTCACCACGATCCATGGCGGCGCTCAGGCAGCCCTTGCGGATCGGGCAGGTCGCGCACAGCGCCTTGGCCTGCTCCAACTGGACCGGGCTCTCGGCGAACCAGAGGTCCGGGTCTCCAGCACGGCAGGGCAGGACCTTGGTGATCTCCTGGGTCCGAGTAGGCGACGCCACGGTTCGGCATGTCACGTCAGTAGTGGCCTGCGGCCAACTCTGTGCGGTGAACACGTCGTTCTCCTTCAGCTCGTTTGCAGCGGTTCGTTTGTTGTGGCGAAACCGGTGCCGGTCGGCTGAAGGGCCGGAGAATACTGGCCACGGTTTCGCTGTCTTGCGATCCGTGGCCAGGAGGTCGGGGAGGAGTTCCCTACCTAGGTCGACATCTGTGTCGAGTCCTGTTCACGGTCGCTGGGTGTGCGGTGCGGAGGCGTGCTGCCCGCGGATCCGCCGGCTCGAAGCCGACTTCATCCGCGAAGACACCGACTGCTGCCTCGACAGCCGTCGGGTGCCAGCCCGCGCTGGGCTTGCCCTGAATCTGGGTGCGGTTCGACGCATGCATGGCAAGGCAATTCACTTGCGTGCCGGACATGCCGAACGCACCGATTCCGGACAGACCGATCCCCTGCAAGGCGAGGATCCCCCGGGAGGCCGCCATGGGCGCATAGACCGCAACGCCACTGGCGCCGAAGTTCATGATGTTGTCCATTGCTCTGCCTCCCTCCTGTACTCGTTGTGTGTCGGTAACTGTGCGCGCCGAGATGCCCTCCCGGTGCGTGAAATCCACCATAGGCAAGATCGTCGAGCGGGACAACCTATTTTCTACCTGCGGTTTTGTGATGTGGATCGAAGCCGGGACGCCACGATCGCGAGCACATCTGCGCCGAACTGGTCGATCTTCTTCGCGCCGATGCCCGCGATCGCGGCCAGCGCGGCGTCGTCGGCGGGCTGTTGTTCGGCGATCGCGGTGAGCGTGGTGTCGGTGAACACGACGAATTCGCGCACCCGCAGCGCCTCCGCCTTCTCCGCACGCCAGTCCCGCAGTGCGGCAAGCAATTCCGCGTCCAGCTCGGCCGGGCAACGGCGGCAGCGGCCGAGCATGGTCGCGTAGGTGCCGATCAGCGGTTTCGCGCAGACCCGGCAGGTCGGGCGGACACCGTTCGGGGCCGACGGCGGTGCCGCGATCCGCGAGGCGGGCGAATCATCCGGCACGAGACCGTTGAGGAAGCGCGAACGCCGCCTGCTGCGCCTGCCGCCCTCGTTCCTGGCCAGCGCCCAGGACAGCCGCAGATGTTCGCGCGCCCTGGTGACCCCGACGTAGAGCAGCCGCCGTTCCTCCTCGAGCGCCGCCTCGTCGGCGACGGAGCCGTCGTCGGCGAGGACGTGCGCGATCGGCATGGTTCCGTCCGACAGCCCGACGAGGAACACCGCGTCCCACTCCAACCCCTTGGCGGCGTGCAGGGAGGCCAGCGTGACGCCCTGCACCGTGGGTGGATGCCTGGCCTCGGCGCGAGTCGCGAGCTCGCGCAGCAGCCCGGTGAGGTCGAGCCGGTCGTCGTGGCCGACGAGTTCCTCGGTCAGCCGCACCAGCGCGACCAGCGAGGTCCAACGTTCACGCGCCTGGGCGCCCGCGGGTTCCGTGGCGGTAAGGCCGAGCGGCGCGAGCACCGCGCGGACCAGCGAGACCAGGGAGTTGCCGCTGCGCGCCTGGTCGGGCAGGTCGTCGCGGGCGGCGGCTTGCCGCAGTGCCTGCACGGCCTGCCTGACCTCGGCGCGCGCGAAGAAGCCCTCGCCGCCGCGCACCTGATAGGGGATACCGCGCTCGGTGAGCGCCTGCTCGTAGCTCTCCGAGTGGGCGTTGATCCGATAGAGCACGGCGATCTCGGCGGTCGGTGTGCCCGCCGCGACGAGCCGGCCGATCGCCTCGGCCACCGCCGCGGCCTCCGCCGGCGCGTCGTCGTATTCGGCGAACACCGGCTCGGGCCCGTCGGCGCGCTGGCCGATCAGTTGCAGCCTGGTACCCGCGATGCGCCCGCGCGCCGCTCCGATCACCCGATTGGCCAGCGACACCACCTGCGGAGTCGACCGATAGTCGCGTTCCAGCCGGACCACGGTGGCGTCGGGGAAGCGCCGGGAGAAGTCCAGCAGGTAGCTCGGCGTGGCGCCGGTGAACGAATAGATGGTCTGGTTGGCGTCGCCGACGACGGTCAGGTCGTCGCGGTCGCCGAGCCAAGCGTCGAGCACGCGCTGTTGCAGCGGGGTGACGTCCTGGTACTCGTCGACGACGAAACTGCGGTAGCGGCCGCGGAATTCGTCGGCCACCGCCGGATAGTCCTCCAGCGCTGCGGCCGTATGCAGCAGCAGGTCGTCGAAATCCAGCAGCAGCCCGTCCGGCGTCGCCTTGAGCTTCTCGTAACCCGCGTAGACGTCCGCGACACGCAGTGCCTCGTAGGGCGTCTCGCGCCGCTGCTTCGCGACCGCCGCCGTGTAATCCTCCGGAGCGATGAGCGAGGCTTTCGCCCACTCGATTTCGCTCAGCAGGTCGCGCACGCTGTCAGTGGCCGTGGACAGCCCGGCCTGGTGCGCCGCCTGCGCGACGATCGGGAATTTCGCATCGATCAGCCGCCACGGCACGTCGCCGACGATCTGCGGCCAGAAGTACTTCAGCTGCCGCAACGCCGCCGCGTGGAACGTCCGCGCCTGCACCTGGGTCGCTTCCCCGCCGAGACCGAGGGCCCGCAGCCGGGTCCGCAGTTCCCCAGCGGCCCGAGCGGTGAACGTCACCGCGAGCACCTGATCGGCTTTGACGTGCCCCTGCGCGATCTGATGCGCGATGCGATAGGTGATGGTCCTGGTCTTTCCGGTGCCCGCGCCCGCGAGCACGCACACCGGGCCGCGCGGTGCTCGCACGGCGGCGGCCTGCTCGGGATCGAGGTCTGCGAGGTCGAGAGCGGGCACGCGATCCATCATGACAGCGCCCACCGACACACAACCGGTCGCGGTCGGGAGCAGCCGCTCGCGAGCAGACCGGCACCGAGGCAAGAGACGGCATCGGCGCGGTAGCCGTGCGCCGCACGCGACCGCCCGTTGTACGCCTCGTCGCCGCTTCGGGCGGCCGGGCGCGTGGCGTTCAGCGGTCGCTCAGCAACCGCAGGGAACGAGCGAAGGGGGCGCTGTCTTGCGAGCCGAGCGGCGCGAAGAACTCCGCGTCGCATTCCTCCACCGCGACGATGGCCCGGTTCACCAGCGCCACGCCCGCTTCGGTGGCGACCAGGGCCTTCGCCCGGCGGTCGCTGGGGTGGTCGCGGCGTTCGATCAGACCCTTCTGCGCCAGGGCGCGCAACACCTGAGAAGTCATCATCGGATCGGTGGCGGCGTATTCCGCCAGGTCACGCTGCCGGACCGGATCTTCGCGGCCGGCGGCGAGGTAGGTGAGCGAAGCCAGCAGCACGAATTGCACGTGGGTCAGGTCGAAGGGAGCGAGCGCCGCCCGCTGTGCCGCCTGCCAGCGGTTGGTCACTTGCCACAGCAACAGTCCGGGACTTTCCTCTGCCGCGCGAAATCTGGAACGCAGTCCGCCGTCCCCCGCCTCGTGCATCGGCCTCCCTCACTCGTCGGTCATCTCCCGCGCGATCAGCGCGTAGTCGTGCGGGCTGAGTTCTATCAGGCCACGACGCAGGATCATCCCCCAGTTCGGCACGCTGGTGAGGTCCAGTTCGTCACGCAGCGTATCGATCGGCGCCTCCCGCGCTTCGGCTCGGTAGCTGACCGAACGGCGCCACGGCCGGAAGCAACCGCCGTCCTGCGGGTCGGCCTGCCAGGCCGGGTGGTCGTCGATGGTGCCGATCGCGGTGAACGAGCGCACCGGCGCTCCGGCCCGCATGCCCTCGCGCGGCGAGTAGTACACCAATCCGTCGCCCGGCCGCATGCGTTCCACCGCAGCGCGCTTGCCGTGGTTCGCCTGGGCGATGCCCAGCTCGACACCGCGCCGGACATGTTCCCTGGACACGACGGCAAGCCAGTACTTCGTGCTCGAACCGGTAGCACTCATGCCGGGACCCCCTCGGCGACGGCCACCAGTGCGTCCAGGTCGGGCTGCACGGATTTCGCCAAGTCGGCGCCCAGGATCTTGATCCACAACAAGCGCAGCGGTCCGTCGATCGAGACCGTGACGGTGACCGTGGTGCGGTTTTCCGCGACGGCGACCTCGTGGGCGAAGGTGAGCCGCGCGCCGAACAGCTTCGAGACGTCGACGAACTCGCGATCGGTCAGACGCGCGACGACGAACCGGATCTTCGGGCCGCCTTTCGGCCGCAACGTCCCGGTGGCGCCCTCGGCGAACGGTCCGTCCAAGCGCACCCACTCGGTGTCGGTGTTCCACTCCGGCCAGGTGGCCATGTCGGCCCAGCGGGCGAAGAAGGCGGTCGGCGGCGCACTGGAGGTGGCCTGCGCGGTGGCGATGATCGTCATGCATTTAGTATGCGCGCATACTAAATGTCGCGCAAGTCGGGATATCGTTCGAGTCGGAACAGTGCGCGGACGTCCGGCGTTGCAGTGTCCGTGACTGACGCGAACCCCACCCTGACGATGTACTCGACCACCTGGTGCGGCTACTGCCGCAGGCTCAAGAAGCAGCTGGACGAGGCGGGCATCGGCTACGTCGAGATCGATATCGAGCAAGACCCGGCGTCGGCCGAATTCGTCGGCAGCGTGAACGGGGGCAACCACGTCGTGCCCACCGTGAAGTTCGCCGACGGTTCCACCGCGACGAACCCGTCGCTGGCGGCAGTCAAGCAGGTCCTCGCCGGTCTGTCCTGATCAGCCGCCGCGCGCGGGTCGCATCGGCCCGCGCGCGCTAGTCGATCGCGGCCCAGGATTCGATGATCGTGCGCGCGATCGAGATCGAGCCGGGCAGCAGCAACCGGGCGCCCCCGTCCCGATTCGACCAGTCGCCCACCGCCAACGCTTCGCGCACCTGTGCGCGGGTGAACCAGTCGGCCTCGGCGATCTCACCATCGGTGAAGGTCAGCGGCTGTGTGGGATCGGCCACCGCGGCGAAGCCGAGCATCAGCGAGCGCGGGAACGGCCACGGCTGGCTGCCCAGGTAGGTGATCTCGCGCACGTCGAGGCCGACTTCCTCGCGCATCTCGCGCTCCACGCAGCGCTCCAGCGACTCGCCCGCCTCGACGAACCCGGCCAGCAGCGAGAACAGCGACTTCGGCCAGCTGGCCTGGCGGGCGAGCAGCACCCGCTCCCCACCGTCGTGGATCAGGCAGATCACCGCCGGATCGATGCGCGGGAACTCCTCGTAACCGCTCTCGGTGACGCGCGACCAGCCCGCCTTGGCCGACATGGTGACGGTGCCGTCCGCGCCGTGGAACCCGGCCTTGTCGTGCCAGTTCAGCAACGCGATCGCGGTCGAGAGCAACGCGGCGGTGCGGTCGTCGACGGCGCCGCCGGCCAGCGCGCGCAGGTCGGTCAGCGCGCCCTCCAGCTCCGGATCACGCACCGCCCACAGATGGACGCCCTCCTCTACACCGAGGAACACCGCGTCCGGGCTCGGCTCGGCGGAGAACTCCACGGCCGGGTCCAGGATCAGGGCGCTTTCGTCGAGGCGCACCTGCCCGCGGCGGTTGATCCGCAGGAGCCTGGCCTCGGCCCAGCCCTCCTTCAAGGCCTGGGCATCACCTCGGATGTGCTCGGCCCTGTCGACGACAGAACGGGAGAGCAACGGAACGCTATTGAGCTGAAATGCCGACACGGTTCGAGACTATCGCCGAAGCTGCGCGGCCGGTTCGCGCCGGGGTCACTTGCCCGCTCGACGGATGTACAACAGCTTGTCGCCCGCCTCGACCGCGTCGACTTCCGGCTCGCCCACGCGGTAGAGCACCCCGTTGCGCACCACACCGAGGACGATATCGCTCAGATGCCGTGGCGAGCCGCCGATCTCGGACGGCTCCACCTCGCGTTCGGCGACGGCGAAGCCCTCCTCCGGGGTGAGCAGGTCTTCCATCATCTCCACGACCGTGGGCGTGGTGGTCGCGATGCCGAGCAACCGGCCCGCCGTCTCCGAGGACACCACCACCGAGTTCGCGCCGGACTGGCGGACCAGGTGGGTGTTCTCCGCCTCTCGGATCGAAACCACGATCTTGGCGGCCTTGTTCAGCTCCCGGGCGGTCAGGGTGACCAGCACGGCGGTGTCGTCGCGATTGGTGGCAACCACCACCGAGTCGGCGTGCTGCACACCGGCCAGCCGCAGCACGTCGGACTGGCTCGCCGAGCCGTGCACCGTGACCAGCCCGGCGTTCGCGGCCGCCTCCAAGGCGACCACGTCGGTGTCGACAACGACGATGTCGGCGGGCTGCACCCCGTCGCCGAGCATGGCGTCGATCGCGGTCCGCCCCTTCGTGCCGTATCCGACGACCACGGTGTGATTGCGCACAGTGTGCCTCCATCGCTGAATCTTGAAAGCCTGCCGGGAACGTTCGGTCAGCACGCCCAGCGTGGTTCCGACCAAGACGATCAGGAACAGGATGCGCAGTGGGGTGATGATGACGATGTTCGCCAGCCGCGCCTCGGGCGTCACCGGGTGGATGTCGCCGTATCCGGTGGTCGACAGCGACACCGTCGCGTAATAGAACGCGTCCAGGAACGACAGTTCGTTGCCCGAGTTGTCGTGGTACCCGTCGCGTCCGAGGTAGACCACCAGCGCTGCCAGGAACAGCAGCCCCGTCGCGAACAGCACCCGTCTGGTCAGCGAAATCCACGGACTGGTCTGCACTTCCGGGATGCGCAGCAGTCCGACCAGGGCGAAATCGGGCCTGCTGGCCAAGCCCAGGCTGCGCGCTCGGTCACCGAACACCGGGCACACCCGTCGTTTCGTCGCTCGTGTCGGTCATACCCGGTAATCCTTGTCCCTCCGGCACACCGGGGAGCCTACTGTGTTGGATTTGCCGCGACTGCGTCGCGGCGTGTTTGGGGGCCCCGGGGGGGGGGGGGGTGGGGGGGGGGCCCCGGGGGGGGGGGGGGGGGCCCGCGGGGCCCCCCCCCCCCCCCCCCCCCCCCCCCCCCCCGGCCCCCCCCACGGCGGATGCTCGGTCTCGCTTCGCTCGGAAGACGTGGTGGGGGTGCGCTGGGCACGTCGGCATCGAAGCTCGCTATCAGGTGTACGCGGTTCGTAGTGGTCGGCTACAGGATCGCTGCCCTTGCTCCTTCCTCGCGGACACAGCGCCCCGTCTCCTTCGTCGCGGCGCATCCGACGCCAGCTCGGCCGCGGACGCCAACACGATCCGTGTCGTTTCACCCGACCCGGGTACCTGCTCATTCGAGCCCGGCTCGGTTCACGGGCCGCAGCGGCAGACTGTCGAGCGGACCACCGCAGGCAAGCGCGGCGTTGGCGGTCGCTCGGTGCGAGCCAGGCTGTGTCGGCTCCGCAGTCGCGCGGTGGGGTCGCGGCGCTTCGGCTGGCGTCCGCGCTGATCACTCCCGCTCGATCTTGGTGAGGAGCGAAGGACGTGCCCGAGGCAGGGGCGGCGGTTCGGAGGTGCGGACCGCCGGGTCCGCATCCAAGTGACCCGGGGTCGACGCGGAGCGGCGCGGATGTAAGGGTGCCTGCATGGCAGAAAATACGCTGACGTCCGTGTCCGACGGTGGGCGGCGGCCCGCGCTGGCCCTGGCCGCCCTGCTGTTCGGCTCCGGGGTGCTGCATTTCGTCCGGCCGAAGCCCTTCGATTCGATCGTGCCGCGCTTCCTGCCCGGACGCGCCCGCGACTACACCTACGCCTCCGGCGCGGCCGAGATCGGTGTCGCCGCCGCCCTCGCGGTCCCGCGCACCCGCGGCTTCGGCGGACGGCTGGCGGCGCTGCTGTTCATCGCGGTGTTCCCGGCCAACGTGCAGTTCGCCGCGGACATGCTCGCCAGCGAGAAGGCGCCGCGGCTGGTGAAGATCGGCTCGGCGCTGCGGCTGCCGCTGCAGATCCCGCTCGTCACTCAGTCGCTGGCGGTGAGCCGGCGGGCGCGGCGTTCCTGATCAGCTCGGCCAGTTCGTCCGGACCGGCCAGGTTCGGGGGCGCGATGGTGCGGCCGGTGCGCACGTAGTGGAATGCGGCGCCGATCCGGGGCAGCATCTCGTGCTCGGGCCGTCCCTCGCGGGCGGCCATCAACCGCGCCCAGGCCAGGCGGTAGACGGCCAGCTGCATGGCGACCGCCGGTTCCTCGGCGGCGCTCGGCTCGGCGCCGGTCTTCCAGTCGACTACGATCCAGCCGCCGCCGGGTTCGGCGAATACCGCGTCCATCCGGCCGCGGATCACGGTGCCCGCGATCGAGGTTTCGAACGGGATCTCGACTTCGATCGGACTGCGATCGGCCCAGCGCGAGTTCAGGAACGCCTCCTGCATCGCGCTCAGCTCGGCGTCCAGGCCCGCGTCGGCCGCGCCGCCGTCGGCCGCGCCCGGCAGTTCGTCCAGACCGAGCAGGCGGGTGGAGCCGAACCACCGCTGCACCCAGGCGTGGAACGCGGTACCCCGGCGGGCCAGTGGATTCGGCGGGTAGGGCAACGGACGACGCAAGCGGGCGGCGAGCTTCGCCGGGTCGGCCCGGAGTTCGACCAGAGCGGTCGCCGCGATCTGTCCAGGTAGTTCCACCTCTTCGTCGGCGGCCGCGGCCGCGTGGTGTTCGGCGAGCAAGGCGTCGACGTCGGCGGCCCAGCCTTCCGGATCGGCGGGATCCGGCGCAAGGCGGGCGTCGTGCGGGCGGTACAGGTCCACCGGCGGGGGCGGAGCGAAGCCGGTCGCGGCGAATGCCGGTTCGTCGGCGGACAGATACTCCTCCACCGGGTCCGGCGCCGAACCGAAATAGGGCTCGAAATCCGCGTAGGGATCGGCGTATTCGATGGACCCGACCTCGAAGTCCCCCGCGAAATCGTCGGGCGGGTATTCGTCGTCGGGTGGATAGTAGGCCGGTTCATCCGCGAACCCCGGCTTGTCAGCGGGCCGGGGAGTAGGTCGATTCATCCGCGAATCCGACTCATCGCGGGGTGAATAGTAAGCCGATTCGCCGGTGAGACTCGGCTCATCACCCGGCCCGTAGTCGCCCGGCTCATGCTCGAACTCCGGCTCAGCGCCGGGCAGGCCAGAAGCCGAATCGCCAGTGAGACTCGGCTCATCACCCGGCCCGTAGTCGCCCGGTCGGTCCGCGAAACCCGGCTCGTCGACGTCCGGCGCGGACGGCATCTCGGCACGGGCAGACCTGGTTCTGCGGATCGAACCAGCAGCGCCGTGCGGCTTCGAGCCGTGGTGCCCGGCGGCGGCGGGACGGGCGCGCAAATTCGCCAGGGCAGCGCGGACCAGTGCCGCGCCTTGTTCGATGGGCTCGCGGCGGGCGCCGAGGGGATCGCGCGGCCACTCGGCGGCCGCGGGGTTGTCGGTGAACGGGTTGACGGCGTCGGCGGCGGGCGGGTCGTCCCAGCGGTCGATCGCCAAGACGTCGCACGCCGGGCTGCCGGGGTCCTGGTGCGCGCGCTTCAACTCCAGCAGGAAATCCGAGGGGCCTTTCGGAGTGCTGCCGGTCTCCGCCCAGTAGTGGGCCGAAACCAGCAGCACCCGTTCGGTTCTGGTGAGCGCGACGTAGAACAGGCGCCGTTCCTCATCGATCCGGCGGCGCTCCAGCGCCTCCTTGTGCGCCTTGATCGCGCGGTCGAGGTCCGCGCGGTCGTACAAGTCGGTGAGCTCGAGCACCGGCACGCCCTCGGCCGCGTCGTCCTGCCTGCGGTCACCCCGCAGCGACGTGGGCAACTCGGCGAGCGCGCCCAGCCACGTGCCGGAACCGACTTTGGACGGGAACACGCCCTCCACCACGTGCGGGACCGCGACGATCTCCCATTCCAGGCCTTTCGCCGCGTGCACGGTCAGCACCTGCACCCGGTCCTTGGCGACCTCGACCTCGCCCGGCTCCAGCCCGTTCTCGACCTCTTCCGCGGCGGCGAGGAACGCGAGCAGTCCGCCGAGCGAGGCGCCGGTGTCCGCGGCGTACCCGGCCACCACATCGGCGAACGCGTCCAGATGCTCGCGTCCGGCCCCGGTGCCCGCCATAGCTCGCCGGGTTTGGGTCTCCACACCGACGCCGATGGTGCGCTCGACATCGGCGACCAGTTCCGCCAACGGCTGACCGCTGCGTTCGCGCAACGCGGCCAGTTCCCGTCCCAGCGCCTCGATGCGGGCGAACCCGGCGGGTGAATACCGCTCGGGCGGACCGGGATCGGCGATCGCGTCGGCCAGCCCGGCCTGTTCGGCGGGTTCCGGCGCCACTTCGCGCAGCGCCTCGTCCAGCGCGGCGCCGTCGGCGATCTCGGTATGTCCCTCCGATCCGGGACGCCGGATGGACAGGTCCCTGGCGCGGCGGGCGAGCGCGGCGATGTCGGCGACCCCGACGCGCCAGCGCGCGCCGGTCAGCACACGCATGGCGGCGCTGCCCGCACCCGGTTCGGCGATCAGCCGCAGGGTGGCGACGACGTCGGCGACCTCCGGTGTGGCGAGCAAGCCGCCGAGTCCGACGATCTCCACGGGAAGACCTTGTGCGCGAAGCGCTTCCGCGAGCGGCGCGGCATCGGCATTGCGGCGCACCAGTACGGCGGACGTGGGCGGCTGCTGTTGGGCCGCGTGCCGGGCAGCCCACTCCGCGGCGATTCGCCCGGCCACCCACTCCCGTTCGTCGGCGACGGTGTCGGTCAGCGCCAGCGCCACCACACCCGGCCCGGCGCCGGGCTTGGCGCGCAAGGCATCGACCGTCACCCCGCCGCTCTCGGACGCCTTGCGCCGCAACGGTTCCGCGACCAGATTCGCCAGTGCCAGCGCTTCCGGCGGATTGCGCCAGCTGGTCAGCAAGGACAGCGTCGGGGCGGGCACGCCCGGCGCGCTGGGGAAGTCGGTGGCGAACCGGGGCAGGTTCGCCGCCGAAGCGCCACGCCAGCCGTAGATGGATTGCATCGGGTCGCCGACGGCGGTCACGGCTAGTCGCTGCGTTTCGTGCCGGCGCGAAGGTTGGTCCGCACGCCTCGCCACGGTGCGCGGGTCGTGTGCGCCGGCGAACCGCGGTTGTCCTTCGACGTCGTTCGCGTCGACGCCCGGCGACCGCGTGCTCTGCGCGGGGTGAGCAGGAAGCGCGTCGGTGGTCGATGACGACCCGGACCCGGTTTCCGGCAGTGTGTCCGAACTTGCCACGACGCTCTCCCGCACACCGGGCAGCGCCGCCCTCTGTGCGACTGTGTGAACGCCCGCGGGTGACGAAGCATCGTCGCCGCGACGATCGCCCAGAGGAATGTCGGGCGGAGTCGCTGGCTGCGGTGTCTGCTCCTCCGGCGCACCGCCGAACAAGGCGGCGAGCAGGACCCGCTGGGCGTGGCCGGTGTCCTGGTACTCGTCGAGCAGGACCAAGCGGAAACGGGCGCGTTCGGCGGCGGCGACCTCGGGGTGCTCGGCCGCCAACCGTGCGGCGAGGGACATCTGCGCGCCGAAGTCCAGTGCGCCCCGTCGGCGCAATGCCTCGGCGAGCTCGTGCACCAGCGGTAGCAGCGCTACCCGTTCCCGCTGCACTTGCACGATGTTCAGCAGGGTCTGGCTCGGGCCGCCCCGCTGCCGCGGGCCCGGGGGCAGCGTGTATACCAGCTTCGCCAGTTCGGTGTGCGCCTCGGCCAGTTCCTCCGGCTCGACCAGGTGCTCGGCCAGCTGCCCGGACAGCGCGAGCACCGCCTCGGTGACCGACACCGGGGTGCGATCGGTCTCCAGATCGCCGTCCCAGGTGTGCACCACCTGGTGGGCGAGCTGCCAGAGCTGGGTCGCGGTCAGCAGGGTCGCCGACGGTTCCACCGGCAGCAGCAGGCCGTGTTCGGTGAGCAACCTGCCCGCGTACGAGTGGTAGGTGCTGATCTCCGGTTCCGCGCCGGTCAGCTGGGCGCGCAGGCGGCCGCTCGGGTCCAGTTCGCGCAGCAGCGGCGCACCCGCGAGCCGGGCCAGCCTGGTCCGGATCCTGGCGGTCAGCTGTTGGGCGGCTTTGCGTGTGAAGGTCAGCCCGAGCACTTCGTCCGGCAGCACGAGCCCGTTGGCGACCATCCACACCACCCGGGCGGCCATCGTCTCGGTCTTGCCCGCGCCCGCGCCGGCGACCACGAGGGTGGGGCCCGGCGGCGCCGCGATCACGGCGGCCTGTTCGTCGGTCGGCGGCGGCAGGCCGAGCGCCTGCGCCAGCTGGTGCGGCGTCACCCCGCCCGTCACGGCGGCGCCCCGGCGACCGGCCGCGGCGGGACCGAGAGCGCGCTCACTCGTCGGTCACCTGCCTCCCGCTGTCCTGCACGGGGCAGCTGCCCGCGACCGCGCAGTGGCGGCATCCGTCGTTGCGCATGGCGAGGTAGCTAGGGCCCTGAGTGGACGACGCGGCCTGGTGGATCGTGTCACGCCAGTGCTCGAGCGCCTCGGCGTCCAGCGGAGGCTGCGTGCGCTGAGTGGCGCCCTCCGCCTTGCTCGGCTTGGCGACGTACACCAATCGCGCCCCGCCGGGTTCGCCCGCCGAGCCGATCGCGGGTTCCGGCTCGGCCGAACCGGATACCTCCGGTGCGTCGAGAGCGCCTGCGGCGGCCGCTACCTGGTAAGTCGCCAGCTGCGCGTGATCGACGGCGGCCTGCTTGGTGACCGGCGACTTGCCGGTCTTCACGTCGACGATGACGAAACGGCCTTGCGCGTCTCGCTCCAGCCGGTCGACGCGGCCCCGGATCCGTACGGCGCGTTCGTCTTCCGTGCGCGCGGGCAGCACGCAGTCCACCGGCACCTCGACTCCGGCCTGGGTGAGTTCGCCGCGCGTGTTGCGCACCCAGGCCGAGAAGGTCTCCAGCATCGCCTCGGTGCGGCGCAATTCCTGCCGGGAATGCCAGCCGGTCCCCGGATCCACCGCCCGCCAGGCGCGATCCAACGCGGCGCGCACCTGTTCCTCGGGCACTTTGCCCGCCAGCGCCTGCACGAGCGTGTGCACCAGATTGCCCTTGACGGCGTGCGGGTTGTCGCCGTCGGTACCGCCGTTGCGTTCCAGCGCCCAGCGCAGCGGGCAGGTGCGCAGCAATTCGACGGTGGAGGGCGACAGCGCGACCGCGCCGTCGTCCTCGGTCCACAGCGGTCGCCGCGAGCTGAGTTCGGTGGTGCCGTACCAGTCGTCGGGGTGGGTACCCCGGACGCCCGCGTCGGCCAGCCGCGCGAGCTGGTGCGCGGCGCGGCGCCTGCGTTCCGGGTCGGACTCCGGATCGCAGACCACGCCGCGCAATTCGGCGACCAGCGAGTGCATCACCAGGGCGCGGCCGGGGTCGGCCACCGGGAGCGCACCGGGCTCGCCGTCGTCGTCGTGTCCGAGCAGTTCGGCGAGAAAGCGCGACGGCACCAGATCGCGTTCGCCCGCGACCGATTCCACGGCGGTGACCAGCAGCGACCGCCGGGCCCGGCTGCACGCGACGAGCAGCAACCTGCGCTCCTCGGCGAGGATCGGCGCCGCACGGCTCACCCGCTCCCCGGCATCGGACACCCCGGCGGTGAGATCGACCAGATCTTCGGTGTGCAAGAGGGTGCCGCGGGTGCGCGGATCGGGCCAGATCCCTTCCTGGACGGCGGCGACGGCGACCACATCCCATTCCCGCCCCGCGGCGGCGTGCGCGCTCAGCAGCGCCACCGCTTCGCCCGGCAGTGTACGAGGCGCAGCGTCCTGCGGAATCTCCTGCTGCGTCAGGTATTCGACGAACCCTTCGATGCTCGCGCGCGGCAACCGGTCGACATAGGCGGCGGCCGCGTCGAACAACGCGACCGCGGCGTCCAGATCGCGATCGGCCTGCATGCCGACCGCGCCGCCGCGCTCGGACTGCGCCACCCAGCGCCGTTCCAGCCGAGAACCGGTCCACAGCGCCCACAGCACGTCCTCCAGGCTCGCGCCGCGCCCGCGCACCTTGCGCGCCCGGCGCAGCGCGTCCAGCACCCGGCGCAGCGGCGCGGCCTCGACCTCGGTGAGCCGGTCCATGATGGCCGGATCGCCGGTCCCGATCAGCAGATCGCGCAACATCAGTGCGGAGGGGCGGTCGATGTCCGAGTCGCGGTCGGTCGGCGAATCGTCGCCCGCGTCCGATGTTTTCGCCCCGGCGCGCACCGATTCCAGCACCGCGCGCCGGATGCCGCGGCGCAACCGGCGCAAAGCGATCTGGTCCGCGCCGCCCAGCGGCCCGGACAGCAGATCGAGGGCGTCCTCCGGCTCGAACGCCGGTTCCGCGCCCCGTTGCGCCTGCTCCCCCGCCAGGACCGCGCGCAGCGAGAGCAGCATCCAAGCCGCGCCGCGCCTGCGCGCCAGCGGCGTGTCCAGCGCGGGCTGCCGCACCGGCACGCCCGCGGCGAGGAGGGCGCGGCGCAGCGGCGCCAGCGACAGCGGTACCGAACGGACGATCACCGCCATCCGCGACCATGGCAGCCCGCCGGTGAGATGCGCGCGGCGCAAGTGGTCGGCGATGAGCGCGGCCTCTTTCGCCGGCGTGGCCAGCACGCGCACGCGCACCTCGGTGCCGTCCTCCCGCGGGCCGGTGTCTTCCGGCACGGGGATGCGCTGCGGCGCACTACCCGGCAGGCGTGCCGCGATCCGGGCGACCGCCAGCTCCACCTGACCGCTGAACCGATGGTTGTCGCGCAACACGACTCGCCGCTCGGGTGGCACGTCGAGTTCGGCGACGAATCGCGCGTCGGCGCCGCGGAAGGCGAACACGGCTTGGTCGGGATCGCCCGCGACCACCGTGGTCCTGGCGCTGTGCCCGATCGCTCGCACCAGGATCGCCGCCTGCGGGTCCAGGTGCTGCGCGTCGTCGACCAGCAGGTATCGGATCCTGGCGCGTTCGGCGGCAAGCAGATTCGGGTCGGCGGCCAGGGCGTCCAGCGCCGCGCCGACGAGTTCGGCGGCGTCCAGCGCGGGCGCGGTCGCCTCCGGCGCATCGACGCCCACCGACCAGCGCAGCAGCATCGTCTGCTCGTAGCGGAGGGCGAACCTGCCCGCCGCCACCCATTCGGGCTTGGCGTGCTCGCGGCCGAGGCGCACCAGGTCCTCCGGCCCGATGCCGCGTTCGGTGGCCCGGAGCATGAGATCGCGCAACTGTTCGGCGAACCCGCCGAGCGCGAGGGCGGGCCGCAGTCGCTCCGGCCACAATCCGTGCGCGCCCTCGGCCATGTCCGCCAGATCGCCGCGCAGCATCTCGCGCACCACGGCGTCCTGTTCGGCTCCGGTCAGCAGACGCGGCGGCGGGTTGCCGTGCGCCATCGCGTGCCTGCGCAGCACAGAGAAGGCGTACGAGTGCAGGGTGCGCACCAAGGGTTCTCGTGTGGCGCCGGGCACACCGCCCTCCGCGCCGGGGCCCGGGCCGCTCAGCCGCGTGGTGATGGCGTCTCGTACAGCGCCCGCGGCTTGTTTCGAATGGGTCAGTACCAGCACCGATTCCGGGTCGGCTCCGGCCGCGATGCGCCCGGCGGCGAGGTCGACCAGCAGGGCGGTCTTACCCGTGCCCGGGCCGCCGAGCACCTGCCAGGGCCGCCATCCCGGGCGCGCTGGACCGGCCTCGGCCGCGGCGTCCAGCAGCGCGCGGACGTCGGCGCCCCAGTCTCGCGGCCGGGGCGCCACCACGTTCCGGCGAACCAGTCGCACCGCGCCATCCGATCGCACCACGCGGGCTATTGCAACAGACACGACCGACACGCCGGTACACGCCTCCGCCCGACCGGCGCTGCGGCCGATCACGGCGCAGGTCAGAATGGACCGGTGTCTGTTCTGAATGTCCACCGGTTCGGTCCGACGACGGGACCGGTGGTGCTCGCCCTGCACGGTGTGACCGGTCACGGCAAACGCTGGGAAGATCTGGCGACCCGGCATCTGCCCGACGTACGGGTGCTCGCACCGGATCTGCGCGGGCACGGCCGCTCGACCTCGCTGCCGCCGTGGAACTTCGAGACCATCGTCGAGGACCTGGTCGAGTTGGTCACCGCCGAGGCGGACGGCCCGGTGGTGGTTGTCGCGCACTCCTTCGGCGGCGCGTGCGCGCTGCACCTGGCCCATCGGCATCCCGAACTGGTGCGCAAACTGGTGCTGCTCGATCCGGCGATCGCGCTGGAGCCGGAATGGCTCAACGAGATCGCGCTGTCCACCCTGGTCTCGGCCGACTACGACAGCGTCGACCACGCGCGCCAGGACAAACTCGACACCGGCTGGGGCGATGTGGAGCCGCGATTGCTGGAAGCCGAACTCGACGAACACTTGATGCCCACCGCCGACGGGCGCTTCGGCTGGCGGATGAGCCTGCCAGCGATCAACTCCTACTGGGGCCAGCTGGCCCGCCACTGGGTGCTTCCGCCCGCCGACCTGCCGACCGTGCTGGTGCAGGCGATGAAGGTGCACCCGCCGTTCGTCACGCCGGAATTCCGCGCGGCGCTCACCGAGCACATGGGCGCGGGCCTGACCGTGCTCGAATGGAACTGCGATCACATGGTCGCCCAGGCGTATCCGGCCCAGACCGGCGAACTTGTGCGCTCGGTGCTCTGAGCCGATGCCGATCACCGACGCCCAGATCGAGCAGGTGCGCGCGCTGGTGGCGGCGGTTCCGGCCGGCCGGGTGGTCA
The DNA here is from genome assembly GCF_044548645.1 of Nocardia sp. NPDC051929. NCBI lineage: Bacteria > Bacillati > Actinomycetota > Actinomycetes > Mycobacteriales > Nocardiaceae > Nocardia > Nocardia sp. NPDC051929. The sequence goes on along the minus strand of NZ_JBIUCG010000006.1, from coordinate 66,978 downwards.
CCTACGGCGACATCGCGGCGGCCGCCGGTTTGTCGACGCCGCGCACAGTGGGCTGGATCATGCGCACCGACTCGGCCGATCTGCCCTGGCATCGGGTGCTCGGCGCGAGCGGCCGTCCCGCCGCCCATCTGGCTCATCGCCAGCTGCGCCTGCTGGCCGAAGAGGGCGTGCCGATCCGGGACGGACGCGTCGACCTGCGCGCCGCACGCTTCCCGCTGCCCGATCTCCCCGGCGACTGAGCGCCGCTTTCCGAAATTCCTCCGTGCCGGAATGGCGGCCAGTACCGTTGATCCATGCCCACCCGCCTGGCATGTGTCGTGTTCGACGCCGACCGGCCGCGTTCGGTCGCGGATTTCTGGGCCGAACTGCTGGGCTGGAGTGTCACCCTCGACCGCCCCGACGAGGTGAACGTGGCGGCTCCCGACGCCGACGGCGGCGACTTGGCGCTCACCTTCCTGCCCGCGATGCGGGCCAAGGTCGGCAAGAATCGCCTGCACCTCGATCTGGCCACCCGCTCGCTGGACCACCAGCGCACCCAGGTGGACCGGGCGCTGGCCTTGGGCGCGCGCTCGATCAACATCGGGCAGGGCGCGGTGCCGTGGGCGGTGCTCGCCGATCCGGAGGGCAACGAGTTCTGCGTGCTCGAACCGAGGGAGGAGTACGTGGACACCGGGGCCGTCGCGGCGGTCGTGGTCGACACGCGCGATCCGCAACGCCTGGCCGAATTCTGGTCGGCCGCCACCGGCTGGCCGTCCATGCGGCGCGGCGAGCGGCTGGCCGGATTACGCGCACCGACCGGACTCGGCTCCTGGCTGGAGTTCGTGCGCACGCCCGACGCGGGGTCGGGCCGGACCAGAATGCGCCTGGATCTCACGTCGTTCCCGGCCGACGACCGGGCCGCCGAGGTGGCCCGGCTGCACGCGGCGGGCGCCACCTCCATCGACCGTGGCGCCCCGGCCCCCGACCGGGAAACCGACCTCGTGCTCGCCGACCCGGAACTCAACGAGTTCCGGCTGCTGCCACCGGCCCGCTTCTGGTCGAACGCCTGATCGACGCCGTCCGCTCCCCGGCTTCCCCATGGTGACGAATTAGCATGGCCGCCATGGTGTACCTGACTCCGGGTCGTGGCGTGTGACGGCCGCCGACGCGATCGTGCTCGCGGGCGGCCGGGCCAGCCGGATGGGCGGCGTGGACAAACCGGCCATCGTCATCGGCGGCCGTTCCATGCTCGAAGTGGCGCTCGCCGCCGTCGCCTCGTGCGCGCGGACGGTGGTGGTCGGACCGCACCGTCCCGAGTTGGCGCCGGAGATCACGCAGGTTCGCGAGGTGCCGCCCGGATCGGGTCCGGTGGCGGCGATCGACACGGGGCTGCGGGCCCTCGGCTCCGCCGCCCCGCTGGTCGTGGTCCTTGCCGCCGACCTTCCGTTCCTGTCCCCGTCGGCGATCGCCGAACTCATCCGGCACGCCACCGAATCGGGAGCGGACGCGGTGTTCGCGGCCGACGAGTCGGGTCGGCCGCAATACCTGATCGGGGTGTGGCGGCGTTCCGCGCTTGCGGCCGCGCTGGACGAGCTCGACGCGCTGATCAATCAGCCGATGAAGGCGCTGGTGCCCGCAGCCGCCGGGATCATCCCGCTCTCCGGCGTCGGCGACTGCGACACCGAAGAGGAGGTGCGACAGGCCAGAGCGGCGGTGGACGCGCCACGCCAGCAACCACCGCTCGAGCTCGGCGAGGCGCGAAACCTGCTGCGTACCGAACTTTCCCGGCTTACCGCGTACGAAGCCGACCTGTCATCGGTGATCGGGGCCGCGCTCGCGGGCCCATTGACGGCCGCCGGGCCGCTGCCTCGCTTCGACGTCTCGGCGATGGACGGTTACGCCGTGGCGGGCGACGGGCCGTGGCGCCTGCGCCGCGACGTCGGCTTCGCGGGCGGACGGCGTCCGGTGGGGCTGCTGCCGGGCGAGGCGGTGCGCATCGCCACGGGCGCGCACGTCCCCGATGGCACCACGGGCGTGCTGCGCGACGAGTTCGCGCACGTCGCCGACGAAACGCTGTACCGCCTGCCGGACACCCCGCTGCGCGACGACATCCGCCGCCGCGGCGAGGACCGGGCGGCCGGTGATCCGGTCGCGCCGGAGGGTGCACCGGTCACCGCGGCGCTGGTCTCCGCGGCCGCGAGCGTCGAGGTCACCGCCGCGCCGGTGCGCGGCCCGGTCCGCGCGCACGTCGTCATGACCGGTGACGAGATCCGCAGCGAAGGTCCACTGCAGGCGGGGCAGACCCGCGATTCGATCGGCCCGGTCCTGCCGGAACTGCTGGCCAGGTATGGCATTCGCACCACCGATCGGGTGCACCTGCGCGACACTCCGCACGGATTCGACGAGGTCCTGACCGTCGCGCCGGATCGCGACCTGCTGGTGATCGTCGGCGCGACGGGCGGCGGGGCGGCCGATCAGCTCCGTGCCGCCCTGACCCGCGCCGGAGCCCAGATCGTGGTGCCGCGGCTGCGGCTGCGGCCGGGCGGTTCCACCGTCGTCGCCCGGCTCACCTCCGGCACCACGGTGCTCGGCCTGCCGGGCAACCCGTTCGCCGCCGTCGCGACGCTCATGGCGCTGGCACCCGCGATCGTCGAGGGCCGCACCGGCGCGCTCCCCGCCCGCCCGCTGCGCGGACCGCTGCACAACGCCGCCGAGATCGCCGGACAGGTGACGCGCATCGTTCCGGCTCGCGCCGCCGAGGAAGGCGGATGGATCGGCGACCCGGTTGTCCGGACGGCACATCTGGGCGGCCTGATCGACCGCGACGGCCTGGTGGTCGTCCCGCTCGATGCCGGGGACGGCGCGATCGTCGAATTCCTGCCGCTGCGCTGAACCCTTCGGCCCGCGGGTGCGTCGTGGACCGAACGAAACTGGTTGCGGGCCTTGGCTTCAGCGAGTTCGAGTGGGCGCGGAATACGGGGGTGCGCCGATGCTCGGCCGACGTCGATCCGAAGTCGCTGCGGTGCAGCGGGTTTCGTTGCCACGGGAACCCGCACGCGCACTCCTTCGCGGCAGCGGAGTCGAACGCGATATACGTCGGCGAAGCGATCCACGAGGCAAATAAAACGAACGCCTGACCGCCGTTTTCATCCGGCCCAACCCGCCTCGACCTGGTCGGAAGAAAAAGTCGAACTGAACTGGATTCATTACTGAATACAGGGTTCAAAAGCGCTCTTACCAGCGCGAACACAACAACCGAGCCGCTCGGAGCCATATTTTTCATTTCCTCTTCCACAGGCCATTCCCGCTCGCTATCGTGTGTTCGTTAGGCGAATATCAATCCCCCGGAAAGGACCGAGTGGAGATGACTGAAAAGTCGAAGAAAACGCCTAAGAAAATGCCGAAGCAGATGCCGAGGCAGCAGCAGCAACAGCGCCAAGAGCAGGACATCCGCGAGGGCGCTGACATGGAAGGCCGTCGGGGCAACCGGTCCGAGATGCCCGACCGGCGCGGCGAGCAGGAGCGCCGCCGCTAGCTGATCTGCGCCACCCGCGCCGCCGGCCCCACCTCCTCCCGGGACCGGCGGCCGCGGTCGTTTCGGGGCCCTCGTGCTTACCCCGGAGGTAATTGCCACCCCGCGCGAGGCGGACCTACCGTCGGTTCGACGCCATCTCCGGCGTCGTCGAACGAAGGAACCACACGCCATGTCCGCCTATGGCTTCGCCCATCTCCGCAGTCGCAGGCCGCATCCCGACATCCTCGAATACCTGGAGCGCATCCAGGCCACCTTGGACCCGTTCGGCGGCCGCTTCGTCATCCACGGCTCCCCTGCCGAGGTCGTGGAAGGCGACTGGCCCGGCAGCATGGTGCTGATCGAGTTCCCCGGGATGACCGAGGCGCGGGAGTGGTATCACTCGCCCGCTTATCAGGAGATCCTGCCGCTGCGCGCCGATCACATCGACGGCGACCTGCTGCTCATCGAGGGCGTCGGCCCCGACTACGACCCGCGCGAACGCGCCGCCAAACTGCGCGCCGGGGCGGCCTGACGCGATTTCGGCTCGCCGTCCGGCGTCCGATACCGTTGACCAGGCACGACCCGGTTCGACGCGAAGGATGCGCCTGATGGACGACAGCTCACTGGTCTGGGACGACGGCACGCTCGTCACCATCGACCAGCGCGGACTGCCGCACGAGGTGCGTGAGCTGCGGCTGAGCACCGTCGACCAGGTCATCGACGCGATCGAGACGCTGGCCGTTCGCGGCGCGCCCGCCATCGGCATCGCGGGCGCGTTCGGCGTCGTCATCGCCACCGCCGCGCACACCGTAGGCGGCGTGGTGGACGAGACCGCGGCGCAGGCCGAAGCGGACCGGATCGCGGCGGCCCGGCCGACGGCGGTCAATCTGGCCTGGGCGGTGCGGCGGGTCCGGGCGAAGGTGGGCAGGGGCGCCGACGCGGTCCTCGCCGAGACCCTCGACATGCTGGCCGAAGACGGCCGGGTCAACCGGGCCGCCGCCACCAACGCCGCCGACCTGGTGCAGCGCCTGTGTCCGGACCGGCCGCTGCGCGTGCTCACCCATTGCAACACCGGACGACTCGCGACCAGCGCGTTCGGCACCGCCATCGGCACGCTGCGGGTGCTGTCCGAGCGCGGCGCGATCGAGCAGGTGCTGGTGGACGAGACCCGCCCGCTGCTGCAAGGCGCCCGCCTGACCACGTGGGAACTGGCCGAGGCGGGCATCCCGCACCGGCTGACCATCGATTCCGCCGCCGCCTGGGCGATGGCGACCGGACAGGTCGACTGCGTGCTGGTCGGCGCCGACCGGGTCACCGCCAACGGCGACGTCGCCAACAAGATCGGCACCTACGGTCTCGCGCTCGCCGCCCGCCACCACGGCATCCCGTTCGTCGTGGTGGCCCCGGAGTCGACCCGCGACCTCTCGATGGCCACCGGCCGGGAGATCGTCGTGGAGGAACGCGCGGCGGCCGAGGTGACCGGATTCGGCGGTGTGGCAACGGCTCCCGCGCACACCGAGGTCTTCAACCCGGCCTTCGACGTCACGCCCGCCGATTTGGTGACCGCGGTGGTCACCGAAGAGGGTGTGGTGCACCGGTCCGATCGGTCGCCCGGCGCGGAAATCGCGGACCTCGCCCGCGAGCTGTACCGGCGCGGCTGGATGCCGGGTACGGCGGGCAATATCTCCGTGCGCACCGGCGCGACCGCCGTGGTCACCGGGAGCGGGCTGTCCAAAGGGGAGCTCACCGAGCGCGACATGGTCACCGTGCGCGTCGCGGACTCCGCGCCCGTGACCGATCAGGGGCGCAAACCCTCCGCGGAGACGACGATCCACACCGCCGTCTACCGGGCCCGTCCGGCGCAAGCGGTCGTGCACATCCATCCGCCGTTCGCCACGGCACTGGCCACCCGCTCGGCGACGCCGGGAATGCTCGGCACGCTGCGGATCACCGACTACGAGTTGATCAAGGGACTCGGTGGCGGCGATCCGGCCGTCGCGGACATCCCGGTCTTCCCGAACTGGCCCGAGGTGCCGCGCATCGGGGCCGACATCGAGCGCTATCTCCTCGACCACCCCGACGCGCTTCCGGTCCTGATCATCGCCGGGCACGGGATCACAGCGTGGGGCGATGATCTCGCCCAGGCGCGCGATCGCGCCGAATGCCTGGAAGCATTGTGTGAGCTGGTGTGCCGCACCGGTAGTCCGGCGGCGTTCGGCCCGCGCGACGATTTTCTCGAGATTGGACTGACATGACCCTGCTGCAGGTGATGGCCGCCGACAACGCGGCCGACGTGCGCGTACGCACCAGCGACGACGAGATGATCGGCACCGAACTCGCCAGGCACGGCATCACGTTCGGCCGCTGGCCGGTGGTGGAGAACGCCGCGTCGGTGCCGTCGGAGGAGTTGCTCGCGCACTACGAGACGAACGTCGCCGAACTGAACGAGACCGGGCGCTACAAGCACATCGACATCGCCCGCATCCACCCCGACGACGCCGACCCGCAGTGGCCGGAGATCGCCAAGGGCGCCCGAGGGAAGTTCCTCGACGAGCACCGCCACGCCGAAGACGAGGTGCGCTTCTTCGCCGCCGGGCGCGGTTGCTTCTACCTGCACCTGGGCGAGGAAGTTCTCGCGGTGGTCTGCGAGGGCGGCGATCTGCTCTCGGTTCCGGCGGGCACGCTGCACTGGTTCGACATGGGCGAACGCCCCGACTTCATCGCCATCCGCTTCTTCGAGGAGGAGGACGGCTGGGTCGGCGACTTCACCGGCGACAAGATCAGCGCGGGCTTCCCCACCCTCGACGAGCTGCTCACCGCGCCGTGATCGACGCCGTCGTCGTCGACATCGAGGGCACCACCAGTCCCACCGCCGCGGTTCGCGAAGACCTGTACGGCTACACCCGCGAACGGCTTCCGGAGTGGCTGGCCGAGAACAGCTCCGCGGCCGCGGCGCCCGTGCTGGCCGCGACCAGGCAGCTGGCCGGGCGGCCGGACGCGGACCCGGCCGAAGTCGCCGCGATCCTGCGCGGGTGGCTCGACACCGACGTGAAGGCCGAGCCTTTGAAGACCGCGCAGGGTCTGATCTGCGCGGAGGGTTTCCGCAGCGGCGCACTGCACGGCGAGTTCTTCCCCGACGTGCCACCGGCCCTGGCCGCGTGGCACGCCGCGGGTCTCGCGCTGTACGTCTACTCCTCGGGATCGATTCGCAATCAGCAGGATTGGTTCGCCTTCGCGCATGGAGGCAGTCTGTCCGGCCTGATCAGCGGCTACTTCGATCTGTCGACGGCGGGCGGAAAACGCGAGGCGTCCTCCTACGACAAGATCGCGGGCGCCATCGGCGCACCCGCCGAGCGCATCCTGTTCCTGTCCGATCACCCGGACGAACTCGACGCCGCCGTCGCCGCTGGGTGGCGAGTGGTCGGGCTGGCCCGACCCGGCGAACCCAATCCACCTCGGCCGCCACACCACTGGGCCGACACGTTCGCCGACATCAACCCCGCCGACCAGGTCTGATCGCGCAGATAACCTCCTCGGAACCGCGACCACTTTCGGCCGGATCGACCGAGCCGCGCGTCGGTCCATATGCCGATGTCGTTTCCGTCCACCGTGGGGCCGTGTTGCGAGAGGACGGCGTTACCGCGAGTCGGCAGCCGTTCCACCACCGCACGGCCGATCCGTCGTCCACCGCCGGTTGTCATGAGCGACAGTGTCACCCGGCGGGTGGTAGCCAGACTGGCGACGCCACCCGGACCCGATCGAGGCGACGGCGGATCGGGCGGAGCCTGGAGCACAGTGCAATTGATCGACGTCGAGCGAATTCACAGCGAATTGTGATTACGCTTACAATACGTTGCCACCGAGCCGCGAGCGAAACTCGCCGGAACACTGGAAAAATGCCCCACTGAAGATCGATCCAATGTGTTAACAAATGTAAAGCACTGGAGAACCCGCCGTTTCCAAAGCATCACCGACATGCGTGCGGGCGGACTCCTCGGATCCGATTTTGTCCAGTTCAGAGCCGTTTGCCCCTGGTCGGCCCAGCGGATGCCGCCCGATAGCACCGCGCTACCGTGACCGTGAGGTTGCGCCGGTCTCACAACTCACCACCCTTCCGAATGGGCTGTGAGAAAGACGTTTGGTCAGCCGTGCGCGCCTCTTTACAGTCGGAACATCAACCCGATCGCACAGCTCGAAGGGGACGTCGTGGTTAATTCGCGTACCCAGGGTCATACACCCTCCGCCCCGGCCACCGACGCCGGGGACGCGCTCCTGCGGCTGGGGAAATATTTCCACCGGGGCGAGATATCGTCCGATCAGCGGACGCTGCACAAGGTCGGCGGTCGCAGCGCCGACGAGTTCTACCGGGATCGCTGGTCGCACGACAAGGTGGTGCGCTCCACGCACGGCGTGAACTGCACCGGGTCCTGTTCGTGGAAGATCTACGTCAAAGACGGTGTGATCACCTGGGAGTCACAGCAGACCGACTACCCCTCCGTGGGCTCGGACAAGCCGGAGTACGAGCCGCGCGGCTGCCCGCGCGGCGCGTCGTTCTCCTGGTACACCTATTCGCCCGCCCGGGTGCGCTACCCGTACGTGCGCGGCACGTTGCTGGAGCTGTACCGGGAAGCCAAGTCCCGGCTCAAGGATCCGGTGCTGGCCTGGGGCGAGATCGTCGAAGACCCCGAGAAGGCGCGCAGCTACAAGGCCGCGAGGGGCAAGGGCGGATTCGTCCGCGCCGAGTGGTGGGAGGCGGCCGAAATCGCCGCTGCCGCACACGTTTACACGATCAAGCAGTACGGCCCGGACCGGGTGGCTGGGTTCTCGCCGATCCCCGCCATGTCGATGGTCAGCCACGCCGTCGGCGCCCGCTTCATCTCGCTGCTCGGCGGCTCCATGCTGTCGTTCTACGACTGGTACGCCGACTTGCCGGTGGCATCGCCGCAGGTGTTCGGCGACCAGACCGACGTGCCGGAGTCCGCGGACTGGTTCGACGCGGGCTATCTCATCATGTGGGGCTCGAACGTGCCGGTCACCCGGACGCCGGACGCGCACTACATGACCGAGGCCCGCTACCGGGGCCAGAAGGTGGTCGTGGTCTCCCCCGACTACGCCGACAACACCAAGTTCGCCGACGAGTGGGTGCCCGCGCGTCCCGGCACCGATGCCGCGCTGGCCATGGCGATGGGCCACGTGGTGCTGAAGGAGTTCTTCGTCGAGAAGTCGACGCCGCGATTCCTCGACTACATCAAGCGCTACACCGATCTGCCGTACCTGATCACGCTGGACGAGCGCGACGGGGCCTACCTGCCCGGCAAGTTCCTCACCGCCGCGGACCTGGGCCGCACCGGCGAGGGCGTCGAGTTCCAGACGGTGCTGCTGGACGCGCAGGCGCAGCCGGTGGTGCCGAACGGGTCGCTCGGTCATCGGTTCGGCGAAGCGGGAACCGGCCGCTGGAACCTCGATCTCGGGGACGTCGATCCCCTTCTGAGTCTGTACGGCCGCACCGACGATGCTGCGGCTGTACAGATTCCCCGCTTCGACAGCGACGTTCCCGGCGTGCTCGTGCGCGGCGTGCCGACCACGACCGTCGCGGGCAAACGTGTCACCACGGTCTTCGATCTGCTGCTCGCCCAGTACGGCGTCGGCCGCGACGGACTGCCCGGCACGTGGCCGAGCGGCTACGACGACGCGACCGAGCCCTACACCCCGGCCTGGCAGGAAGCCATCACCGGCGTGCCCGCCGTGCAGGCCCAGCGCATCGCGCGGGAGTTCGCCGACAACGCCGACCGGTCCGGCGGCCGCTCGATGATCCTGATGGGCGCGGGCACCAACCATTGGTTCCACTCCGATCAGATCTACCGCGCGTTCTTCACCCTTACCCTGCTGACCGGCTGCCAAGGCGTGAACGGCGGCGGCTGGGCGCATTACGTCGGGCAGGAGAAGTGCCGCCCGGTCACCGGCTGGTCCACCCTGGCCTTCGGCCTGGACTGGCAGCGCCCGCCGCGGCAGATGCAGGGCACCGTGTTCTGGTACCTGACCAACGACCAGTGGCGCTACGACCCGTTCACCGCCGAGTCGTTCGCCTCTCCGCTCGGCACGGGCAAGTTCGCCGGGCGCACGGCCGCCGACAACATCGCGCTGGCCAGCCGGCTGGGCTGGATGCCGAGCTACCCCACCTTCGACCGCAACCCGCTCGACCTGGTCGACGAGGCCGAGGCCGCGGGCAAGACCGCGCCGGAGCACGTGGTGGACGGGTTGAAGTCCGGCGACCTGAAATTCGCCTGCGAGGACCCGGACGCGCCGGAGAACTTCCCACGCTGCCTGACCGTGTGGCGGGCGAACCTGCTCGGTTCCTCCGGCAAGGGCAACGAGTACTTCCAGCGCCACCTGCTCGGCGCCGACTCCAACCTGCAGGGCGCCGAAGCCACCGGCGTGCGGCCGCAGGAGCTGAACTGGCGGGAGACCGCCGCCACCGGCAAGCTGGACCTGCTGCTGTCGCTGGACTTCCGGATGACCAGCACCACGCTGTTCTCCGACATCGTGCTGCCCGCCGCCACCTGGTACGAGAAGCACGACCTGTCCTCCACCGACATGCACCCGTTCGTGCACGCGTTCTCCCCGGCCATCTCGCCGCCCTGGGAGGCCAAGACCGACTTCGACGCCTTCCACCGGATCGCGCGCGGCTTCTCCTGGATGGCCGAGAAGCACTTGGGCAAGCGCAAGGACATCGTCGCCGTTCCGTTGCAGCACGACTCGCCGGACGCGACGGCGCAGGCGGGCGGCCGCGTGCTGGACTGGAAAGCCGGTGAGTGCGAGCCGATTCCGGGCAAGACCATGCCGAAGCTGGTCGTGGTCGAACGCGATTACCCGAAGATCGCGGAGAAGATGGCCGCGCTCGGGCCGCTGGTCGACACGCTCGGCGTCACCACCAAGGGCGTCACCACCTATCCCGACCAGGAGGTGGAGTACCTGGCCGGGGTGAACGGCACGGTCGTGTCCGGTGTCGCGCAGGGCCGCCCGTCGCTGGCCAAGGACACGCACGCGGCCGAGGCGATCCTCGCGCTGTCGGGCACCACCAACGGCAGGCTCGCGGTGGAGGGCTTCCACGCGCTGGAACGCCGCACCGGAACGAAACTGGCCGACCTGGCCGCCGAGCACGAGGGCAAGCGGATCACCTTCGCCGACACCCAGGCGCGCCCGGTGCCGGTGATCACCTCGCCGGAGTGGTCGGGCAGCGAGACCGGCGGACGCCGGTACTCGCCGTTCACCATCAACACCGAGCGGCTCAAGCCCTGGCACACGCTCACCGGGCGGCAGCACTTCTACCTCGATCACGACTGGATGATCGAGCTCGGCGAGCAGCTGCCGATCTTCCGTCCGCCGCTGGACATGACCGCGCTGTTCCGCGAGCCCTCGATCGGCGAGGTCGGCGAGCGGGGCGTCACGGTGCGTTACCTGACGCCGCACTCGAAATGGTCGATCCACTCCGCCTACCAGGACAACCTGCACATGCTCACGCTCTCGCGCGGCGGTCAGACGATTTGGATGTCCGATCGCGACGCGGCGAAGATCGGCGTGGCCGACAACGACTGGATCGAGGCGATCAACCGCAACGGCATCGTGGTGGCTCGCGCCATCGTCAGCCACCGGATGCCGGAGGGCACGGTGTTCATGTACCACGCCCAGGACCGCGCGGTGGACGTGCCGCGTATCGAGGGCATCGGCGAGGACACCAAGGGCCGGGGCAAGCGCGGCGGCATCCACAACGCGCTCACCCGCATCATGATCAAGCCCTCGCATCTCATCGGCGGCTACGCGCAGCAGTCCTTCGCGCTGAACTACCACGGCCCCACCGGAAATCAACGCGACGAGGTGACCACGATTCGCAGGCGCTCGCAGGAAGTGGAGTACTGACATGGGCGAGTGCGGCACGCGGGCACCATCCACCGACGCGAGAAAGCGGTACTGACATGCGCGTCATGGCACAGCTGGCCATGGTGATGAACCTGGACAAATGCATCGGCTGCCACACCTGCTCGGTCACCTGCAAGCAGGCGTGGACCAACCGCGGCGGCACCGAGTACGTCTGGTTCAACAACGTGGAAACCCGCCCCGGGCAAGGCTATCCGAGGCAGTACCAGGATCAGGAGAAGTGGAAGGGCGGCTGGACGCTGAACAAGCGCGGCAAGCTCACCCTGAAGTCCGGCTCCCGGCTGAAGCGGCTGCTGAACATCTTCGCCAACCCGGATCTGCCCACGGTCGAGGACTACTACGAGCCGTGGAGCTACGACTACGACAACCTGCTGTCCTCCCCGCCGGTCGACACGACGCCGGTCGCGCGGCCCAAATCACTGATCACCGGCCAGGACACGCAGGTCACCTGGGGCGCCAACTGGGACGACGACCTCGGCTCCGGCCCCGAGCAGGTCGGCAAGGACCCGCTGCTGGCGAAGCTGTCGGAGCAGGTGAAACTGGAGTTCGAAGAGACCTTCATGTTCTACCTGCCGCGCATCTGCGAGCACTGCCTGAACCCCTCCTGCGCGGCGTCCTGCCCCTCCGGCGCGATCTACAAGCGCGCGGAGGACGGCATCGTGCTGGTGGATCAGGACAAGTGCCGCGGCTGGCGGCAGTGCGTGTCGGGCTGCCCGTACAAGAAGATCTACTTCAACCACAAGACGGGCAAGGCGGAGAAGTGCACCTTCTGCTACCCGCGCGTGGAGGTCGGTATTCCGACGGTGTGCTCGGAGACCTGCGTCGGGCGGCTGCGCTACATCGGCGTCATGCTCTACGACGCCGACGCGGTGCTCGAGGCCGCGTCGGTAACCGACGACAAGGATCTCTACCCGTCGCAGCTCGGGGTGTTCCTCAATCCCCATGACCCGCGGGTGATCGCGGAGGCGGAGCGGGCCGGGATCTCGCCGGAATGGATTCAGGCCGCCCAGGATTCGCCGGTCTACAAGCTGATCGTGGACTATCAGATCGCGCTGCCGCTGCATCCGGAGTACCGCACCATGCCGATGGTCTGGTACGTGCCGCCGCTGTCGCCCGTGGTCGACGTGCTCAGCGAGACCGGCCACGACGGCGAGAACGTGTCCAACCTGTTCGGCGCGATCGACGCGCTGCGCATTCCGGTGGAGTACCTGGCCGAGCTGTTCACCGCGGGCGAGGTCGGGCCGGTGCGCGCTTCGTTGCAGCGCCTCGCGGCGATGCGCTCGTTCATGCGGTCGGTGAACCTCGGTGAGGAGCCCGATCCCTCGATCGCGCCGTCGGTGCGGCTGGAGCCCGAGGAGATCGAGGCGATGTACCGGCTGCTGGCCATCGCCAAGTACGAGCACCGCTATGTCATCCCGAGCGGCGCGGGAGCCCGTGCGCACGAACTGGATTCGCTCGCCACCGGGTGCAGCCTGGACACCGACGGCGGTCCGGGCATGACGGCGTTCGATCAGATGGTGGAGAAGTTCCATCTCACCGACGCCAACGACGCCGCGCCGGAGCAGAAGTCGTCCCGGATCAACCTGCTGAACTGGGATGGCAAGAGCACCGAGGGCCTGGTGCCGAGCAATGGCGCCGCGAACGGCAACGGGCACGCCGACGGCACGAGCAACGGGCACTCGGGTAACGGCCACGCGAACGGCGCAGGCGACGGGCTCGCAGGCAACGGGCACGGCGCGGGCAACGGCGACGGCTCGGGCAGCGTCGCGGGTGATCCGGCCTCCGCGCCGAGCGGAGCGGGGCGATGAGCCTGCTGAAGTTGCGCCGCCGCCCGGAAGCGGTGGTCGAACTCGCCCAGCGCGACCGCCAGCTGGTGTGGCGAATCGCCGCATTGCTGCTGGACTACCCCACCGAGCAAACACTGGCCATGATCGACCAATTGACCAGCGCCGCAGCCGATCTACCCGACGAGGTGCGCACACACCTGAGCGGATGCCTCGACTACCTGCGGACCACCCCGCCGCTGGAACTCGCGGCCGCCTACGTCGCGACCTTCGACATGCGCCGCCGCGCCAGCCTGCACCTGACCTTCTACGCCTACGGCGACACGCGCAAGCGCGGAATGGCGTTGCTGCGTTTCAAGCACGCCTACCGGCACGCGGGTGTCGAACTCGGGGACGAGGAACTGCCCGACCATCTGCCGGTGCTGCTGGAGTTCGCCGCCACCGTCGACCCGATCGGCGGCGAACGGCTGCTCGGCGAGCACGTTCCGGTGCTGGAGCTGCTGCGACTTTCGCTGTCGGACAACAACTCCCCCTACGCGGGAGTGCTCGCGGCGATCGGGGCGACGCTGCCGCCGCCCACCACCGCCGACCGCAGGCGCATCGCCGAACTCGCCGCCCAGGGCCCGCCCGAGGAGGAAGTCGGGCTGGAGCCCTTCGCGATGGACCCCTCCCTGTTCGACGGATCGGAAGGCCGACGATGAACGCATCCCCGCATCTGCCGGTCGCGCTGTGGCTGATCCTGCCGTACGTCGCGTTCACCTCCTTCGTGCTCGGGCACCTGTGGCGCTACCGCAACGACCAGTTCGGCTGGACCACCCGTTCCTCGCAGATCTACGAGAGCCGCCTGCTGCGGCTGGGCAGTCCGCTGTTCCACTTCGGCATGCTCGGGGTGTTCGGCGGGCACGTGCTCGGCGTGCTCATCCCGGAGTCGTGGACCTCGGCGGTCGGGATCTCCGAGCACGTGTATCACGTGGTCGCCGTCGCGGCGGGGTCGCTGGCCGGGCTGGCCGTGCTGGCCGGTGTCGGCATCCTGCTCTACCGGCGATTCACCGTTCCCGCCGTCCGCAAGGCGACCACGGGCAACGACAAGCTGATGTACGGGCTGCTGACCGCCGCACTGGTCACCGGCCTGCTCAACACCTGGGGCAGCAACCTGCTGTGGGGCACCTACAACTATCGCGAGACTGTCTCGCCCTGGTTCCGCAGCCTGTTCACGCTCACCCCGCAACCCGAGCTCATGGTGGACACCCCGTGGACCTTCCAATTGCACGGGCTGGTCGTGCTCGCCCTGATCGGGCTGTGGCCCTACACCCGGCTCGTGCACATGTTCAGTGCGCCGGTCGGCTACCTGGTGCGGCCGTACGTGGTCTACCGCAGCAAGGAATACGACGCCCCCGACAAGCGCCGCTACGCCCGCGCGTGGGACGCGCCCGTGACCCCCGAACGCTGGCGCTGACGACGCCGTCGCGCGAGACCCCGCCCGGACAACGGCGTCCCGGCGGGGTCTTCGGCGTTCCCGGCGCCTGATCAGGCGTTGTCGTAGGCGTTCTGGAGAGCCTCGACATCGAGCTTGGACATCGACCGCAAGGCGGTGCCGACGGCGATGGTCTTCGCGGGATCGTCACCGCTCATCAATTTCGGCAGCGCCGAGGGCACCACCTGCCAGGACAGGCCGTAGCGGTCCTTCAGCCAGCCGCACGGGCCGGGCTCGCCGCCGTCCGCGGTGAGCGCGTCCCACAGGCGGTCGACCTCGTCCTGGGTGTCCACGACCACTTGCAGCGATGCGGCATCGGTGTGCGGGTGGTCCGGTCCGCCGTTCATCAGCGTGACCGCCTGACCGTCCAGGTCCAGCGAGACGATGAACGCCGAGCCGTCGGAGTGGCGGGAGACCTCGACCACGCGCGAGTTCGGGATCACCGCGGCGTACAGGGCGGCGGCTTCCTCGGCGGCGTTGTCGAACCAGAGGAACGTGTTGACGGACATGATGTGCTCCTGTGTTGTGGCGTGACTTGCTGTCACCCACTGGTCGGAGCCGCTCGCTCGCCTTCGACACAGTTCGCGAAGCTTCTCGAAATTTTTTTTTCGACCTCTACCGCCGAGTGATCGCTGAAACAGGTTCGCCAGCCTGCGAGTTCCCAGCTTTCCGCAGGCAGAACCCATCGACCCATCGGGTAACCAGGCATACGCTGAAGTTTGGCCGCTGCCATGTGGTCTATCCCACTTCTGGGGACGTCAAAGTCTCGCCGCCCCGGCTCAGCAAAGCCGTGGCGGCGGAGACGAGCAAGGAGTGAGCAATGAAAGGTGGAGCAAGAATCGCGTTAGGGGTGGGCCTCGGGTACCTGCTCGGCCGCACGAAGAAAATGCGCTTCGCGATGACGCTGGCGGGAGCCGCGATGGCGAGACGATCCGCGGGAACACCCGCCGAACTGCTCGAGCGCGGCACGGAGCTGCTCAAATCGACGCCGGAGCTGACCAAGATCACCGACACCGTGCGCGACGAGTTGCTCGGCGCGGTGCGTTCGGCCGCGGTCACCGCGGCGAGCAACCGCATGGACGCGCTCAGCAACCGGTTACAGCAGGGGACGACGCTCCTGGCGGGCGAAGAACAACGCGGCTCACAGGAGGCGGATGAGGAGGACGAAGAGCAAGAGCAACAGCCTGAGGACGAGTACGAGGACGAAGAGCAAGAGGGCGAGTACGAGGACCAGGAGCAAGAGCCCGAGGACGAGTACGAGGACCAGGAGCAAGAGCCCGAGGACGAGTACGAGGACCAGGACGAGGACGAAGATCGAACGCCCGAGGACGAGCACGAAGAGGAAGAACAAGAGCCCGAGGACGAGGACGAATCCGAGCGGGGCGAGGAAGAGGACGACACCGAGCGGCCTGCCGCGCGGACGCGCACTCGCCGGTCGAGCACCACCGCCAAGCGCGGAGCGAGCTCGCGGACCGCCGACCGTTCGTCCGACTCCGCGGATCGTAAGCCGTCCGGGACTTCCGGCCGCCGCCGTACTCGCGCCGAGGCCGGCCAGGCCCCCGTGCGCCGCACGAGGAGGTGACCGGCGATGGCGAAGATTTTGCGTGACGCGACGGAAGGAGTCGGCAAGGTAGCCGCCGATACGGCGGGCCGGGCTGCCAAAGCCGCGACCGGGGCGGGATCATCCGCGAAGAAGGCGGGAGCCTCCGCCAAGAAGGCCGGATCTTCCGCCAAGAAGAACGCGCCGCCGCCCACGCCGACCGGCATTTTGCAGCAGTCGTTGCAGAACCTCACCGGAGCGCTGACCGAACGCGCGGTGACCGGACTCACGAACCAGGTGTCGAAGACCGCGGGCCGATTGAACGAGTACGCCGAGGGCGGCGGCGGGGGGAACCTGCTGGCGGCGCTGACCGGCGTGCAGAAGCTCGCCGGTGGCTCTTCGCCGTTGAGCACGGCCATGAGCATGGGCAAAACCAAGCTCGGTCACTCACTGCGCGAGCAGTTCGAGAACGTGAAGGAATCGCTCACCGGTGGCAAGGGCAAGGGCGGCAGCAAGAAGATCAAGCTGACGAACATCGTCGAGCACATCGACGTCGGCGTCCCGATCCACCTGGCCTACGACCAGTGGACCCAGTTCGCGGATTTCCCGAAGTACACCAAGAAGCTCGAGCAAGTCGAGCAGGTGGCCGACGAAAAACTCAGCTGGACCGGCAAGGTGTTCTGGTCTCGGCGCACCTGGGAATCGACGATTCTCGAGCAGGTGCCGTTCGAGCGGATCATCTGGCGCTCCAAAGGCCACAAGGGATACATCGACGGCGCGGTCACCTTCCACGAACTCGTACCGGGTTACACCCGCATCCTCGTGGTGCTGGAGTACCACCCCAAGGGATTCTTCGAGAAGACCGCCAACATGTGGCGGGCAGCGGGTCGCCGCTGCCGCCTGGAGCTCAAGCACTTCGAGCGGCACGTGATGACCGAGGCCGTGTTGCATCCCGACGACGTCGTCGGCTGGCACGGCGAGATCCGTGACAGCGAGGTCGTCAAAGACGACGAGACCGCTCGCCGCGAGGAAGAAGAGGAGAAGTCCGAAGAAGGCCAGGAAGCGGAACAAGAACCGGACGAGGAGCCGGACGAGGAAGAAGAAGACAAGGCCGACGAGCAAGAGACGGACGAGCGAGACGAGGACGAGCAAGACGAAGATCGGCGTCCTCGCCGTCGACCGGCCGCCCGCCGCCGTAGCACGGCGACCCGCCCGTCGCGCGAGAAGCGAGGAGCAAACGCATGACGATCGAACCCGCGGGAGGCGGAGGCGGTGGCGGAGCGGGCACGATGGCACGCCCGAACTCATCCAGCCTGGCTGACGTGATCGACACGATTCTGGATAAAGGCCTGGTCATCGACGCATTCGCACGCGTGTCGCTGGTCGGCATCGAACTGGTGACCATCGACGCCCGCGTCGTGGTGGCCAGTGTGGACACCTATCTACGTTTCGCCGAAGCCGTCAACCGGCTGGAGATTTCCACCAGCGAACCGAAGGGGCTCACCGACATCGTCGGCGACGTCACCCAAGGCGCGGCGAAGCACAAGACGCAGGGGGCGCTGGAAGCTGCGGGCGAGAAGGTCATGGACTTCCTCGGCGACGTGCAGGACAAGCGCCAGACGGCGAACAGGCCCAAACGTAAGGAGGGCTGATGACTACCGCGACATCTGTCTACGTCTACGGCATCGTGCCCGCCGACGTGGAACCCGAGCCGCACGCCAGCGGCGTGGGCGACCCACCGGGTGAGGTATCGGTGATACGGCACGGCGAGATCGCCGCGCTGGTCAGCATGCTCGAGTCGGATCGGCCGCTGGGCACGCCCGACGACCTCACCGCGCACGCCGAACTGCTGGACGGATCGGCCGCCGTCGCTCCGGTGCTGCCGCTGCGCTTCGGCGCGGTCATGACCGACACCGAGGCGGTGGAGAACGAACTACTCGGAGCGAACGAAGACGAATTCCGCTCCGCGCTGGAGCAACTCGAGGGCCGTGCGCAGTTCGTGGTCCGCGGCCGTTACGTCGAGAACACCATCCTCCGGGAGCTGCTCGACGAGAACGCCGAGGCCGCCCGGCTGGCCGGGGAGATCCGTGACAAACCGGAGGACGCCACCCGTAACGAGCGAATCGCGCTCGGCGAGATGATCAATCAGGCCATCGAGTCCAAGCGGGCCGAGGACACGCGCAAAGTGGTCGCCGAGCTGGAGCAGTTCGAACCACTCGTCAACCAGCGCGACCCCACCCATGAGGAGGAGGCCGTCCACATCGCGGTTCTGGTCGAACTGGACCGGCAGAAAGACCTGGAGGAGACGCTGCGCCGGCTCGGCGAGGACTGGGACGGCCGAGTGGAGTTGAACCTGCTCGGTCCGATGGCGGCCTACGACTTCGTCATGAAGCGCGCACCCGAGGGGTAAGGCATGTTCGGTGTGCTCACATCAATCCTGACGTTGCCCGTCGCCCCGGTCCGCGGCGTGATCTGGCTGGGCGAACTGATCCAGGACCAGGTGGACCAGAAGATGCGAGATCCCGCCGTCATGCGGCGGGAACTCGAGGAGATCGATGCGGCCGCGGCAGCTGGTCAGCTGTCCGAGGAGGAACGCAAACAAGCGCAGCAGGCGGTCCTGGATCGCATGACCGGCCGTCGGGCGTGACCGCGGTCGACCGGAAGGAGTGATGCGCGTGGCCCGCAAGACAACTTCCGAGGACGTCGACCCGGCCGCCGACGAACCACCTCCCAGCACCCCGGCGCAGGCCGCCGCCATGGCGGTGGAAAACCTCGTCGAACTGACGTCGAAAGAGGTGCAGGGCGTCACCTCGATGGAACCGACGGAGGACGGCTGGCAGGTGGAGATCGAGGTGCTCGAGGACCGCCGGATCCCGTCGTCGGCGGACATCCTCGCGCTCTACGAGGTCGAGATCGATCTCGACGGGAACCTCCTGGCCTACCGCAGAACAAGGCGCTACGGGCGCGGCAGCACCGACATCGGAAGGGCTCGGTCATGACGGTGGTGCCCGGCGGATCGTCCGCACCGCAGCCGTACAGCGGACATTCGTCGACGAACCTCGCCGACATACTCGAGCGAGTGCTCGACAAGGGCCTGGTGATCGCTGGCGACATCCAGGTGAACCTGCTCGACATCGAGCTGCTCACGATCAAGCTGCGGCTGGTGATCGCGTCCTTGGAGACCGCCAAGTCGGTGGGCATCGATTGGTGGGAGACCGATCCGTGGCTCAACAGCAAGGCCCGCACGCTGGAGCGGCAGGATCACGATCTCGAACTCGAGAATCAGAAGCTCCGCGACCGGATCGCGGAACTGGAGAGCGCGAAGGAACAACCGCAACGCATCGAGCGTCGCCGCCAACCGAGGGAAGAGCGGTCGTGACGGAGGGCCTCGGGGTCTGGCTGTACGCGGTGACGCCCGGCTGCGGCGGCGAGGAGCTGGGCGAGCTGACCGGAGTCGCGGGCGAGCCGGTGCGAACGGTGGTCGTGGACGGGTTGACGGCGATCGTCGGCTCGGTGCCGCTCGAGGTGTTCGGGGAGCAGCCGCTGCGGGCGCATCTGGAGGACCTCGATTGGCTGGAAGGGACGGCCCGTGCGCACGACGCGGTCGTATCGACCCTGGTGCGACGAGGCCCGACCGTCCCGCTGCGGCTGGCCACCGTCTTCCTCGACGACAACCGGGTGCGCGACCTGCTGACCGAGCGGCGAGCGGATTTCGCCGCTGCGCTGGAGCTGGTGAGCGGCCGCACCGAGTGGGGCGTGAAGGCCTACGGCGACCGCGCCGCCCTGACCGCCGCCGTGGCCGAGTCCCGCACCGCGAGCGAAGGCAAGGGCGCGGGAGCCGCGTATCTGGCCCGGCGCCGGGCGCAACTGTCCGCGCAGGAAACCATCGAACGCGACGCGGCCCAGCGCGCCGAGGAGATCCACAGCCGCCTGCTCCAGCACGCGGCGGCGGGGCGACGTCAGGCGCTGACCGACCCGGCACTGAGTGGCCGTCGTGATTGGTTGGTGCTCAACGGGACCTACCTCGTGGACGACGACCGCACCGACGACTTCGCCACCATCGTCACAGCGCTCGGCGACCAATTCCCTGGCATCCGCCTCGAACTCACCGGCCCGTGGCCGCCGTATTCGTTCGCGGGCGTGGAACGAGAACCGGCATGAGCCGCGCCACACGCGAGGTCGACGACGAGCGCCGGGTCTCGTTGGTTGATCTGCTGGATCGGGTGCTGGCCGGCGGCGTGGTGATCTCCGGCGACATCAAGCTCGCCATCGCGGACGTCGACCTGGTCCAGATCTCGCTGCGGGCGCTGATCTCCTCGATCAGCACCCTCTCCGGACCGCTGCACGCGCTGGAGGCACCCGGCGATGACTGAATTCGGCGGCATCCCACCGCGTATCGACACCGACCCGGAATCCGTCGAGCGCGGCCTGGTCAGCCTCGTCCTCACTTTGGTCGAGCTCCTCCGCCAGCTCATGGAACGCCAAGCACTCCGCCGCGTAGACGCGGGTGACCTCACCGACACCCAGATAGAACGCATCGGCACCACCCTCATGCTCCTCGAGCAACGCATGGAAGAACTCCGCGACCACTTCGGCCTCACCCCCGAAGACCTCAACATCGACCTGGGCCCCCTCGGCACCCTCCTCCCCCGCGACCCACCCTGAACATCAAGATCAACGGCACATGAGCGAGAGTTCTTCTCGGCAAACGCCACAGCCATGTGCCGTTGATCTTGAAGTGTCAGATGCCAGCGGTGAAGGCGTCCCAGGCGGCGGGTGTGAACACCAACGCTGGGCCGGTCGGGTTCTTGGAGTCTCGGACGCCGACCATGCCGCCTGCCAGATGGGCGACCTCTACGCATTCCTTGCCCCCACCGCTGCGGCTGCTCTTGAACCACTTCGCCCCGGACAAGTCAGCGTTCACTGTCGTACTCCCTCGCCACCTGTCGTAGCAGGCTCTTACTCGTCGGCACATCCAGGGCGGACTGCTGGATGACGTTGTACGCCTGACGATACCTCCCGACATCTTTTGCACGTTCGAGGTACATGTCACCCGCATAGGACTCCACGTAGACCACGCTGGGAGCAGCTTCGCGCCCTTTGGTGTCGAGACCGAAGTCCAGGATGACGAAAGGCCCGGGAGCGATACCGAGAGGGAAGCCCGATGAGAACGGTTGGATACGGATTGCCACGTTAGGCGGCATATTTGCGAGATGCCGTGCTTGACCTCCCATGACCTTGGGGCCGCCCACAACGTAACGAATGGCCGCCTCGTTCAGGATGACTGTGGCGCTGGCAGGTTGGGTCTTGCGGTGAATCAGGGCTTGCCGCTTGAGTCGCAACTGCGCTCGTCGTTCGAGATCTTCTACCGGCTCGTCCGGGAAGTACGCGCGATCGAGCACGCGCGCATAGTCCGGAGTCTGAAGGATGCCGGGCACGATGTCAGGCCTGTATAAGGCCAGTTGGTGCGCACTGGACTCGAGGCCGACATACAGATTGAAATTTCCTTCGATCAAGTCGTCGAACGCGTGCCACCACGACTTGGCCGTCGCCTGCTGCGCCAGCCCTTTGAGGGCAGCCGTCAGGTCCGGGGCAACATCGTAGATGCGGCATAGGGCCTCGACATCAAGTTCCCGAACCTTCGGCGACTGCCCCTTCTCAACACGCTGAAGCTTGCTTGTCGACCACTGCATCATCGGCCCGACCTGTTCGAGCGTTAGATTCGCCGCCTGCCGAGCCTCCCGCAAGTACCGGCCGAGCTGACGTCTGGGCAGTGTCGTCTCGATGTCGTCGGACACGCTTCCTCTCTTTCCATTGCGCCCGTGACTGATTCCTGTGATGAGAAAAGTCTCGGGCACTCACGACAAACTGTCTGGCGGTTTGCGAAAACTCTCTATGAAAACCCATGGAGCACTTGCAGAGAACGGATGGACAGCGGTTCCCTTGGGTGAGCGCCTGGTCGGACGTAGTTCGAAGCGCTCCGACGTTCCTTCCGCCGTCCGCATAGCGGTTTGGCCGGGACAGAGTCGCAACTTCCAGCAACAGATCTGAGGGGAGCGCAGATAGCGATGCAATCGTTCGGGGACACACCGCGATCCAGGTGCTACTACTACCGGCGCGAGTGCGATCTACCCGCTGTGATCGACCCGCCCGAGTTGGGGCGGATCATCCTGCGTGCCGGGTACGTGTGCGGGGTGACGATGCCCACGCGTTTGGGGCAAGCAACGAAAGCCCATATGCAGAGCCGGGGTGAATTCCTCGGACCCGTTGTCGCACATCCACGTTCGGACCGCTGGACGTTCCTCGTCGGGGCGGACCTCCCGGACGACGACCGGCTGTTTGCGGAGTTGTTCCGGCTGGACGTGAGCGTGGCCCGGTCCGGAGCGACGATCGCACTCCCCTCGCCCACCGCCTCTTCCGGCGCGATCCGCCAGTGGATAGTGCCGCCGCGCGGACCATATCGGCCGTCGGGGCGCGTTGTGCTGGAGGCCATTCGAGCGTGGGCGGATCAGATGCCGAACCGCCAACGGGGATTCCGGGTGGTGTCCCGTGCCCGATGACGGTCTCGTGTGGCTCTTCCCTAACGACGCCAACGGCCGACCGCATTCACTGCGGACCCGATTCGCCCACGACAACCCACACTGGCCGGTATCCAGCCGCAAGAACGCACTTCGAGCCCTAGACCTGCATCGCGACTGCGACTACCTCACCTGCTCGACCTTCGTCACCGCCGTGATCGTGAGCCGTGACGACTTCCGCTACTTCCGCAACCGCGAACCGGAGCGGCCGTGACATCCCCACGGCCCGATGAACCCGACGTCCGCCTGTCGATATTCCTGCACGGCATGCGTTTCGACTTCGTCGCCTGCCTCACCGCCGCCCTGCTGTTCGTCCAGGAACACCAGACCCGCCGCTACACCGATGCGGTAACCGTAGCGATCACCGACACCAGCGGCCTACGCCGCCTACCGAACGAGCGCCTGTACCTAGAACCCTGAATCGACGGCGGCTCCTTCGATCACCAGTCGCACGCCCAACAGCTGAACGGTGCGCACCTGACAAGGCACAGGGAGCCGGGTACAGACCCCGCCGGTTCGCGACCGGGTTTCCACAGAAGCGCGGAGATTCGGGATTCACACACCGGTCGGCCACCGCCGATAGCTCAAACCGTAGAGCCCCGCTTCGTGATTGTGTCCCGTGCTCCGGCGGCGGGCACTGTGCACCCTCGACATGAACGTCCGGCCAGCTCGAGGCAGGATTGCGGTCAGCATGACGGACAACGACGGCTTCTTTCGCACCGGACGGCGGCGGCACATCGCGCGGCTGGCGCTGTTCGTCGTGTTCCTGTTCGGGATGTTCTATCTGGTCGCCGTCGCGGGAGTGATCGACGTCGAACGCGTGCGCGACGCGATCGCCGCGACCGGACCCGCGGCCCCGTTCGCCTATCTGGTGGCCTCGGCGGTGCTCGGCGCGATCTTCGTGCCCGGCCCGATGCTGGCCGCCGGGAGCGGCCTGCTGTTCGGGCCGCTGGTCGGGACGTTCGTGACGCTGGGTTCGGCGGTGGGCACGGCGACCATCACCAGTTTCCTCGGGCGGCGGGCAGGCCGCGAAAGCGCGCGCGGGTTGCTCGGCGCGCAGCGTGCCGAGCGCATCGACGCCCAGATCGAGCGGCGCGGCTTGTGGGCCGTCGTCGGCCAGCGCTTCGTCCCTGGCATCTCGGATGCACTGGCGTCGTACGTATTCGGCGCGTTCGGAGTCCCGCTGTGGCAGATGGCCGTGGGCGCGTTCATCGGCTCGGCTCCACGGGCATTCGTCTACACCGCTCTCGGCGCATCGATCGGCGACCTGTCGGCCCCGCTCGCCTACACCGCCATCGCGGTCTGGTGCGCCACCGCGATCATCGGAACTTTCGCCGCGCACCGCGGATACCGCAGCTGGCGTAGCGGCGCGAACCGCGAGCCAGAAGCTGCGCCGGATCGCTGCGGGGACTAGGACAAGTAGATCTACCTGCGCCGACTGTGCGATCTAGATGTGGCCGTACTGGTCGAACCCGGCTCGGACACCGCGTTACGTCCATCACCGCCTGCCCCAATCGCTGACGCGAGACGGCAAGCGCCGCTTCCGGATACGCGACCCCGACGACTCGAAGCACGTGCTACTGCGAAGCGGTCGACCTGGATATGGCTGCTGTGCGTATCGATCACGGCGGCAATCGGTTTCGCCGCCGCGTGGGCGGCCCACCGACTGCGCCAGGAACTGCTCGGGTTGGTCGTGACAGGACTGGTTCACCACCGTCGTTTTCGCCGAGATCGAACGACTCGACCTCACCGGCGCACCGAGTTACGTCCCGGCCATGAACGCCGCAGTGGAACGAATGCCGCAGTGGTGCCGGGCTGTCGTCTGCGGTGTTCCGCCGGCGGTCTATCTCGCGGTGGTGATCGCTGTCCTCGCCTGTTGGCTCCGGTCGCGCCGAGCCCGGAATACCGTCGGCACACAGCCGCCGATCCCGATCTCGAGCCACAACTAGGGCACGTTCGAGAGTCTCCGATCGTCCCTGTGCTGGTGTTCGAGACCTCCGCGGCGCGGTACTTTTGGTCCGGTGAGCAACCGGGAGCCACTTGTCCGGGCATTGATCGACCAGGATAAGCCGAACAGGGCTCCGGGGCCGATTCACCTGGCATTCACCTTCCTTCCAGTCGTTGTGTTGGTGTGCGTCTACTACGACTGGTGGCCGTCGCGCTACGGCTCCTTCGCCTGGGTTGATCCGCTGTTGTCCGGCGCTGCGGCCGTACTGGTGCTCCTCATCTGCGGTGCGGTATGGGCGGTCCGAACGCTGCATGTCGTAGGTAGGGACCGGACATGGTCATGGTGGATCGCGGCTAACCCCGCGATGATTCTCACTGTTGCAGGCACAGTTGCGCTCCTGCCCCGCCCGTCGTTCGAAGACACCCGTCCGCAGTTCGAGCAGGTGGCCCTTGACCTACAGGCGAGTTCGGAATCTTCACGCTCCCATTTCGAAATCGGCCGGTTCGACATCAGCTATGTAAGGAAGGACCCGGACGGAACCGTCTACTTCATCGAGGGTGGCGGGCTCGGGCTCACGGTGAGCAGTGGGTGGGCATACTCACCTCATGGCACACCGGTTGGATTCGACGACTTCACCGCAACTCACCTCGGTGGCCCGTGGTATGAGTTCACTGCTGTGTGGCGTAGCTGACGCCGCCGTCTGCTCACCACTGGGAGCATCGAGCGTTCCAGACCAGCTGGTATGACACGCTGTCCGTCATGTCCACTCGGCCCATCACCTCGCCGAACCTCACCGGCCAGGGACGTATTGCCTCGATTCTGCGGTTCACCACCGAACTGATTGCCTGGATCGCCACCCCATGGGCACTGGCCGATCACTCGGTCGCGCTCGCGGTCGCGACATTGGTCCTGCTCATCGGGCTGCCGACCCTCTTCGCCACCCCTGGCGACAAAAGACAGGTCCTCATCCCGGTCCCCGGCATAGTCACCATCGGTCTCGTCGTCCTCCAACTCGCCGCCGCCGTACTCGCGTCCTGGGCCATCTGGCCGGCCTGGGCGGCCGTCGTCGTCACCACGTTGACGGCCGTCACGGCAATCACCGAACTGCCACGTTGGCGCTGGCTACTCGGGGCACCGGCCGGTGCCGCCGGTCGGTGACCCTAGGACCGACACCGGTCGAATTCCTGCATGATGCCGATACCGTTACGGTGACCGCGCCGCCGGATCGCCCGACCGCGACCGCCGACATCCGGACGCCATCGGGCTCGGCAACCACCGCCCATGCGACCGAACGGTCCTACGCGCAGGCCGGGGCGGGTGCGTCGACGAACAGCGGTTCGCCCGTGGGCGGGGCGTAGACGACGTCGAGGACGAGCGGCTCCGCGCCGAGGTTCCGGCCGATGTGCACGTTCCATTCACCCGCGGGCTCGTAGATGAACTCGCCGGTCCGGAAGACCGGAGCGTCGCAGTCGGGTCCGGGGTGGGTGAGCGTGCCCGAGCGGACGAAACCGAAGACCGGACCGAGATGGTAGTGCCAACCGGTGGAGCCGCCGGGGCCGATGGTGATCTCGCGAACGACCAGATCGGTGCCCGCGACGAACGGCACCAGCCCGGCGGGAATCTGCGCCTGGCCGAGGGTGACGGCGGTGATGTCGCTACCGGGCGTTGCCTCGGCGGGCGCCGCGCTCACCAGCGCGCCGGCGAGCGCAACCGGCACTGCGGCGACGCGGAGAAAGAGCGTCATCCTGGCAGCTTAGCCACGGCGGCGGTATCGGAACACGCGTTCGCTCAATGCCGCCGCGGTGACGAGCACCCGCGCTCGGATCCTGGATTACCGTACGTACGTGGCCCGGACAGACGAAGATTCGACGGCGAAGATCCTCGACGCCGTCGTGTCGATGCTCGAATCGCACGGCTACGACGCGGTCCAACTGCGTGCGGTCGCCCGCAACGCGCACGTCTCGCTGGCCACGGTCTACAAGCGGTACCCCACCCGCGACGATCTGATGCTCGCCGCCGTCGAGCAATGGATGGCGACCAACACCTACGCCGCCCCTGCCCCGTCCGTCGAGGACGAGACGCTGGCCGACGGCCTGGTGCGGTTGATGCGTTACGTGTTCGAGCCGTGGGAACGGAATCCCCGGATGCTCGAGGCCTACTATCGCGCGCGGTCCGGCCCCGGCGGCCGACGACTCGACGCGCAAGGCTTCGACGCCGTGCTGCCCGCCGCGAGCGCCCTGCTGGCCGATGTCGATCCCGACTACACCGCCGACATCGCGCTCGTGCTGACCAACATGATCTACGCGCTGATCGGCCGTTTCGCGAACGCCGATCTCGATATCGCCGAGATCCTGCCCGCGATGGAGCGCACAGTCCGCAGGCTGACCGGCAACAACGAACCGCTGGCGGCCGCCGCCGGGTCCACGCGGCCGGGTGCGCCGGGGTTCCCGTGGAGCGCTTCGCTGGTCTTCCCGTTCTCCCCCGGCACTTCCACGGATACAGAACAGTCGTCGGACGCGACGGATCGGCCGTCGGCGTAGACGCGTCGGCCGCAACCCTGCCGAGAAGCACGGCCCGTTGGCCGTCGACCATCCGACTCGAAACCCAGGCGGGTCGCCGGTGAAAT
The DNA here is from genome assembly GCF_044548645.1 of Nocardia sp. NPDC051929. NCBI lineage: Bacteria > Bacillati > Actinomycetota > Actinomycetes > Mycobacteriales > Nocardiaceae > Nocardia > Nocardia sp. NPDC051929. The sequence goes on along the minus strand of NZ_JBIUCG010000006.1, from coordinate 39,600 downwards.
ACGTTCGGGCATTACATATTTCACACATTCCCGACAAATGGAACAAACCCGAACGGCGAAACCGTCTGTTCACGAGGTATTCCCGCGTGCGGTGCGATGTCGAGTTGCTCCGTGCGCCGTGCCGGTACAGCATCTGCGGTATGCCGTCCACACCGCTGAATCCAGCAGGCGACATTCCGGACACCGGAATTCCCGGCCATCTCGCTGCCCACATGACCATGCCCGAGCAGCACGAATGGCACCGCGCCTACCTGCGCCGTCGCCCTGTGTCGCGGCGCAACGTGCTGCGCGGCGCCGCCGCGGCGGCAGCGGTGGCCGCCGTCGGCACGACGCCGTTCGGCAGGCGCGCCTACGCCGACGAGGCCCAGCTCGCGGTGGGTGGACGGCGCGTCGCCTTCGGGCCGGACGCGGCCAGCCAGTTGCGTTTCGCGGCGCAACTCTCGCGGCGTCCGGCGGGCGCCACGGTGTATCTCGACCACGGACCGACACCGGCGTTGGGCGCGACGGTCCAAGCCGAGGTGCGCAACCTGCTCACCCAGCTGCCCACCGCCGACGGCGGCGTGCTCGCGGCCGAACAGTTCTACGTCCACGCCCCGGTGGACGGCCTGCCCGGACGGGTGCCGCACTTCTATCGCTGGCGGACCTCCGACGGATTCGTCGGCGACATCCGCGCCGCCGCACCCGCGATGCCCAGCGCACGCCCCGCGGTCCTTCCGTTCCGGTTCACCATGATGGGCGATCAGGGCACCGACGAAACACCCGCGCTGCCGGAGGGCGTCGCTCCCGGCGACTACGACGACAAGTACTACAAGGCCGACAACGATCCGGCCGCGCCGCACGCGAGCAACGTGCTGCGCCAGATCGCCGCCGCCCGGCCGGACTTCCACATCCTCGCAGGCGACATCGCCTACGCCGACCCGTCCGGCGCGGGCAAGCCGGGGCAGTTCGCGGCGCACGGAGCGCAGCAGGCGAGCGGTTTCGACAAGTACAACCCCTACGTCTGGGACGTCTACTTCAACGCCATCGAGCCCAGCGCCGCCCAGACACCGTGGATGTTCGCCACCGGCAACCACGACATGGAGGCGACCTACGGCGACCACGGCTACGGCGGGCATCTGGCGCGCCTGGACTTCCCCGGCAACGGTCCGGCGGGCTGCCCGTCGGCGTATACGTTCACCTACGGCAATGTCGCGGTGCTCTCGCTGGACGCCAACGACGTCTCCTACGAGATCCGGGCGAACAGCGGCTACTCCGGCGGGGCACAGACGAGTTGGGTGGAACGCACCCTGGCCGCCCACCGCGCCGACCCCGACATCGATTTCATCGTCTGCTTCTTCCACCACTGCGCGTATTCGACCACCGAATCGCACGCCAGCGACGGCGGTGTGCGTGACGCGTGGGTCGGGCTTTTCGACCGCTACCAGGTCGACCTGGTATTGCAGGGTCACAATCACGTCTACGAGCGCACCGATCCGCTGCGTGGCGGGCAGGCGACGAAGGTCGCGGGCGACAACTCGATCGTCTACCCGGAGACCGACGGCACCGTCTACTACACCGTGGGCGGCGGCGGACGCCCGCGCTACGAATTCCAGCCCGGGTCGCGGGAAACCTTCCGCGGCAGCGAGCTGGCCGACACCTCGGTGCCGAACAGTTACGTGTGGACCCCGGGCGGCGGTAAGCAGGACGAAGCCGCGCCGTGGTCGCGGGTCCGCTTCCGGAATTACTCGTTCCTGCGCGTCGACGTCCGGCCGGGCGTGTTCGCCAGCGAGATGGACGTGGTCGCGGTCGACGAGTACGGACGCGAATTCGACCGTGTGCTGTTCCGGCGGCAGGTCAGGGCCTGAGCGGAGCTACTTCTTCGTTTTGGGTGGGAGGGTCCGGGCGTAGGCGACGCCGCGCTCGACCCATTCCCGCAGTACTTCGTCGTCGTCGACGGCGGTGACCCGCAGCCAGCCGACCATTTCGCGCCCGCCCATGACCATTGGCTCCACCGTGTCACCGAGGAGCCGCTCGCCCTCGTCGGGATCGACCCGCACCAGCAGACCGCCCTGCCTGCTGGCGGCCACCGCCATATTGCCGCCGATCAAGAAGGCCAGGCCGCCGAACATCTTCCGCTCGGTGAGTTCGGGGCCGGGTGCGATCAGTTCCCGGATTCGCTCGGCCAGCTCCTCGTCGTATGCCATGACGGCATTGTTCACCTGGTGTACGACAAGTCGGGCGATCGACGACCGCGTGTCCTCCCCTGGTCGCCGTCCGGGGCGAATATCGCGTACACCGATGACGTGGCCTGCGTCGAAGGCGGTTGGTTGCGCTGAAACAGTCTGTATACCAGTTGATTTGGCGCGCTTTGTAAGTAGACGGCCGAGGTGCGTACGTACACTCCCGAGCCGCCTGGATGTCATTGGACGTTCAGGCGGATGTTTCCGTCCCTGTCTGTAATACAGGACGTGAGACGGGGGCGAGACGCCATTGACGTTCGCGTGCAACCCGTTTCGGAATTCGCAGTCGACTGCGCCCCCAGAGACGGGACGAAGGACTCTTTCGTGCACATCTGCCCCCAGGCGGTGCGATCACGCACTGTCCGCCTCAGTTCGACCGAGCGGCATTCGATCGGAGTCCCCCGCGAGTTTCCCACAGCCGTGACCGCGTTGCTCGCCGGTGCGCCGAACTGGTGGCCGGGTTCTCGGCCGGGCGTTTGGCGGCGGCGGGCGATCTGGACCACCCTCACTCTCTTCGCGCTCTTCGTGTTCCCGGGCTTCCTCGGTGCGCTGGCCGTCGCCCAAGACGCGGCGGGCAGCACTTCCGGAACCTCCGGCATCGACGGGCTCAGCTGGATGAACATCCACGACTCGTCGGGCATCCCGCTGTCGGACTACCGATTCGCGACCGGCGACGAGAGCCTGTTCAAGCCGCGCGCCACCATTCTGTGGGCCGTGCTGGGCTTGGAGTTCATCGGCTACATCGCCATCGTGACGACGGCGATCTGGTTGATCGGTTACGCGTTGAGCTTCCGGTGGCTGGACATGTTCAGTGCGGCGTTGCACGGCGTGGCCGACACGCTCACCGGTCAGATCGCGACCCCGATCATGCTGGTCACCGCGGCGACCATCGGCGCGGTCTGCGTGGCGTGGTTCATCGCGCGCGGCTACCACGCGAAGGCCACCATGCAGGTGGTGACGATGGTGGGCGTCGCGCTGCTGGGCCCGTTGTTCCTCGCCGAGCCTCTCGCGGATGTGCTGTCCTCGCACGGGTTGCTGGCCCAGGGCCGCGATCTCGGGATCTCGGTGGCCGCCGGTCTGAACGGGAACGCCGACCCGAATCCGACCCAGTTGGTGGCGACGATGCAGAGCGACCTGGCCGACAATTTCGCCCGGAAGCCGCTACAGGTGTGGAATTTCGGGCACACGGTGGACCAGCGGCCCGCCTGCCGATCGGCGTGGTCGTCGGGGGTGGCGGCGGGTGACGACTCCCGGGTGATCAGCGGCCTGAAGTCCTGTGGAGACAGCGCCGCGCGCGCGAAGGCCGAGAATCCCTCCATGGGGCAGGTCGCCACGGGTCTGATGCTGCTGGTCTGCGGCGGCATCCTGCTGGCCTTCGCGATGTACCTCGGCATGAAGGTCATCAAGGCCGCGCTGGACACGATCTATCACGGGTTCATGTCGATATTCGGCTTCGCGGCGGGCGGATTCGTATACGGCCCGACGCAGACGTTCCTGGTGCGCAATGTCGTCGACAGTTTCGTCGCGGCGGCACGAATGACGGCGTACACCATCTTCCTCGGGGTCTACGTCTTGTTCATGGGCAATCTGTTCGCGCAGGCGCGCGGACAGGTCATGGCGGTGATCATCATCGCGGGCACCGTCGAGATCGTCGCAGTCCTCCAGCTCAAACGCCTCAGCAGCGGTTTCAGCCGGGGCAACGACTGGATCGCCAACCGATTCGCGCTCGCGATGCAGGGCAGCGGGAGCAAGTCCGGGAGCAGCGGCGGCACCGCCCTCGGCATGGGCGGCGGCGGCGGTGGGAAGTCCGCGCCCGGTATGGGATGGGTGACCCCACTCTCCACGCTCAACACCATCAACTCCTCGCCGGTGACGGCCTGGCTGGCGGGCGGGCGGGTCAATCCGTTCAATCCGCTCTCCAGCACCCGACGGACGATCGAACGCTCCACCAGAAGGATCCTGGCCAGCCGCGAAGCGGGGTACGTCGAGCATCAGCTGTCCCGCACCAACTGGCGTGGTGTGGCGGTCGACGCGGCCGAGCAGGTCGGCGGCATACACACCCAAATAGGCGTGTCGCGGGCCTTGAAAGTATTGCGCGACAACAAGGTTCCCGATTCGCGCATCCATGCTGTCCTGCTCTCCTCCGGCGCGAGCCACGAGCGGGTCACCAATGCGCTGACGGCATACTCCGTCCAGGAGTCGACGGCATCGCAGAACCCGTACAGCTTCGCGCCGTTGCAGAAGGCGATCGCGGCGGCGTGGGCGGTGGACAACCACGTCGACCACGAAGCGCACGATGCCTTCGCCGCCCAGGCGGTGATCGCCGCGGACAGCTTCGTCCGGCACAGCAACGCGCCCGCCCCCAACGCGAACATCGATCAGGCGTTCGTGCAGCGGGTCGAGCAGAATTGGCATTCGGACCGGGCGCTGCGCGCGGCGATCACCCCGGACGAGTGGGACGGCGCGGGCCGTGACACCCGTTGGGCGATCGGCCACCGAGTCGCGACCATGCACCAGGAAGCGGCCAGGGAGTACTACGCGAACCCGAACGACATCAACCGCGAAGCCCTGATGCGATCGGCCAGGCGCGTCGCCAACCTCGATCACCTGGATCCCGACGGTGGCCTCGACCCCTGGAATCCGTAGCGAGCCGGGCTGGACGATGGCCCGGTAGCGTGGCGGGATGCGCAGCGTCGAACCGCCCAGCCGCGTCATCTTCCTCAACGGAACGTCGAGCTCGGGTAAGACGACCTTGGCGCGAGCCATCCAGGACGAGAGCGACATCCCCTTCGTCTACTGGGGCATCGACACGTTGTTCCAGCTCATTCCGCCGAACTGGGGCGGAGGACGTGACAGTCCGCTCAGCCGAGAGGGATTCTGGTACGACCGCGGCCGGGACGCGGACGGCAGCCCGATGGTGGTCATCCGCTACGGCGAGGTCGGGCGGCGGATGCTGCGTTCCGCCTGCGCCGCGGCCGCCGCCTTCGCCCACGGCGGGGACCACCTGGTGATCGACGAGATGTTGCTGAGCGCGGATCTACTGCCAATCTGGATGGCCGCGCTGGCCGGGCTGGACGTGCAGCTGGTGCGCGTCACCTGCCCGCTGGCCGTGGCGGAGCGGCGTGAACAGGCGCGCGGACGCGACGTCAAAAAAGGCTTGGCGCGCGGCCATTTCCACCTGGTGCACGAACACGGCGCCACTTACGACACGACCGTTGACACCAGCACGGGCACCCCCGCCGAACTGGCCAGAACTGTCCTGCGACGACAGCAGTTCGCGGGGAAGGCGACGTCTTCCTGACCGATGTCCGCGCGAGCGTCCGCCAGCGGGTGCTCACCTTTCGGCGAAGATCTCGACCTCACCGCGCCGCCACGCTGTGCGGTCCGGATCACGCTCGAGCCGCGTGCACGACCTGCGCGAACACCTCGTCCGGGTCGGATGCCTTCAGGCCGAAGGTGTCGCGAATGGCCGAGTCGTCGACCGTGAAGGCCGCGTGCGACATGTGGTAGGTCTCGAACAACTCCGGCCAGAACGGGTCGGTGAGGCCGAGCAGCGTCAGTTCGCGATCGCTCATGACCGCCAGCCGCGGCTCGGGCGCCCCGGCCGCCGCGGCGAATCGTCCGGCCAGCTCCCGCGCGGTCGCGGTGATGCTCGGCGCATGCCACGGCCTGCCCCACGCGCGCTCGTCGCGGGCGACGGCGACCGCTGCCGCCGCCGCGTCGCCGACCGCGGTGTAGGCATGCGGAAGGTCGAGTTCCTGCGGCAGCAGCGCCAACTGCCCCGCCGAGATCTTCGGCTGGGCGAGGAGCGAGAACACCGAGATCGCGCCGGGACCGATGAATTGGGACGCCCTGACCTCGGTGACGCGCACTCGGCCCGCCCGGTGCGCCTCTTCCGCTTCCCGCCACATGCGGGCGCGAACCCGCCCTTTCGGCCCGGTGGCCGCCAGCGGTGCCTGCTCGGTGACCGGCCCGTCGGCGGGACCATAGCCGTACAGGTTGCCGAGCATCACGTAATTCGCACCGGACCGCTCGGCGGCGGAGCGAATGGACCCGAACAGCGGCGGGATGGTCTCCGGCCAGGTGTGATACGCGGGCATGGCCATGTTGAACAGGGTTTCGGCGCCTTCGGCGACAGCGGTCAGCGCGTCCGCGTCCGAGGCGTCGAGGGCGATTCGTTCGATGTTCGGGTGCTCGGGCCCCGCGCCGCTGCGGCTGACCATGCGTACCCGGTCGCCGGACCCGGCCAGTAGCGCCGCGGTGGCCGAAGCGGTGGCGCCACGTCCGACGATGACATGCGAATGCATGCGTATTCCTCTCTGCGACAAGTGTTTCCACACGACCTGCGGCATTCGGGGTGCCGTTCGCCGGTCGTGCGCTACTCAGCCTGCCGGTGCGGCGACGGGTAAGCTACTGGCTGGATTGCCAACTATCCCAAGGATCAGGCCATGCAGACTGTCGCCGTCGTCGCGGTTCCTCCGGTGAAAGCTTTCGACCTGGCCATGCCGGAAACGGTGCTGGGCGCGGCGATGGTCGACGGCGAGCCCGGCTACCGCATCGTGGTGTGCACCGCCGTGCCCGGCGTGCTGCCCGCAGGGCTGGGTGGATTCGACGTGGTCGTCTCCCGGGGCTTGGCGGCGATCGAGGAGGCGGACATCGTCATCGTGCCGAGCACCGGAAGCCGCGCCGACGCGGACGCCGCCACGCTGACCGCCCTGCGTCGCGCGGTGGCCGCGGGCAAGCGCGTCACCTCGATTTGCAGCGGCGCCTTCGTGCTGGCGCAGGCCGGCCTGCTGTCCGGCCGCACCGCCACCACCCACTGGGCTCTCGCCGACGAACTGGCGGCGAACCACCCGGACGTGTCGGTCCGCAGTGACGCGCTGTTCATCGAAGACGGCCCGATCACCACGGCCGCGGGCGCGGCGGCCGGAATCGACCTGTGCCTGCATCTGATTCGCGCCGACTACGGCGCGACCGTCGCGAACGCGGCCGCGCGCACGGCCGTCGTCACCCCGGTGCGGCCCGGCGGCCAAGCCCAGTTCGTGGACGCGCCCTTGCCCGCCGAGAACGGCGTGACGCTCGCCGACACCCGCGCCTGGGCGCTGCGACGGCTGGACCTACCGTTGTCGCTGGACGATCTGGCCGCCCACGCCCGCACCAGCGTGCGCACGCTCACCCGCCGCTTCCACGAGGAGACCGGCCTCAGCCCGCAGAAATGGCTGCTGCACCAGCGCCTGCAACGCGCCAGGGAGCTACTGGAATCCACGACGCTGCCGATGGACCAGGTGGCCAGGCACAGCGGCATCGGCTCGGCGGAGTCGCTGCGCCAGCACATGATCCGGCACGTCGGAGTGCCACCGAGCAGCTATCGGGCGTCGTTCACCCGGTCGCCGGCACATCCGGATTTCGCGGACAGGGCGGTCGGCGCCGGAAGACCGACCAGCCCATGAAGGAGCCGTCACGCCGACTGAGCGAAACGCCGGCGGCAGTCGAACGCGCCCTACGGGCAGCGGGCTTGAGCGGGACGCGCGACTCCCATCAAGGCGTTCCATTCGGCGCCGGTGAGATCCGGACCAGCATGCGCACAAGCGGCCCGGATCAGGCCGTCCGGTGAGATGTCCCGTTCGATCAGCGTCCCATCGACGCCGCCGGAGAACGCGGGACCGGGATTCACCGTCACGAGATACCGTCCATCAGCGGACAAGGCGACGGCGGATGGGACGTGCCAAACGGAATCAGGCTCGAGTTCGCCCAGATTCGTGCCGTCGGCGGCGAAGACAGTCAGATAGCCTGCCTCGTCTTTCGCGACGACCACGTTCGCGTCCGCAGCGGCGGCGAGCTGCGCGGCCGAGTTCCGAGTACTGCGGAAGGGGATCGTCCGCTCTCGATGCGAGCCGGTCCGATCCCAGATCTCTATGCTGTCTTTCCGGCGGATCAGCAGATGCCGTCCGGCGAACAACACCGACTGCGCGTCCTTGCCGTCGATGTCGTGCGCGTTTTGCTCTCGCGCCAAGTCATAGACCGATATGTGCTCGGCATCGCGCATGACCAGGAACTCTCCGGCCGCGTCGATTCCCGCTTCGACGACATGGTCTGTGTCGACCGCGCCGCCCAGCGGGATGAATTCCGAGTTGATGCCGCCGGTGGCCAGATCATGCAGATACGCCCGCCCCCTGCTGTCGAGAGAAACAGCGGTGGGTGATACGGACGACACACCGGCCGCCTCGACGCTGATCTGCGGTGGTGGCGAGGACAGGACCGTCACCTCGAACGGAGTCTCCACGTGGGGTTTGGGCGGGGATACACGTCGCTCGTAGCCGGATGCCGGATTCGCGGCGATTGCCAGCATCGTGCCATCCGCGCGCCAGGCGAGTTTCCCGGATAGTCCCGGTATGGAGAGCTGCCGGGAGGGGTTCGGCCCGAGCTGTTGGATGATCACCACGTCACTGTTGAGCGCCGATTCTCCCGGATCTTTGTCCTGACCGGTGATCACTGCGGTGCGCCCGTCCGGGGACAGCGACAAGCTTGGTTCACAAGAATTGCATCCTTTGACGATCGGCACCGCTAAAGATTTCGCCAGCCGGTCGCGCTGCGCGAGATCCCACAGGGTGATCAGTCGCCCGGACGCCGAAACCAGCTGCGTTTCGGAGGTCCCGAGGAAACGCAGTAGCTTCCGGTCGAAATCGACGGCGGTACCGGTGATCAGCGGTGGCGGTTCCGGAGGCCTCGGCTCGCCGGTGACGGGCCCGACATAGAACCCGGCGTCGGCACTGGGCACCGCCGCTATCCGCGCCGAGCGGCTGAGCACGGCGGGAGCCGATCGCCTCGGCATCGCGACGCCCACATATCCGGGCTCTGGGCGCACAGCGCTCGGAGTCGGACGCAGCCGGAAAACCGGCGCCGGAATACCGGGCAAGACGGCGCAGGCGAACGAGGACCCGTCGGGCGACAATTCCCCGACGCCTTGGCCGTCGCCGCAGGCGTTGTCGGTGTCGAAAGGTGAAAGATCTCGGTCGGCGCCGCCGCGAAGCGAGATCTGCCGCACCTTGCCGCCGGTTTCGAGCAGACGCAACGCCGTGTCGTCGGTGAACACCATGCTCGTCACCGCTCGGTCGATCGGATGTGACGAGAGAACCCGTCCAGCGGCATTGTCGATGATGTCGACCGTCCCCGGGGTGCCTTCCGCCGCCTTGGTCTGCCTGCGATGGACCGCACCGAACTTCCCGGACGCGGATACGGCGACGACATCGACTTCGCTCGCGCCGGGCACGCCGAAGTCCGGCCGACCGGAGTTGCTGCCCCACAGTGTGATCGAGGCGCCATCCGTGGCGAGAACCGTCCGGCCGTCCGCGGCGACGGCCAGCGAGCGGATCTCGCCGGGCAAACGCGCGACCGAGGTCGTCACCGAGCCTCCCGGCGCCCATGTCACGACTTGTCCATCGGCGAGCCCGGCAACGACGGTTCGACCGTCGGCACTGCTCTGCAAGGCCGTGACCTCCGCAGGTGCCGCCACGTAACGAGCGACTTTCGGACTGGCCAGATTCGCGCGCAGCAGGGCGGCTTGGTGACGTGGACTCGGGTCGAGACGGTACGCCGCCACGGCCAGCAGCAGGGCCGCGCGGACATCCGTGGCCATCTTGGTGTCGGCGACGGAGGCCATGAGCCGCGCCGTGGCGATCTTGGCCTGCTCCTCGGCGCGATTGCTCTGCACCCGAGCCACGACCGCCGCGATCAGTGCCACGACGAGCAAGATGACCAACGCGCCGATGGCGGTTCTCGCCCAGCGCAAGTTCCGCTTGGTCTGCTGGTAACCCTCGGATTTGACGTCGGCCTCGGAGACGCCGCGAATCACCGCGGCGATCCCGACCGCGATGGCGTCGATGTCCGGACGCGGGACTCCGTTCGCGTCCGCACGCCATTTGAGCGTTTTGTATACGGGTTCGGACGCGAAAACACCGAACAGGCGTGGCGGTAGGGCGGTCGAGCGCGCCCGGTCCCAATCCCCGGCTTCTTCGTCCCAGAACAGGGACCCGGCACTGAGGACCAGCAATATCGTCTCGGGAGACCGATTCGCCAGCCACCACTCGATTTCGCGGTCCACCCATTTGGAGCCTGCGGCCTCGGGTGAAGCCACCACGACGAGCCACTCGGAACGCGACAGGCCCGCGACGATCTTGCCCCACAGTTCGGCACCGATCGGGACACCGCTGTAGTCGAGGAAGATGCGCGTTCGCGGGAAGCGGTACCAGGGTCGTGGCAGCTTCTCGATCGCGTTCTGGACCAGCGGAAGCACCGCACGGTCCCGCTCGCCGCTGTAGGACAGGAACGCGCCGTATCCGGTGTCCGCACGGGTGGTGCGGCGCCTCAGCCCCGCACGCACAACCGCTCCTCGCGTCCTACCGCGTTCGCGCCACCACGAGCCACGCCTCCCACCGGCATCAGGTCCTCTCTCCCGATCGTAGAGGCTCCTGCACTCGCCTCGACATCGATTCAACCACCGCGTCAGCGTTCGGAGCTCGATACCAGAAGATCAGTCCTGCAATCATTTTCGCCGATATGAGACGAGGACAGGCGATTCGGCGTTCGGTCACCACGTCATGCCGCGAATGTCCTGGGCGACGCACCGTGTGACGACGGCCTCGCACGTTCCCGCGGACTTCGGCGGTAGAAGTGGTCCATGACCAAGATTCTCGTCACGGGCGGAACCGGCGCGCTGGGCAGACAAGTGGTCGATCGGTTGCGTGAAGCGGGCCATGACGTACGGGTACTGTCCCGTCGCCCTGGCGCGGGCACGCACGTCGGCGACCTGCGAACCGGTGTCGGCGTAGCGGAGGCGGTGGCGGGAACCGAAGTGATCGTGCACGCGGCTTCGGATTTTCGTCGCGCGGGTGGCGCGGACCTCGAGCAAACCGAGAACCTGCTGCGGCATGCACGGGAGGTTCGGCACCTGCTCTACGTGTCGATCGTCGGAATCGACCGGATCCCGTTCTGGTACTACCGCAACAAGCTGGCCTGCGAGCAAGCCGTCGTCGACAGCGGCGTCCCGCACACGATCCTGCGGGCGACGCAGTTTCACGAGCTGATCGCTGCGCTGTTGCGGACCGTCGAGAAATGGCCGGTGGCGCCGTTGCCCACGACCTTTCGTTTCCAGCCTGTCGCCGCCGCCGACGTGGCGCGGCGGGTGGCCGAGTTGGCCATGGGCGAGCCGCTCGGCCGGGCACCCGACTTCGGCGGTCCGGAGGTGCTGACGATGGCACAGTTGGCGCGGGTTTGGCAGGGTGTCCGGCATCGGCCCCGGCGTATCGTCCCGCTCCCCGTTCCGGGACGAGTCGGGAGCACGTTCCGGGCCGGGCTGAACACATGCCCGGATCATCCCGACGGCACGCAGACCTGGTCACAGTTCGTCGCGTCGAATCCGGCGAATCCCTACACCGGTCGGAAGAAGCCTTCCTGACCGCGAGACTTCGACCGCACCGACTCATTGCCGACGCGAACGGGGCGGGCCCAATCGTCCGGGCGCACGCGATCCGACGCCCGGCCCGCCCGCGAACCGCGGCCGGTTCAGCGCCGCTCAGGCTCTGTCGGCCGCCGCCGATTCGACGGCCGCCGAGCGCGTCGATGTCGGTCAGCGCGAATTCGGGCTGGCGCCCGCGGGAATGCCGGCGCGGCGCATGAGCAGGGTGGCCGGGCACCAGCCCACGGCGCTGTAGAGCAGCAGATTGGCCCCGACCAGGGCGGGAAGCAGCAGCCACCACGCCGAGATCGTCGCGGCGAGTACGGTGCCGAGCAGCACGAACGTTCCGGCCAGCAGCGGAACCAGGCGTGCGATGGTCCATTCACCTGGCCAGCTGGATTCGATCATCGGTCATCCTTCTCCAGATCACGCCCTCGCGGAACGCGTGCGTCACGCGAGGGCAAGGAACAGTTTCTCCAGTTGATCCACCGTCATCGGATCGGCGGTCTCGGCGTCGGGGTTCGCGAGGCATTCCCGCAGCCCGGTGGCGACGATCTTGAAACCCGCTCGGTCCAGTGCCTTGGAGACCGCGGCGAGCTGGGTGACCACGTCTTTGCAGTCCCGGCCCTGCTCGATCATCGCGATCACTCCGGCGAGCTGGCCGTGCGCGCGGCGCAGCCGATTGAGTACCGAGGCGATGGCGTCTTCGTCGCCGACCATGATGTTTCTCCTTCTCTCACTTAGTCTTCACAATACCCCTTGGGGTATCATCCGCCGACTCTGTCCGCTCGTGGGCGAAACTGACGGTGGGCAGAATCCGGCGCAGCCAAGCCGGGGACCACCACGCGGCCCTACCGGTCAAGCGCAGCGCGACCGGCAGCAACACCAAGCGCACCACCACCGCGTCCAGCAGCACCGCGACGCCGAGGATGATGCCCATCTCTTTCGGCGGAAGCGGATCGGCCAGCGCGAAGGTGAAGAACACCGCGACCATGACCGCCGCTGCGGCGAAGATGACCCGGCCGGAGTGGGCCAGCCCGTCGATGCCCGCCGTCCGGGGATCTCGCGAGCGCTCGTAGTGCTCCTTGGCCGTGGCCAACAGGAACACGGTGTAGTCCATGGCGATGGCGAAGATCATCGCGAAGAAGAACACCGGTCCCCAACCGTCGAGGAATCCCTGCGGACCGAAGCCGAGCAGGCCCGCACCGTGACCGTCCTGGAAGATCAGCTTCGCCACACCGAACGCGGCCGCGGTCGACAAAAGGCTGACCAAGGTGCCCAGCGCGGCGATGAGCGGCGCTTGCAACGCCACCAACAGCAGGACGAAGCCCAGGACGAGGATCACCCCGACGACGATCGGCAGATAGTCGTCGAGCGCCTGTTGCAAGTCGAGGTTTTCCGCCGGTGCGCCGCCGACGAGGGCATCGGCAGGCAGTCGCTCACGCAGGTTGTCGAGGATGCCGCCCAGCCGGTCGTCGGAAGGATCGACGGCGGGCAGCGCCTGCATCATGACCAGGCCGGAATCATCCGCGGCGGGCGCGGGCGGCGTGACTGTAGCGATGCCGTCGGTCGTGGCTGCCGACTCGGCGGTGCGGGCGGCTTCGGCCTCGGGGACGACGATCTGCAATGCGCCTGGCGCGCCCTCGCCGAGTTGACGCTGGACCAGTTCGTAGCCCTGGCGCACGGGCGCGTCGGCGGGCACGACCTGGATCGAGGGCATCGCGACCTGCAATCCGGTGGCAGGCAACGCCAGCGCCGCCAGCACACCGAGCCCTGCGAGCGCGAACGGCCACGGGTGATCGTGCAGTAGCTGCCCCCAGCGGGCGAACCGCGGCGAGCGATGCTGCTGACGGGTCGCGTACGGCAGTGCCGCGGCGTTGATCCGGCCACCCAGCGCGCCCAGCGCCGCAGGCAGCAACGTCAGCGTGGCGGCGAGCACGAACACCACCGCGAGCATGATTCCCACGGCCATGGTGCGCACCGCGGGCGCCGGAACGAGCAGCACCGCCGACAGGCTGACCAGCACGGTCAACCCGGAGAGCACGACAGCCTTGCCCGCGGTGGCCATGGTCTCGGCCACCGCCGAACGGGAATCGGCGGACTTGGTGAGCGCGTCACGGAAGCGGGCGACCAAGAACAGCGCGTAGTCGATGCCCAACGCGAGAGCGAACATCATGGCGAAGTTCATCGCCCACACCGAGATCGGCGTGAGGTGGTTGAGCAGCACCAGACCACCGGCCGAGGCGACCAGCCCGGCCACCGTCAGCAGCAGCGGAAGCCCGGCAGCGACCAGCGAGCCGAAGGCCAGCACCATGATCGCCAGCGTGACCGGCCAGGAGAACAGCTCGGCCTCGAGCATCGCCTCGTGGTTGGCCTTGTTGAAATCGCTCCACAACGCCGACGCACCGGTGGGATAGACCTCGACTCCGTCCCCGGACAGCGCGGTCAGCGCCGCCTTGTGCTCGTCGACGGCCTTGACCATGTCGTCGGTGGAGGCGTTCGCACCCGCGATCAGGATGCCGGTGTGGCCGTCCGGGCTGATCGTCATGCCCGGCTGCGGCGGGACGACGGCGCCGAAGCGGGAATCGTCCGCGAAGATCGCCGAGATCCGGCCCAATGTCTGCCGCATCGTCGGATCGGCGACGGTCTCGGTGTCGGAATGCACCACTACCTGCACCGCCGCCGACGAATTCCCGCCGAAGTGTTGCTGGGCCAGCTCACGGACCCGCACCGACTCCGAACCATCGGCCTGCCATCCGGCTCCGGCCAACGAGGTGAACACGCCGGGCGCCGCCGCCCCGAGCGCCACCAGCGACAACAGCCACACCGCGAACACGATCCGGGCCCGCCCTGCCATCATCGCGCCCCATCGCGCCAGCAGGCCGCCGGGCCGCACCGACTTGCCGGCGTCGACCCGGTCCTGCCCCATGAATGTCGTCGGCCGCATCGGCGCTCCCTTTCCCTGCTGTACGAATCGCAGCACTCAACCTGCTCTGGCATACCCCTGGGGGCATAACCGACTATACCCATGGGGGTATATGAGATGTAGTGGCATACCCCACAGGTTCGGAGACTCCCGATGACAGCAGCGAGGGGAGCAGACTCCGTGTGGGTGAGCAACCCGTGCTCACGAACGCAGTGACTGCCTCACCCGCGCCGCCTCACGGGTGAGGTGGTCGCGTTCCGGCGCGCTGGTGGCTGCTCGGGATGCCTCGGCGTACAGCTCGGCGGCCTGCTCGAGGTCGCCGGCGCGTTCGAGGAGATAGGCGCGAACGGCGGTGTACCGGGGCAGATCGGAATCCACCTCGCTCAGCTCTGCCAAGCCGGCTTGCGGTCCGTCGGCCTCGCCGACGGCGACCGCGCGGTTGAGTCGCACCACCGGGCTACCCGTGAGGTGCAGTAGTTCGTCGTACCACTCCACGATCTGCACCCAGTCCGTCTCGGCGGCGCTCGGCGCATCCGCGTGCAGGGCGGCGATCGCGGCCTGCGCTTGGTATTCGCCCAAGCGGTCGCGAGCCAGCGCGGCTTGCAGAATCGTCACTCCTTCGGCGATCAGGCCGGTGTCCCAACGTGATCGGTCCTGTGCACCGAGCGGCACCAGGCGACCGCCAGGGCCGAGGCGAGACGCGCGGCGGGCATGGTGCAGCAGCATGAGCGCCAACAGGCCCGCGACCTCGGGCTCGTCGGTGGAGCCCGCCAGCTGACGGGTGAGGCGGATCGCTTCGGCTGCCAGATCGACGTCCCCGCCGTAACCCTCGTTGAAGACGAGGTAGAGGACGCGCAGCACCGTCGCCAGGTCGCCGGGTCGATCGAGCGGCAGCCCAGCGAGACGCCGCTTGGCCCGGCTGATCCGTTGTGCCATGGTCGCTTCGGGCACCAGGTAGGCCGTCGCGATCTGCCGCGTCGTCAGGCCGCCGACCGCGCGCAGCGTCAACGCGACGGCCGAGCCGGGCGACAGCGACGGGTGCGCGCACAGGAAGTAGAGCCACAGTGAGTCGTCCGTGCCCGGCACCGGGCCGGTCGGCGGCTCGACCTCCACGGCGAGTTCCCGCCCGCGCCGCGACGTTTCGGTCCGGGCGACATCGAGGAACTTGTGCCAGGCGGCCGCGACGAGCCAGGCTTTCGCATCGCGCGGTGGATCGTCGGGCCAGCTTCGCAGCGCGCGGATCAGCGCCTCCTGCACGGCGTCCTCGGCCGACGCGAAGTCGGCTCCGCGCCGGACGAGGACACCGATCACCGCGGGCACGAGTTCCCGCAGCAGCGACTCGTTCACTCGGTGACCGTGGGCAGCGCGGTGAGGAACGGCCGCACCTCGAGCCACTCCTGGACCGGCTTCCCGCCCGCACCGGGTGCGGCGGACAGCTCCGCGGCCAGCTCGATGGCGCGCTCGTAGGTCTCGACGTCGATCACCATCCAGCCGGCGATCAGGTCCTTCGTCTCGGCGAACGGTCCATCGGTGACCGGCGGGCGGCCCTCGCCGTCCGAGCGGACGAACGTGCCCTGCGGGGAGAGCGCTTGACTGTCGACGAACTCGCCGGTGGCCTCGAGCCGCGCGGCGAAGTCCTGCATGTACTGGACGTGGGCCGCGAGTTCTTCCGGGGTCCACTGGTCCATCCGCACGTCGTTGACCGATGCCGGTGCGCCTCGGTAGTGCTTGAGCAGCAGATACTTGGCCATCATCTTCTCCTTGGATCGGTAGGGCCCATTCTTGCCGCGTCGCTCTCAGGCATGCTGACGTTCGGCCCGTTGCCGAATCAACTCCTCTACCGGGCTGGGCAGTGTTGTCTCGAAGTCGATGAGTTTCGCCCAAGTCGGGGTGACGACGATCCGGACCATGCCGTCGTAGAGCGAGCGGACCTCGGCCTCCCACTCGACGCGCTGCTCGGGTGTCATCTCGTAGCTGCCGTTCATCTGGAGATACTCGTCCGGGATGCCGTCGACGACGTCAAGCTCAGCGCGCCCGCGGATGAGCAGCAGCTTGGGCGGGTGGACCTCGGTGTCGATGGTCAGGGCAACCATCGGGTTCTTGCGCAGTGCGAACAACTTGGGGGCGTTCTTCGTGGTGCACAGCACGATCTCCGAGCCGTTCCAGGTGAAGCCGATCGGGATGCTGCGCGGTGTGCCATCCGTGGCGACATAGGCCAGCCGGGTCAGGTCGCGGGCCAGCAGCTCCTGGCTGATCGGACGGTTCAGGATCTCGGTGATCTCGGTCGCTCGCATGGTGATCGCTCCTACGTCGGGGTGGTCGAGCGACATGTCCGTAGCCGCTCGTATCCCTGGGACGGAGCCGACCGGACGTTCTCGACATCCGGAGCCGCGCCCACCCTATGCGCTCGCCGCGGAACAGGCTGCCGATCCAATCGGCCCGGATCTGCGGATCAGTGGAGGAGAGTAGCGGCAACTGCCGGTTCACGCGGCGGCCCATCGTGGCGAGGAACGGTTGGCAGCGCGTTCAGCTCGCCGCATTGCTTCGGCGTGACCTTGTGCGCCGACGGTCACGGGTTCCTGCTGGGCATGGGTGTGCGACCTGGCGCACCGCCGTCTCCGGTCTCGGCCGGATCACCCGCGCCACGCTCGGATACTCACACGCCAGCCGGAACAGAAACGTCGGCGAACCGCCCGCGCCAGCAGGAAACGTCCAGTTCCGCCAACTCCAGCTGGCCCGACCCAACGAATCGCCCGCTACCAGGAGATAGGCCGAACATTGCTTTTTCGGCGCGGCAACTACCGGTACGCGAATCGATCGAACGGCATCGATCGCGCCGGCTCGCGTCCTCGCGCCACCGATTCCGCGGTGGACGGCCGATGCTCAGCGAACCCGCGCCCGCACCAACTCGCCGGCTGCGACCCGATAGCGCTCGGCGATCAAGCGGACCACCGCCGGGTGCACGCCGATGGGTTCGGCGACGCCGTCCGCGCCCGCCTCGTGCAGACGCTGCTGGAACAGGCCGTGCGCGAGCAGATAGGAGGCGACGAACACCCGGCCCGTCCCCGCCGCGCGCAGTTCCGCGACGACCTCCGGCACCCGCGGCGCACCGGTCGCGACGTAGCCGATACGGACCGGAACGCCGAGGTGTTCGGCCAGCAGCGCGGCCGCGCGCCGGACATCCTGGCGGGCCCGGGCGTCCGAGGAGCCCGCGGCGGCGAAGACCACCGCGTCACCCTCACGCCAACCCGCGGCACGCAGACGCATCGCCATGATCCGCGCGAGCGCCGGATCCGGTCCCATGGCGGGCGTGACCGTCACCGCGGGATGGTCGCTCTCGGCGACCTCGCGCGGCACGTCCTGGTAGACGTGATAACCCGAGGCCAGGAACGCCGGAACCACCACGGCAGGCACGGATTCCCCGGCCGGGGTCACCAGATCGCGCAGCACTTCCGAAGGCGAAGGACCGAGGACATCCACGAATGCCGTACGCACCCAGGGCGTCTCGGTGCCGGGCCCCGAAATCCCGGCACCGAGCTCCTTCGTCACGGCCTCGGCGAGCGCCGCGATCATCTGCACGCCCTTGGTGCTGCGGGTCCCGTGGGCCACGAGCACCAGGGCGGGCGCGGTCACCAGCTCCCCGCAGTCTGGATGTACCGAGGTGCCCGGGTCGGAATTCCGACACCGGGCACCTGCGGTCCTCCTGTCGCGGTGGGCCGTGGGTTGTTGTCGATACATTCCGCCGGGTCCAGCGCGAGCCGATACCCACGTTTGACCACGGTCTGGATCGCTTTCGGCGTGCCGAGTCCGGCGCGCAGCCGGGCGATAGCGGTCTCCACCGCGTGCGTGTCGTCCCCGCCGCCGGGCAGCGCGGCCAACAGATCCTCGCGCGAGACGACCCGACCGGGCTGGCGGGCCAGCGAACGCATCAATGCCATCGGCGCGGGCGCCAGCTGACGCACCTCACCGTCGACCACTACGCACGCGCCGCGCACGCTGATGATGTGGCCTGCGGCGTGAATCCGGTTGGCCCGCCTGGGCAGTTCCTCGGCGACGTGGCGGGCCAGCGCCCCCAGCCTGGCTCGGCCCGGCATCGAGGTGGGCACCCCGAGTTCCTCCAGCGGCGCGGCCGTGATGGGGCCGACGCAGGCGGGCAGCACCCGGCCGCGCAGCGCGTACAGCAGCCCTTCCAGCAGCCCGGTCTCCTTGGCGCGCATCAACATCGACGCCACGGCGGGGGCGCTGGTGAAGGTGACGCAGTCCATGCCCGAAGTGACGATGGCCTCGATCAGGTGGTCCATCGGCCCCTGATCGTCCGGCGGCACCCAGCGGTACACCGGCACCGGAACGACATCCGCTCCCGCGCAACGCAATACCTCGCAGAAGTCGGGCACCGGCTCCCACTCGGTGGTGGCCCCGTGCAACTGCACGGCGATCCGAACACCTTCCACGCCCTCGGCGAGCAGGTGATCGAGCACTTCGGCGGACGACTCGGAGGCTGGCGACCACTCTTCGCGCAGTTCCGCGGCGCGGATAGCGCCCTTGGCCTTCGGGCCGCGGGCGAGCATCCGAGTGGTCCCAAGCGTCGCGCGCAGGTCCTCGGCGAGACCCCAACCCTCGGCGGCCTCCATCCACCCACGGAAGCCGATTCCCGTGGTGGCCACGGTGATCTGCGGTGGATCGGCGACCAACTGCCGGGTCACCCGCTCCAGCTCGTTGTCGTCGGCGAGCGGGATGATGCGGATTGCCGGTGCGGAAACGATGTTCGCGCCCCGGCGTTCCAGCAGTGTGGCGAATTCCTCCGCCCGACGGGCCGCCGTGATGCCCACCGTGAATCCGGCCAGGCTCGCGCCCGCGTCAACTGTTGTCATTGGGTTCATCCATCCGAGGACGCGAGCGCGGTGGCCACCGGCTCGTTGGAAATCGAGACGATGCCGTCGTCCACGCGCACCGCGTACACCGGCAGCATCGCCGATTCGTCGTCCAGGCAACGCCCGTCGACCAGGGAGAAGGCCTGCTTCAGCAGCGGCGAGGCCACGACGGGCGCCCCGCCGCGGTCGCCGACGATCCCGCGCGACATGACCGCCGCCCGGCCGATCGGATCGATATTGCCGACGGCATACAGCATGCCGTTCTCCAGCAGGAAAAGGGCGGCCTGTCGGCCACCTTTGAGCAACACCGCAACGCCGCGGCCGGGAATCAGGTAGTCGAGACGGCAGGCCTGCGTCCACCCAGTGGTGGTAGCTGCGGCGATGCCGGGGGTATCGATCACGGTCATCGGTGTCATCCTCCAAACGCCTTACTCATTGGTACCGACGTTCTGTTTCCATGCGGTTAAGCGGTCATTTCCCCTGCGTGGCGACCGGAACTTCCGGCAGTCCGAGCAGGACGGGAACTTTCCGCTCCCCGGATTCGTCGAAGGAAATCGTCGGATCGGCTTCCTCCGGGGCGTTGACGAACGATACGAAGCGAGACAGCTTCTCTTCGTCTTCCAACACCGCGGCCCATTCGTCGCGGTAGCCGGCAACGTGCTGAGCCATCGCCGCCTCCAAATCCTCGGCGATGCCGAGGCTGTCCTCGCAGACGACCTGCTTGAGGTAATCGATGCCGCCTTCCAGGGCCTCCTGCCACGGAGCGGTGCGCTGCAAACGATCAGCGGTGCGGATGTAGAACATCAGGTACCGGTCGATGTACTTGATCAGCGTCTCGTCGTCGAGTTCACCGGCCAGCAGGACGGCGTGCTTCGGGGTGAGACCGCCGTTGCCGCCGACGTAGAGGTTCCAGCCGTTCTCCGTGGCGATCACGCCGACGTCCTTGCCGCGCGCCTCGGCGCATTCGCGGGCGCAACCGGAGACCGCCAGCTTCAGCTTGTGCGGCGAACGCAGCCCGCGGTAACGCTTCTCCAGCAGCACGGCCATGCCGACCGAGTCCTGCTGACCGTAGCGGCACCAGGTGGAGCCGACGCAGCTCTTCACCGTGCGCAGCGACTTGCCGTACGCGTGACCGGATTCCATGCCCGCGTCCACCAGCCGCTTCCAGATCAGCGGCAACTGCTCGACGCGCGCGCCGAACAGGTCGATGCGCTGACCGCCGGTGACCTTCACGTACAGGCCGAATTCCTTGGCCACCTCGCCGATGGTGATCAGCTGCTCGGCGGTGACCTCACCGCCGGGCATCCTTGGCACCACCGAGTAGGTGCCGTTCTTCTGCAGGTTGGCCAGGAAGTGGTCGTTGGTGTCCTGCAGCCCGGCCTGCTCGCCGTCGAGGATGTGGTCGCTCGAGGTGGAGGCGAGGATGGACGCCACGGTCGGCTTGCAGATGTCGCAGCCGGTTCCCTTGCCGTACTTGGTGATCAGGCCGGAGAAGGTGCGGATGCCGGTGACCTGGACGATCTGGAACAACTCCGCACGCGACTGCTCGAAGTGCTCACACAGCGCCTTGGACATCTCCACGCCGGACTGCTCGAGCAGCTTCTTGAGCATGGGAACGCAACCGCCGCAGGAGGTTCCGGCGCTGGTGCAGCTCTTGATCCCGGGGATGTCGCAGGCGCCTTCGGCGATCGCCCCGCAGATCGCGCCCTTCGACACGTTGTTGCAGGAGCAGATCTGCGCGTCGTCGGGCAGTGCGTCGGCCCCGAGTTCGGCGCCCGCGGGCGAGATCAGCGCGGCCGGTTCGGCGGGCAGCGGGCGGCCGACCAGCGGACGCAGCGCCGAATAGGCGGTGGCGTCGCCGACCAGGATGCCGCCGAGCAGGGTCTTCGCGTCATCGGAGACGACCAGCTTGGCGTAGGTGCCCTTGGCCGCGTCGTGCAGCACCACCGACAGCGCGCCCTCGGTGACGCCGTGCGCGTCACCGAAACTGGCCACGTCGACACCGAGCAGCTTGAGCTTGGTCGACATGTCCGCACCGGGGAACTCGCCCGCGCCGCCCAACAGGCGGTCGGCCACGATCTCCGCGGTGGTGTACCCCGGCGCGACGAGGCCGTAGCACACGCCCTCCACCGCGGCGCATTCGCCGATGGCCCAGATGTTCGGGTCGGAGGTCTGCAGGCCCAGGTCGGTGACGATGCCGCCGCGGGGACCGACCTCCAGGCCCGCGTCGCGGGCGATCTGGTCGCGCGGGCGGACGCCGGCGGAGAACACGACCAACCCGGCATCGATCACCGTCTCGTCGGACAGGGTGACCTTCACTCCCTTGTCGGCCGCCTCGATCGAGGAGGTGCCCACACCGGTGTGCACGTACAAGCCGAGGTCGGTGACCAGGCGCTCCAGGATGGCGCCGCCGCCCTCGTCGACCTGAGCGGGCATCAGCCGGGTGTTGTACTCCACCACGTGCGGGGTGAGCCCGAGCAGGCGCAGCGCGTTCGCGGCCTCCAGACCGAGCAAGCCGCCGCCGACCACCACGCCCACCGCGCCGGAACCGGCGGCTTCGGCGGCCGCGCGGATACCGTCCAGGTCGTCGAGGGTGCGATAGACGAAGCATTCCGGGCTGTCGTGGCCGGGCACCGGCGGCACGAACGGGTAGGAACCGGTGGCCAGCACGAGCGCGTCGTAGGCGAGGATGTCGCCCGAGGACGTGGTCACCTTGCGCGCGGCCCGGTCGATGGACTCGGCGCTCTGGCCCAGCCGCAGCTCGACCAGTTCGTCACCGGCGTACTCGTTGCCGGGCAGCGCGAGCGCGCTCGGGTCCCAGGCGCCGACGTAGGACGACAGGCCGACGCGGTCGTAGGCGGGCAGCTGCTCCTCGCTGAGGATGATCACCTGCCACTGGCCTTCGGTGTCGCGCGAGCGCAGCGCCTCGACGAACCGGTGCCCGACCATCCCGTGGCCGACGACCACCGCGGTCTTGCGAGCGACTGTGGGGTTCATCTGTGGGTCCTCCTGGACTGGATCGGGTGTCAGGCGCGGGCCGAGCCGGCGGACGGGGACTGGGAGTGACCGGCCTCGGCTTCGAGGACGAAGGTCTCGGCTTCGGTCACGACCTCGGAATCGGCGGGCAGGCCGCGCAGGCTGGGACGGCGCAGGAACACCGCCCAGACCACCAGGGCGCAGACCACGTAGAAGGCCATGAACACCCAGAACGCGGTGGTCGCGGACTTGGTGGACGCGTAGGAGGTGCGCAGCACCAGGTTGATGCCCACGCCGCCGAGTGCGCCGATGGCGCCGACGAAACCGATGAGCGCGCCGGAGGTGTTCTGCGACCAGGCCGCCCGTGCGGCGGGCGTGGCGTCCAGGCTCTTGGATTTCGCCTCGAACACCGACGGGATGATCTTGGTGACCGACCCGTTGCCGATGCCGGAGAGCACGAACAGGGCGATGAAGCCGACGACCAGGGCGGTCATCACACCGCCGCCCGCCACGCCGTTGTTGTTGTCGGCGGCCGTGCTGGCCACGGTGACCAGCACGGCCGCCGCCATCATGGCGCCGAAGACATAGAGGGTGACCCGGCTACCGCCGATACGGTCGGCCCACTTGCCGCCGTAGGGCCGGGCCAGCGAGCCGAGCAGCGGACCGATGAACGCGATCTGCGCGGCGTGCAGCGTGGCCTGCGCGACGGTGTCGCCGCCCGCGCGGAAGCTGATCTGCAGGATCTGGCCGAAGGCGAAGCTGTAGCCGATGAACGAGCCGAAGGTGCCGATGTAGAGGAACGCGATGGCCCAGGACTGCGGCACCTTCAGCGCCGTCAGCATGTAGGACAGGTCGGCCTTCTGGTTGGGCAGGTTGTCCATGAACAGTGCGGCGCCCAGGCCGGCGATCGCGATCAGCACCAGGTAGACCGCGCAGATCAGCGAGGCGTAGCCATTGCCGAGGGTCGCGATGACCAGCAGGCCGATCAGCTGGATCACCGGGACGCCGATATTGCCGCCGCCCGCGTTCAGACCCAGCGCCCAGCCCTTGAGCCGCTGGGGATAAAAGGCGTTGATGTTGGTCATCGAGGAGGCGAAGTTGCCGCCGCCGAAGCCCGCGAACGCGGCGATCACCAGGAACGTCGTGTACGAGGTGCCCGGCTGGTTGATGAAGTACAGCGCGAGCAGCGTCGGCACCAGCAGCATCGCCGCGCTGAAGACGGTCCAGTTGCGCCCGCCGAAGCGCGCGGTCGCCACGGTGTAGGGAATCCGCAGGAACGCGCCGACCAGGGTCGGCATGGCCACCAGGAAGAACTTGCCCGCCGGGTCGAT
The DNA here is from genome assembly GCF_044548645.1 of Nocardia sp. NPDC051929. Classification (NCBI taxonomy): domain Bacteria; kingdom Bacillati; phylum Actinomycetota; class Actinomycetes; order Mycobacteriales; family Nocardiaceae; genus Nocardia; species Nocardia sp. NPDC051929. The sequence goes on along the minus strand of NZ_JBIUCG010000006.1, from coordinate 15,823 downwards.
GCCGAACTTGTCGGTCGGCATGAACAGCACCATCACCGACCAGATCGACCAGACCGAGAAGCCGACGTGCTCGGCGAAGACCGACCAGATCAGGTTGCGGCGGGCGATGTCCTTGCCGCCCGCTTCCCAAGCGGCGACGTCCTCCGCATCCCAATGATCGAGATGCGGCCTGCGGATCTTCGTCCGTCCCAGCGCTTCCAGACGGTTACGCGTCAGCGTGCTCAACGGGGCCTCCCAAAGTCGGTTGGCCCCACGGTAGGAAATGGGTATTGCCGAAATGCTGCGCGAAATGACCGTCAAATCAACGGTTGCTCACGATTACCGGTTCCGGGAGGTGAGTTTCGACCAAATGTTTCAGGCATGTGACGCAACAGTTTCCGTGCGTCACGAAAAGGCTTATCTCGAATTCGCCGACCGGTGAGGTGTGACGCGCGCTACTCCGCACAATTCGAATGCGCCCATCCTGACCCCGTTCGCACAGCCGCGCAACCCGAACTGTGAGATTTCCGGCCGACGGCCGCGCGCGTCAATTCCAGGTGTCCTCGAGCACGCGCGGCTTGCACGCCTGCCACGCACCGGCCAGCAGGACCAGCACGGCGACGCCGAGCATCGCGAACGGAGCCAGCCAGCCGCCCGTGGCCGTGTGCAGCACGCCGAACAACAGCGGACCCACGCAGGCCACCGCGTAGCCGACGCCCTGGGTGAAGCCGGACAGCGCGGCCGACCCGGCAGGCGTGCGGGTGCGCAGGTTGATCAGCGTCAGCGCCATCGGGAAGGTGCTCGGACCCAGGCCGAGCACGACCACCCACAGGATCGGCGCCGCCATCGGCGCGACCAGCAGCCCGGCGAACGCGACGAAGAACAGCGCCGCGCAACCCACCACCACGGGGAACGGATTGCGGAATCGGGCCACCACGGTCGGCGCGCTGAGCGCGGCGACCAGGCCGACCACGGCGAACAGACCGACCATGGCTCCGCCGTACGCCGCGCTCGCACCGGCCTCGCTCAGGATCTTCGGCAACCAGGCGAACATCGCGTAGGTGGTGAGCGAGGTCATGCCGAACATGCCCGCCATGCCCCAGGCGATCGGCGAACGCCACACCCGCCCGCCGTGCGGCTCCCGCACCGGCACGGCCGTGCGGTCCGCGCCGTCGTGCCCGCGACGGCCACGCAGCACCGCCACCCACGGCACCGCAGCGGCGAACCCGAGCAGACCCCACACGCCGAGCGAGACGCGCCAGCCGTGCGCGTCCGCCACCGGGACCGCGGTGACGGCGGGCACGACCGTGCCGAGTTGCACCATCACTATGTACAGCGAGCTGATCCCGGCCAGGCGATCCGGGAAGTACCGCTTCACCAGCGGCGGGATCACCACGTTGCCGATACCCATGCCCGCGAGGGCGAGCGCGGAGAACACCAGCAGTTCGGCGGTGCCCGACATCAGCACCCGGATCGACATGCCCGCACCCGCCATCAGCATGGCCGTCAGCGCGGTGCGCTTCAGCCCGAGCCGGACCGCCAAGACCGGGGTGAGCAGCCCGGACAGCGCGAACATGGCGGTGGGGAGCATCCCGAAGACGCCGACAACGGCGGTGCCGTAACCGATTTCGGCGCCGATCCGCTCGGCGAGCGGGCTGAACGCGGTGACCGCGACTCGTAGGGTGAGCGCCGACATCACGATGGCTGCCAGGACCAGCGCCCGGCCCTCGATCAGCGCACGTCGACGGCGCTCGACCAGGACGGATTCCTGGCGAGCCTCGGTTTCGGGAAGGGTCGCAGACACCGAGAAATCATAGGATGACCGGATGAAGTGCGGCAACGATTTGTGATGGGCGGTACTCTGTCGAGGTGCAACCCGTCCGGCGCACCAGCCTCATCGCCCAGGTCACCGAGCAGCTGCGTGCCGAAATCCGTTCCGGCCGTTGGCCGATCGGCTCCCGCATCCCCACGGAGCCGGAGCTCACCGAGCTCACCGGCACCGGCCGCAACACGGTGCGCGAGGCCGTCCAGGCCCTCGTGCACGCCGGCATGCTGGAGCGTCGCCAAGGTTCCGGAACGTACGTGATCGCCGCATCGGACCTCGGCGGAACTCTCGGCAAATATTTCGCCGACGCCGAGGAACGCGACGTGCTGGAGCTGCGCCTCGCGCTGGACGTCACCGCCGCGGGCCTGGCCGCGCGCCGCCGCGACGACTCCGACATCGCGAACCTGCTGCGCCTGCTGGCCGAACGCGACAAGAAATGGGAAGACGACCCCGCCTCCGCGATCGAGGCGGACGTCCAGTTGCACCGCGCGATCGTCGTCGCGAGCCACAACGCGGTGTATCTCGAGTTCTACGATTCGCTGCTGCCCATCATCGAACAGGTCATCCGCGCGCGGACCGCCAAATCGGATGACTCCTATACCGACGAACACGCCGCGCTCGTGCACGCCGTGATCGACGGCGATCCCGAACGGGCCGCCTCCGCGACACGCTGCTTCCTCAACTCTCTCATCGCGGAATATCCGGACGCGCGGTAAACGGCGTCAGGTAACCAAGTGGTCACCATTCCCGGCCGCGCAATGTGAGTCGGATTTGCCGGGAACGTCATCGAGGGCCACGGGGACGCAACAAGCGGCTCATACCTTTGTCTCGACCGTAGCTAGGCACTCGACAGCCGCCGGCGGCACTGCGCCGCGATGAGGGCCGGTCGAGCCGAATCGAGAGGAAGCCGATGACCGCCGTAGCAGCCACCGGCCAGCAGTCGCAGCCAACGACTTTCGAATATCAGAAACGTGGCCGGTGGCTCGACCACTGGGATCCCGACAATCCGACGTTCTGGGCATCCGGCGGTGCGAAAACCGCGCGCAAGAATCTCATCTTCTCCGTGTTCGCCGAGAATCTCGGCTTCAGCATCTGGGTCATCTGGGGCACCGTGGTGACCAGCATGGGCGCCGCCGGATTCGACTTCCTCGCCGGGCTCGGCAAGGGCAACCCCACCGCGGTGAGCAACGCGCTGCTGCTGACCTCCACCCCCACCCTGGTCGGCGCCGCGCTGCGCATCCCGTACACCTTCGCCGTTCCCCGGTTCGGCGGCCGGGCGTTCACTGTGTTCAGCGCGGGGATGCTGCTGCTTCCCACACTCGGCCTGGCCTACTTCGTCAACCAGCCGGGCACGCCGATGTGGGTGTTCCTGTTGCTCGCGGCGCTCGCGGGCGTCGGAGGCGGCAACTTCTCCTCCTCGATGGCCAACATCAACTTCTTCTTCCCCGAGGGCAAGAAGGGAGCGGCGCTGGGCATCAACGCGGCGGGCGGCAACCTGGGCGTCGCCCAGACCCAGCTGGTGCTGCCGTTGCTGATCACCCTCGGCACGCACATCATGGCCAAGGATCCGGGCGGCTATCGCTTCGGCATCACGCTGTCGGTGCTGGTCTGGGTGCCGTTCATCCTGGCCGCCGCGTTCGGCGCGCTGCGTTACATGGACAGCATCGGCACCGCCAAGTCCGATGGGAAGTCCTACCGGCGCGCGCTCACCAACCGGCACACCTGGGTGATGGCGATCCTCTACATCGGCACCTTCGGCTCGTTCATCGGCTTCTCCTTCGCCTTCCCGACCCTGATCAAGGCCAACTTCCCGGACCTGGCGAAGATCGGCTGGATCACCACGCTCGGTAACCTCGCGTTCCTCGGGGCACTGGTCGGGTCGTTCAGCCGTCCGTTCGGTGGCTGGGTGTCGGACAAGGTCGGCGGCGCGAAGATCACCCTGTACGTCTTCGGCGGCATGGCGGTCGCGGTCGCGCTGATCATGGCCGGGCTGGAACTGAAGAGCTTCCCGCTGTACCTGATCGCGTTCCTGCTGCTGTTCGTGCTCACCGGCATCGGCAACGGCTCGACCTACCGGATGATCCCGACCATCTTCAGCGCGGAGTCCAAGAAGTACGCCGCCGAGCACGGCCTCGACCTCACCGAAGCCGCCGCCTCGGCCAAACGTCAGGCGGGCGCGGCGATCGGCGTCATCGGCGCGGTCGGCGCCTCCGGTGGCTGGCTGTTGCAGCAGGCGCTGCGGTTGTCCAACACCCACTTGCACAGCATGGCCCCCGCGTTCTGGGCCTACGCCGGTGCGTTCCTGGTGATGGCGGCCATCACCTGGTGGTTCTACCTGCGGTCCTCGTTCGCCATCCAGCGCGTCCCCTCGCTGGCCTACGCGAACGTCTGACCGATCGGCCTGTCCCGCGGTCCGGACCCCGCGGGACACGGGCGTCATCTCCGCCGCCCCCTCCGGCGGAGCCGCCCACCCCACAACCGAACGTCCGCCCGTCGCCCGGGGCCAGATCCCGGGTCCGGCAACGGGTCCCGGCCTGCACCGGGACGACGCGCGGACGTTCGGTTTCGTCGTGCAACCCGGCAGTGATCGACTCACCGACTCGATTCAGGACCGTGGGTCCCGACTTCGTCCTGACCGTAGGTCACCGGATCCCTTTGGAATGGTTCAGAATTCGAGTTCGGACCAGGGAATGGCGATTGGGAATGGAAAGTCGATCTCGATGCCGCCCGAATCACCGGGTACCCATTCACCGACCATGAGGTAGTTGGACGCGTGGAGTGGATGAACCCCCTCCGGAAGCTGAGCATGCCCGGTCTCGACCGCGTAGGCACGAACAATGGCGATGGCGCTCGCTTCCCGGGCCAGAGTCACTTCCCAATACCATGGAATTCCGGCGCTCGCGTACCGAACCTTCTTCGCCTCGATGTCAGCCTGGGTGTTGGATGGCGACAGGACCTCCCCGACCAGCAAGGTGTCGCCGCCACGGACATCCTGATACGGGGTTTCGAGACACCTGTGAACGAGGAAGTCGGGAGTAAGGAAATCGGACTTGCCAGTGCGGCCCAGAAAGACATTCGTCTCCGTCGTGACGCGCCAGCAATGCTGTGTGTGCTCGGACATGTCTTGCCCGGCGCAGCGGCGCAAGGCGCTCCACATCAAATTCGTGAATGTTTGATGTTCGGAGGGACCGCGGCGCACCCAGACCACGCGGCCGTTCCACAACTCGATCTGACTCGCGATCTCCTCCGGGAGTCGCTCCAACTCCTCCCAGGTCATGTACTCGGGGAGGTCGGGCCGCTCGATACGCGGAACGGGCATGCCGCAATAGTAGATGACCTGCCCACCCAGGAGGGGCTACCGAGCGGCGGTCGACACGGTGCTTGGTCTGGTTGCGCGGTCCCCGGTGACGAGACCACCCGGGAGTAGAACCAGGTGATGTCCGTACCGTGTTCAGTTGATCCCGCAGGCCACCGCGTCTGCGGAGGGTTGGGCGCGCCCGGCCACTCCGGTCAATACGGTAGGTGGACCCCGTCGCGCACTTCCTTGACCGTTCTGCTGATCATTTGCTGCAAGGTGGCGGCGACGCGCTCGGCGGTGGTGGGTTTGATCGTCAGCAGATCCGCGCCGAAAGTGACGTAGCGGCCGTCGTTTTCGACGTCGTTGAGCTGGAAATCTTTGCGGCCGTGCGTATGCCGGTTGTCGACGCTACCCATCGCGTAAACGCCGACGTGACCGATCAACGTCATCGCCCGGGTGAAGAACCGCTCGAACTCCTCCCGCGGCGTCGGTCGCCAAGCGTCGCGGACCGGCGGCCTCGGCCGCGCCAACTCCTTCGCGGAAGCCTGCAACTGTTTCCCCTGCCCCGGGCCGCAGACGGGGAAAACGTCGACCACGGCCCGCGCCACCGCACCGGCGGGTAACAGCGTCAGCACCACGTCACCGCCGTGTTCGGGGTCCGGTCCCGGTTCCTGCACCGCGACCGCGCCGTGCTCGTAGTGCACCCCCGCATGGGCGCGCAGCCTGCGGTTGCGACGCTTACCGGCGAAGCCGGCCACTTCCACCCGGGCCTCCGGCGCCAGCAGCACTTCCACCGCCCGCAACAACTCGTCATCGATGCGTGGGCGCAGCGACTGCGCCGCCGCCTGCCGCAACCGCAGACTCTCCGACCGAAATTCCGTCATGTACTGGTGTTGCAAGGGATACGGCAGCACATCCCGGCCGGTGGACTCCCACAATGTCCGGAATTCGAGCGCGGTGAACCGCCAGTTCTGCACCTCGGGCATGGGCGTCCTTATCGCGGGTTGTCCCCGATGACCGGCGGCACCGTCCCGGGCAACTCGTCCAGGCCGATGAGCTCATTGCCGTGTTCCTGAGTGATCAGGTAATCCGGAATGCCCTTGGTGGATTCCTCGTCTGACTTGCCGCCGCGCGCACCCGGAGCCATTCCGCCCATTCCGCTCGCACCGGCGCGGCCGGGAGAGGTGCCGGTTCGCGCGGCGGCCGGAACCGCGTTGGTGCTGTTCGGTGTGCCTTTCGACGGCACCGAGACACCGGGTGCACCGGGACCGGTCGGACTTCCCGGACTGCCGGGTGTGCTCGAGTGCGGACTGCCGGGACTGCTCGGCGATGTGCTCGTAGGAGTCGTCGAGGCAGGCGTTGTCGAAGAGGGCGTGGTGGAAGCCGGTGTGGTCGAGTCCTGCGTAGTCGACGACGGGTCGGTATTGGTCGACTCCGATGTTTTCGAGGCGTCGTCCGAGGGTTGGTTGCTCGACTGAGTCGTCGGGTCCTCGGTGGAGTTCGTACCGGAGGGATCCGAGCTGGGCGACGAAGTTCCCGACGGGTTACCGGTGCCAGTGTTCGTGCCTCGCGGGCCGCTGCCGTCACCGACACCACCCGGATTCGCGGTGGTCGCCGGACGCGGAATCACCGGCACATTGGTATCGGACTCCATCACGACCGGAGCGTAGACGGTTCTCAACACGCGAACTGCCTCGGTCTTCGTGTTGTACTCGGCGACATCGTCATTGCGCCATCCCCGCCCGGCGACGAAGGCGAGAGCGTTGCCGATTCCGCTGCGATGTTCCGGCGCGTGCGGGACCAATTGCTTGGTCGGCTCCAGCCCGGTCAGCAATTCGGCCAGCTTGTTGCCGGTCAGCCGGGCCGCGTTGGAAACCTGGGCACCTTGGGCGGCATAGTCGCCGACCGCACTCGCTGCGGCATTGCGCGCCTCACCCCGCCACACACTGTCGTCGGTAGCCCGCGCCATGGCTTTCGTAAAGGTGTCCAAAGAGGTTTGGTGCCGATCGGCGATGGTGTTCCACGCGGTCACCAGGTCACCGACCGCCTTCAAATCGATCTGATCGACCTTGCCACGCAGCGTCGCGATATCGTGCCGCTCGAACTCGTCCGCGTCGAGAACCTCCCTCGGCCGGAATTCGCCCTGGAACCCGACACCCGCAGCGCGGCTCCGCACGCCGTCGCGCTGCTGGTTGTACTTGTCCTGCACCCCGGCCACATCGACGTCCGGCTGCAACTCCTCACCCGATATCCAATTGGTGACGTTGCGAAGCATCGTAGAACCGAGTTCCCCCATATCGAAGACTCGCAGAGAGTCGAACGGGTTGCCCATCAGCGCACCTGCTCGGTGGTGTTCGCGAACTGCGTCGCGTTCTCGATGTCCTTCCCTGTGATCCGCTTGAACGAGATCGCCATGACCTCACGCATGTTCTTCACGGTCTCGATGTGTTCCAGGATGATCTGGTCGATCGAATTACCGTCCCCAGTACCCTGTTTCAAGAATTTGGTTTCAAGACCCCGGGCCATATCGAAATCACCGAAACCGCTGACATTCTGCACTCTGCGTGACAGGTCGCGAATACCTTCTAGATCGGCGATTCGCTGGTCACACGCCTTCGCGCAGAGATATGCAGCATTCTCGTCGTCGAGATACAGTTCCCCTCCCCGCGCTTGACTGACGAGTCGACTCCAAACCGATGCGTTGCCCTCGCTCATATCGCCCCTCCCTGATCAACGCGGTAGTACCGGTACGATCGACTCCCCGACGCGGTTCAGGACCACGCACGGGTCTTCGAGGTTGTCCTGGCCAGCCCTGTTCATGGTAGCTACCTGCATGACGCCCTGAGCTGCCGGAAAAAGCACATCGCAGTCGAAATTCTTCGAGGCGCCCTCGACCCGGAATTGACGGCCTTGACGACCGGCCACAGTGACGTCCTTGAAATCGACGTTTCCAGGCTTGCGCTCGAATTCCGCCACAGTGCGACCGGTCGAGTACACCGTGATGGAGTACTTCGAACCCTTCCAACTACAGATCTCCCAGCCGGACTGATGCACTCCCGCGATACCGGACTCCTCGGTTTTCGGATCGACGCCCGCAGCCCGCAGCGCATCGTCGGGAATCCCAGTGCAGGGATTGAACAGAGCCTGTGTCGCTGTGGTGCTGGAACCCGTCGCAGGCGATCCGCTCGTGGTGTCTTCACATCCCGCAGCACCGGTCGCCAGCGCTCCGATGAGCAGTGCCAACAGGATTCGATGACTCATCCCCACCCTCTCGACCCGTGACGACTCAAGTGGGCCAACAGTAGCAGACGAGCAGCGCGGCGCTCCTTGGTCGCGCTGGTCCAGAGGCGTTCTGCGCGTGCCAGGTGTGATGCGGCCGGGAGACTGGTGCCGGGAAGCGGCGGGGTCCTCTCCCTGTTGGGACGTACAGAGTTTGGGGCCCAATCTATGGTGGCAAGGCAGTAACGAGTTCGACGAAAGCTAGGACATACGACTGAGTTCGACGAATTGTTCAAGGAGCTGGAACGATGAAGTTTGGCAAGATCGTGGCCGGGTTTGCGCTCGCTGCCGCCGCAGTCTCTGTTGCTCCCGCCGTCGCCTCCGCTGACGATCCGGAGTTTCCGCGCAACGGTGTTATCCCGCCCGGCACTTATCACGTCGGGCGGGGGCCCTCCAATGTGATCGGGTCGCCGATCGAGAACTGCGACCTGCAAGTTTTTGTGGATGGTAGGACGGTGGTTCTGGTGTGCGGAACCTCCAGCCGGGGAGGGCATCAGATGCCGGTCGGTCCGGACGAGACGTATGTTTCGTTCGACTTCGTGCCCCTTGGGCTCGATCTGCATGACATCGACCCCCGGCAAGGGCTTTGGAGCGGAACGGTGAATATCGCCGGGACTCCGATTGTTGCCCCGTACCCGCTGGCAGCAGTATGGCTCAGCCGCCGTTGAACCGCACGCGCCAATAGCGCATGGCTTGCGTCAGTATCCGTGACGGATACGGCCCGGACATCGGCTATGAGGCCGAGGTCCGGGCTGTCTGTTTGTCTACGCCGATCCGCAGATCAGAGTGCAGTCGCGACGCACGCGGTGAAGGAGTCCCATTGGCCCGGCGCGAAGATCAGCGCCGGACCGTTCGGGTTCTTCGAATCGCGGACGCCGACGTGACTAGCCTCGAGCCACGCGACTTCGACGCACGCATCAGCCTCACCACTGTGGACAGACTTGAACCACTCCGCTCCGGATAGGTCGATGATCATTGTTCGTATCTCCTGGCCATAGTCCTGAGCAGGTCTCTCGATCCTTGCTCTTCGAGTGCCGCACCATTGAGGGCTTCGTGGATCACCCTGAAGCGGTTCACATCGTCCGCATCCTCGAAAATCATTGTCCCTATTGCGCCTTCGGTGTAGACAACGGACGGCTCGCCATGAGGGAAGTCGATAATGATGAACGGCGGTACCGCCAATCCCCCTGGGAAGCCAGCAGCAAAGGGAACGACTCGGATCGAGACGTTCTCTCGCGTACCCATGTCAGCAAGGTGACGGTATTGCGAAGACATGATTCGCATAGACCCGACCACAGTACGCAGGGCCGACTCATGCACCAGGAATTCGGCCCGCATCGGTTTGTGCCTGCGGGTAAGAATCGCTGATCGTTGGATTCTCCGTTCTACGAGCCAGTCAGCATCTGCGGAGGAGCCCATCGGTGCAGACGATCGCACACTGCGGGCATAGTCGGGAGTCTGCAACAGGCCCGGTATGATGAGCGCTTGGAAGAAGTGCAATTCTGTTGCCGCGGCCTCCAATTGCAGATACGTGTTGAAGCCGGGGCGTACCAGATTCCGGAAGTCCTCCCACCACGGTCTCACACGCGCCTGCTCGGCAAGCAATTTCAGATACTCCGTCCGCTCCTCCGGCAGCCCGTAGTACTCGCAGATGAACTCGATGTCCCGAACCTTGATCTTCTCGTTCTGCCCCAGTTCCAGCCGTCCGAGCGCGGATCGGCTGATCTCCAGGACCTCGGCTACCTGCTCGAGGGTGTAGCCGTTGGCCTGACGTGCGTCGCGCAGTGCGCGGCCCAACTGGCGACGCGGCAGCGTCGTCCGGCTGACGTCCGACTTGGTACCGACCATTTCCGTTGCGTCCTCCCCTGCTGTCCCACGGTGTGACCTGCTTTTTCCCACGGCGAGAATCGACATCCGCGCACTCGGGAAGCGCTCAGCGCGTATGCGCCGATTGCCGGGCACCGGTCGATTCGAGCTCCCCGTCGTGAGCACGTTCGCAGCATATGCACATGGCCGAAGAACACGGAACAGAACTCGAATTCGTCACGAATTCCCGTGCACCGGCGCCGATTACGTGCGATCAACAGCCGACGAGTCACGGCACCGGGCCGCAGCGGCCTGGGCGTCGCGAAGCCACGGACGGCCTCCTCGTTCCGCCCGGAATCTGCCGTCACGCCGATGTGCGGTTGGCGCACGAGCAGATGCGGGCGCACCTGGCCTGCCGGATCGAGCGGTGCGCATGGAAGGCCGCGGCGTATCGCACACTCGTCATCACCGGTCGGCTGATACCGCAGGCGGTGAGCCACCGGGAACGCGCCGCCGCCCGAGGACTCCGGTTCCCGTCCCATGACGGACACGACAACGCCGACCGCGCTCTCGACGTGCGCACGATTCAAGCTGTGCTGGAGCAATTGTCGGCGTTGGCGGCCCCACCGGAATCCTTCCGGGGGTGAGCCGATTGCATCGGACCACAACGGGAACCGCACAGGCCGGCTGGCGAGTGGTGGGCAGTCGCATCGAAATCGTGTTCTTGCGTGACGAAGCCGATCCCACACCCGCCTACCGGCTGCGCAACAACGGCGACACCGTGCCGATCCCGCTGGGCGAGAACGGATTCGTCGCCTTCGATGAGCGCGCACTGCCGGATCTGGCGCAGGTCCGCGAATGGTTCCCGCGCCACTTCCGGCTGTGGGACGCGGTGCGCATCGAGTTCTGGGACATTCTGCTGCCCGCCCACGGAGCACGCACCACGGATCCTCCCGGACCGCCCCAGCCGGGTGAGTTCGCCTGACCGATTCCACGCCCCCTCCAGAGAGCGAAAATGCCCGATCGACGAAATCGACCACAGGACAAGTCGCGCAAGCCGACGAGTTCCGCCATCCGATACCCACCCAGCGCCACGATCGATTCACTACTCGCGGCCATGCTGGCCGAGCGTCGCGCAGACGCCGCCGACAGCGACACCGTGCATTTCTGGGGATTCGCCCGCACCGGAAGCGCCACCGCGCACGACGCGGCCCACACTCAGATCGTCCTCGATCCCGACGCCGAACGCTCTCCCGTCCTGGATTCGGCCGAATGGCTGATCCGGAGATTCACCGGCCGCGTGTGGGCGTTCGGGCTCGCCTACCTGACGGTGGGCGAGATATTCACCAGCCCGCACGAGGCGATGCAGGCCGCGGCCGCGGGCCGATCGAGCGAACGCGCCACCGCCGATCCCATCTGCGCGGCAACGATATTCGACGCCCGAGGACGCACCTACACGTCGCTGACGTACACCCACCTGCCCGAACTCGGACCGACGCCCACCTCGGTGGGCGACACCCGCCGGTGCACCGACGCCTGGATAGCCCTGTTCGACCAGCGCGCCGTAGCGGCGCATGTGTGGGCGGCGGCCATAACGCTCGATCCGTCCGCGAACCACGCTGCCATAGCCCGCCTACGGGGTCACTGAAAATCGCGTTGGCCGCGCCTGCACGCGTTGTTATGGTGTGGTCGTGAATTCCCCGGAGTCGTCCAGACGGTAGCCGCCCGGCATACGCGCCGGGCGGCGTTGTGAATGCGAAACCGCTGGTCGTAGCGCGACCGAGTGGTTATTTCGCAACGCCGGACGAAGCAGGTTTCTCCGCGGAGGGTGACGGTTCACCCGATTTCCGCGACCATCTCGGGCGCTTTGTCGCGCCCTGTATCCGGGGAGTTCCTTTTATGCCCATTGTGGTGTTCGTGCTGGCTGTCGCGGTGTTCGCGCAGGGCACGTCCGAGTTCATGGTTTCGGGGTTGCTGGAGGCGATCGCCGTCGATGTCGGGGTCTCGCTCGGCACCGCCGGTCTGTTGACGTCACTGTTCGCGGCGGGCATGGTGCTCGGCGCGCCGGTGATGGCGATGGCGGCGGGCAGGTTGCCGGTCCGGCATTCGATAGCGGCGTTCTTGGCGGTGTTCTGCGCTGCTCATGCCGTCGGCGCTGTGACCAGTGAGTTCACGGTCCTGCTGATGACGCGGGTCGCCGCCGCCGCCGCCAACGCGGGATTCCTGGCAATCGCGCTGGCCGCTCTGCCGCACTTGGTCGGCTCGGTGATGGTGGGGCGCGCGACCTCGGTGGTGGTGTCCGGGGTGACCGTGGCGTGTATCGCGGGGGTACCGGCCGGCACTGTGCTGGGGCAGATCTGGGATTGGCGTATCGCGTTCGGGGCTGTCGCGATCGTCAGCGGGGCAGCGGTGATTCCGGTGTGGGCGATGGTGCCCCGTACGGCTCGCACCGGTGATCGCCCCGCCACAGCTGAGTCCTCTTTGCTGCGGGAGTGGGCGGTACTCGGCGAACGGCCGGTACTCACCTCGGTGCTGGTCGCGGTGCTGGTCAACGCGGCGACGTTCGCGGGATTCACGTTCCTCGGTTCGATCACCGCAGGGCTCTCCACAGCGGACAGCCGCTGGGTTCCGATCGTGCTGGCCTTGTTCGGCATCGGTTCGTTCGTCGGCGTGACGGTCTGTGGCCGCCACAGCGACCGTCATCGCGAGCGGATCGTCACCGTAGGAACGAGTGGGCTCGTCGGGGTGTGGTTACTGGCCGCTCTGACCGCGCACGCACTGCCCGGCGTCGCGATCATGGCGACGGTGTCCGGGGCGGTCGCGTTCGGAGTGGGATCGACACTGATCACGACGATCGTGCAGACCGCGGCGCCCGGCGCGCCGCGGATCGCGGGTGCGCTGGCCACCACGGCGTTCAATATCGGCGCTGCGCTCGGCCCCCTCACCGCCGCCGTGGTCGTCGACCACACCGGTCAGCCCGCGAAGGCGTTGTGGTGTGGCACGGTTCTCACACTCGCCGCGGCCACGGTCGTGCGGGCGACGAGGCAACCGGTCGCATCACCGGCGGCGACCGCCGCGGCAGGCGACCCGCTCGAGTAATGCTGGCGAATTACCGCTAATAGACTTGACGAACGGAGGATCGAGATGTCACTATAAATATGGGAAGACACAGGAAATGGCGTGTCTTCTTTCTTGTTGTCTCTCGACATCGGTCGAAATCGGGTGTAATTTAGGGCTTCGCGCCGGGTCGCGTGCTGTCCAACTCTCGAAATACGAATTGACCGTGGAAAGTGGCACAGTCTGCGTGCCACCTTCTACCCGTTGTTGTCGAGTCATGTTCGGACACGGTCCAGCACGGTGCGCCATGTGAATTACCGCCCACAGGACAAGCAGATACCGTGACGCCCACGCGAACGTATGGGCGTCATGAGGTGCTGGAAGGACGCATCTTGACAGTCTCGAGTCAGACCGACGTCTATGCCGCAACGCCCGCCGATTCCGGATTCTCCCCCTCGCCGAAACGGCTCTCGTTCGCGAAGATCCGTGAGCCCCTCGAAGTGCCGGGCTTGCTGGAAGTCCAGACCGATTCGTTCGAATGGCTGATCGGCACGCCCGCCTGGCGCGAACGGGCCACCGCGCGCGGCGAATCCGGCGCCGGTGGATTGGCGGAGGTGCTCGCGGAGATCAGCCCGATCGAGGACTTCTCCGGCTCCATGGCGCTGACGCTCTCCGATCCGCGCTTCGAAGAGGTCAAGGCCTCGATCGATGAGTGCAAGGACAAGGACATGACGTATGCGGCTCCGTTGTTCGTGACGGCGGAGTTCATCAACAACAACACCGGTGAGATCAAGAGCCAGACGGTCTTCATGGGTGACTTCCCGATGATGACCGATAAGGGCACGTTCATCATCAACGGCACCGAGCGGGTCGTGGTGTCACAGTTGGTGCGTTCGCCGGGTGTGTATTTCGACCACAGTGTCGACAAGGGCACGGAGAAGGACTTGCACAGTGTGCGGGTCATCCCGAGCCGTGGCGCGTGGCTGGAGTTCGATGTGGACAAGCGCGACACCGTGGGTGTGCGCATCGACCGCAAACGCCGCCAACCCGTGACGGTGCTGCTCAAGGCGCTCGGCTGGACGAGTGAGCGGATCGTCGAGCGCTTCGGTTTCTCCGAAGTGATGATGACGTCCCTGGAGAAGGACAGCACATCGGGCACCGATGAGGCGCTGCTGGACATCCACCGCAAGCTGCGTCCGGGCGAGCCGCCGACGAAGGAGTCCGCGCAGACCCTGTTGGAGAACCTGTTCTTCAAGGAGAAGCGCTACGACCTGGCGCGCGTTGGCCGGTACAAGGTCGACAAGAAACTCGGCATCCGCAGCGGCGGCTCGCCGGCGCTCACCGAGGACGACATCGTCACGATCATCGAATACCTGCTGCGGCTGCACGCGGGCGAGAAGACCATGACCGCTCCCGGCGGCGTCGAGGTCCGGGTCGAGGTCGACGACATCGACCATTTCGGCAACCGTCGGCTGCGCACCGTCGGCGAGTTGATCCAGTCCCAGGTCCGGCTGGGGCTGTCACGGATGGAGCGCGTGGTCCGCGAGCGGATGACCACCCAGGACGTCGAGGCGATCACGCCGCAGACCCTGATGAACATTCGTCCCGTCGTCGCGGTGCTCAAGGAGTTCTTCGGAACCTCGCAGCTGTCCGTATTCTTGGATGAGCGCAACCCGCTGGCGAGCTTGACCCAGAAACGCCGTCTCTCGGCGCTGGGCCCGGGTGGTCTGTCCCGGGAGCGCGCCGGTCTGGAAGTCCGCGATGTGCACTACAGCCATTACGGCCGCATGTGCCCGATCGAGACTCCGGAAGGGCCGAATATCGGCCTGATCGGCTATATGTCGGTGTACGCGCGGGTGAATCCGTTCGGCTTCATCGAGACGCCGTACCGAAAAGTGGTCGACGGCAGGGTCACCGACGAGGTGGACTACCTCACCGCCGACCAGGAAGACCTGCATGTCGTGGCGCAGGCGAACGAGCCGCTCGACGCCGCGGGGCGTTTCGTGAACGCGCGAATCGCGGTGCGCCGCAAGAATTCCGAGGTAGAGCTCGTCGGATCCGCCGAGATCGACTATATGGACGTCTCGCCGCGCCAGATGGTGTCGGTCGCGACGGCGATGATCCCGTTCCTCGAGCACGACGACGCCAACCGCGCCCTGATGGGTGCGAACATGCAGAAGCAGGCGGTTCCGCTGATCCGTTCCGAGGCGCCGATCGTCGGCACCGGTATGGAGCTGCGCGCGGCGGTCGACGCCGGCGACGTGGTGGTGAACGAGAAGGCCGGTGTGGTCGAGGAGGTCTCCGCCGACTACGTCACCGTGATGCACGACGACGGCACCCGGCGCAGCTACCGGATGCGCAAGTTCAACCGGTCCAACCAGGGCACCTGCTCCAATCAGCGCCCGATCGTCGACGAAGGCCAGCGAATCGAGATCGGTCAGGTCATCGCCGATGGCCCCGCCACCGAGAACGGTGAGATGGCCTTGGGTAAGAACCTGCTGGTGGCGATCATGCCGTGGGAGGGTCACAACTACGAGGACGCGATCATCCTGTCGCAGCGGTTGGTGGAGGAGGACGTT